>JBFXKJ010000263.1:0-5502 GCA_050173895.1 Mangrovibacterium sp. | reverse complement strand
GAAAAGGCTTTTGCAAGAAGAGCGCAGCAATGCTTTTACCATCGAGATGCTCGAAGAAGTGATTCGGTCGTTGTCCGACTTTGACCGGAAACTGAAAAAAGAACAAGTCATTTTTTTTGAACCCCCTTCTCTGGACGAACGAATTGTGAACCAGTTTGCTTTTTTTTCAGTGATGACCGATCCGTCTGTGGCGATGGACGAATGGCTGGTCAGCCGTCCCGGCCTTTACCGCAGATTGATCATCCCCAAAGAGCTCAAGTGGGAAGTACGTGACAAGCTCGATCAGGCGAATATTACCGAGCGGGTACTTTTTCCCGGACTGGATGGTCTGGCACACTGGCTCAAGCGCCATTACAGACCTGCTTCGCTGCAGATATCCGAAAAACAACAGCCCGGTTTATAGCTCGCTTTTCCTTTATTCCTTGTCTACCAGTGTGCAGAAACGCCTGTAAACCTCATCCAGCTGTCCGATGGATTCCGGAAGAAAAGTGAGTACGTCAAAAGAATCTCTGACGATTTTCCTGATTTCATCCAGCGATCCGACCAGCCCCATGGCCTTCGCCTGCATCAGAATATTGCCCGTTGCCGTTGCCTCGCCCGGACCGGCTGTAACCGGTAAACCGGTGACGTTGGCTGTCAGCTGGTTCAGAAAGTAATTATTGGACCCGCCGCCAATGATATGGATCTTTTCAATGGGTTTATCACTGACTTTCCGGATCTGATCAAGCGTATATCGATATTTGAGTGCCAGGGAATCATAGACACAACGAATGATCTCTGCGTGCGTGGCCGGCTTTTCACCGGTTGTTCCGTGACAATTCCCGACGATGGCCTTCGGCATATCACCGGGATTCAAAAAGCAGGTTTTGTCGGGATTGACCAGGAATTTGAATGGTTCGGCCGTTCGCACCATTTCAACCATCTCCTCCCAGGAATACTCTTTTTCTTTGGCCCAGCACCGCCTGCATTCCTGGATCAGCCACAGGCCCATGATATTCTTCAGGAAGCGGGTTGTGCCTTCGACTCCGCCTTCGTTGGTGAAATTCATTGTTGCTGTCTGATCTGAAATAATCGGTTCCGCGCTTTCAATCCCCATCAGCGACCAGGTACCGGAACTGATATAGGCGAAATTTGCATTTCGGGCCGGAACAGATGCGATCGCTGAGGCCGTATCATGACCGCCGACGGCAACCACGGGAATTTGCCGGGAAGAGGTTTCTTCGGCAACTTCAGGACTGATTTTTCCAATGATCGTCCCGGGAGGGATGATCTCTCCAAGAAACGACAAGGGGATCCCTGCTTTCTCCAGCAGAGGCTGTTGCCATTCACACCTTCCCGGCCTGATCATCTGGCTGGTGCTGGCGATCGAAAATTCAGTGCGCGCCTCACCCGAGAACAGGTAATTCAGGGCATCCGGCATAAACAGGATCCTGTCGGTGACCTTTAACAGCGGATGATTGTCCCGGACCATTGAAAACAACTGGAACAGGCTGTTGAACTGCATAAACTGAATCCCTGTCATCCGGTACACCTCTTCTCTGGGGATTAACCGGAACAGGTCCTCCATGGCCTTGTCGGTGCGGGAGTCCCGGTAAGCATAGGGAAGCGAAAGGATCATCCCGTTCCTGTCCAGGTGTACGAAATCCACTCCCCAGGTGTCCACGGCAACCGATTCGGGTTGAACCCCGAATTCCCGGATGCATTTTTGCAGACCTTTCTTCAGTTCCTCAAAAAGGCTGAAAATATTCCAGAAATAATGTCCGTTAATAAACTGCATTTGATTAATGAACCGGTGGACCTCGGTAAGTTCAAGCTTTTTGTTTTCAAGCGTACCCAAAATGGCCCTTCCGCTGGATGCGCCCAGATCAAAGGCCAGAAAACTATTTTTCTGCATAAGTTCGGTGTCTAATTCCGATAAAGATCGTTCTGGCACAAAAGTAACGAATCTTTCCGGTTTCCGCCATCCTGTTCAATCCTGTACCGGAAGCCTTCCTGACCAACCGGAGAAGCTAACTGCAGCCGCCTGCGGCGACTTTCACTTCTTTTACCACTGGTTTACCGAGATTTTTCAGCGCCTCCAACAGGTTTTGCATCCCGCCTTAGACGGTGACTGCAGGTAAGCTTACATTTTCATCACCTGTTCATCGGCGAAACGGATATATTGCTCCCAGTCGTAGGGGGTAATATTGTGCTTTCCGGTGCGGATATGATAACTGATCACACCGTTGACGGGCGAATCAGGGCCAGGCATTTCATCGGTCTGCAAACCTTCCTGTCCATACAGTTGATACACAACCGATGCAGCTTTCGCAGACAGGAATTCCCCTTTGGGATCTGCCCAGAGGTCTTCGGTGGCACTGGCCACATAAAGCGGTCTGGGGGCGATCAGGGCCAGCAGCATGTGCTGATCGACAGGAAGTTCGTCTTCCCGTCCGTTGTATTTTTTAAAGTTCCCACATAACCAGTGTGGGAAATTCGTATTGATCACGGCAACGGTTTCACCAAAGCGGCGCCCTGACAAGGCAGCGCCCATGCATCCTGAATCGTTCGAGATACAGGCAGCAAAGCGCGGGTCTGTCGCTGCAGCCCATAATGCTGTTTTTCCCAGTCGGGAATGCCCGATTACGATCACTTTCGATGCGTCAACCTGCGCATCTGTTCCCAGGTAATCCATGACCCTGGAAAGGCCCCAGGCCCAGGCAGCGATCGCTCCCCATTCGTTTGCAGCGGGATTTTCCTGCCCGGAAGCATAGAAAAACGGATGAACTCCATCCGTAAAATCATTTTTATCGGGATCCACATCTCCGTAATAAACCGTTGCAAGTCCATAGCCTGCCCTGACAATGGTTTCAATTGGCCAGCGGTCGTCCTGAACCCCTCTTGACTGTTCAGTGATCTGATTATGGATGATCCCAAGCGATGGATTGTCCCTGACCCACGACTCGGACAGGCGGATATCGGGATCGTCCATGACGGTATGGTTGCCCATGAAATTGTAGCCAAGAAATACCGGAGCTTTTTCTTTTCCTTTGGGAAGATACATCAGCAATCCTACCGAGAGTTCCCTTCCGTTTCTTCTGAAAATCAAATCGATTTGTTTTCGTATGGCCAATCCGTTCACGGCCTCTCCGTCGTTTTCATGCACAACAATTTCAGAGGCTTCCAGCTTCCCCGGTATTTTCCCATAGATTTCCTGTTGAAACAACTGAAGGATCTGCGGCCTGCGGATCCTCTCCCACAATTTTACAGATTTGATTTTTCTTCCGTTCTGAGCCACCAGGATCTCGGGCAGGCTGTATTCAGGAACTTTTGACTCATCTACATTTGTTCCGGGTCTTTGGCAATAAACAACGCTCGTCAAAATCATGACCGAGGCCAGCAAAAAGAATTTTTTCATGGTTAGGTAAATTGTTTTTCAATGATACGGTAATTTGATGTGCAAGATACAAATAAGCAGAAAAAGTCCTTCTTCTAAAATGTAGCTGAACGATCAGTCTGTTTTTGGAGCGTAGATTTTTGCCTGCTCCTCTCCCCGGGCAACCATCAGGGCATTCATCGCCAGGGCCTCCAGTTCATCTTCACCCGGGAATACATGGATTTCGCCGATGAAGGCGGTCTTCTGTTTCAGATAGGCGATTAAATCCCTGTTATGGGCCATTCCTCCGGTTATCAGAATGGCATCGACACGGCCATCGAGCACGACCGCCATCTCTCCGATTAATTTGGCCACCTGGTAGCCAAGTGCATCCTGGATAAATTTGGCGCCGGCGTCGCCCTCCCTGGCTCGTCGCTCGACCTCCATGGCGTTGTTGGTCCCCAGATAAGCCACATAACCTCCCTCCCCCACAACCATTCGTCTGATATCCTCTTTTGGCAGACGGGATTCAAAACAAAAGTCGATGATCTGTCCCACAGGCAGTGATCCGCTCCGCTCGGGGCTGAAAGGGCCGTCACCATCGAGCGCGTTGTTCACATCGACGACCCTTCCGTAAAGGTGCGCTCCCACCGATATCCCTCCTCCGAGGTGGACCACGATCAGCCGAAGGCTTTCGTAGCTGACACCGTTTTGCCGGGCATACTCCCTGGCCATGGCTTTTTGGTTCAGTGCGTGGAAAATGGAGCGTTTGGTGAAAACAGGATGTCCGGTTATCCGGGCTATATCATCCAGTTCGTCGGTGACAACAGGATCTGCAATATAGGCCTTTGCTCCGGGAATCTGATTGGCTATAAAGTCGGCAATCAAAGGGCCCAGGTTACTGGCATGCTGCCCGTACACGCCTTCACGCGCATGTTGCAACATCAGGTTGTTGATCAGGTAAACGCCCGATTCAACCGGATAAGTCAGCCCTCCCCTTCCGATGATGTGTTTGATGCTGTCTACCTCGATCCCTTCTTCGAGCAGGGCTTCAATAATCAGCCCCTTTCTGAAATCAAACTGCTGATAAACAGAACTGTAATAGGAAAGATCTTCGAGGGAATGACGGATTGTTTTTGATAAGATGCACTGGTCATCCTCATATACGGCAAACTTGGTTGAAGTTGATCCCGGGTTGATAGCTAGTATACGGAATTTTTTCATTGGCCGTGGTCACTGAGTAAGGATGCAAGTGCGATTGAATTCAATTTTGTTTCCGTGCTGTCTCCCCTCGACGAGAGCACAGCAGGAGCCAGCGCACCCACCACGACAGCAGCCTGACGGGAAAGGCTCAGTTTGGTGCTCATTTTATAGAATACATTTCCCGCGTCGATGTTCGGGAATAGCAGGCAATCGGCTTCACCGGCAACCGGCGACTGAATTCCCTTGATGGCAGCCGACTCCGCATCCACAGCGACATCGAGCGCCATTGGTCCATCGACTGTTCCCCCGGCAAACTGACCTTCGCGGGCCATCCGGACCAGGAGGGCCGCATCGGTTGTAGCAGGCAACGCTTCCGATACCTGTTCGGTCGGAGCAATCAGCGCCACCCGCGGCATCGCGATCCCCAGGGCTTTTGCCGTTCGAATCAGTGAATGGATCATCGCTGCCTTCTGCTGAAGACTGGGATAAGGAATCACGGCCACATCGCTCACAATCAACAACTTGTGGTAATTTGGATTTTCGATCACGGCCACATGGCTCAGGGTACTTCCGGGAGCCAGCAGACGGAATTCCTTGTTCAGCAAGGCACGCATATACTTATCCGAGCTGATGAGTCCTTTCATCATCAGATCAGCCTGTCCGGCGCTCACGAGCCGTGCGGCCTCCTGTGCCGCCTGCAGTTCATCTTCTGCAGGAATGATCGTAAACCGGGAGATATCGAGATGGGCCTCCCGGCAGCGGTCGTTGATCAAACCGGCAGGACCGGTTATCAGGACCTCAACCAGTCCCATTTCCAGGGCCTGATAAGCCGCCTCAAGGCTGTGCCGGTCAATCCCGTTTACCAGCACCATCTTCTTTTTTTCTCCCCGCTGTGCGTACCGGAGAACATCCGCAATTGTTCTGATCATTCAGTTTATCTTTAA
>JBFXKJ010000262.1:0-5483 GCA_050173895.1 Mangrovibacterium sp. | reverse complement strand
TTTTATTTAAGGTCTGTAACTAAAACATAGTTTTTTTTTTTGCGGTTAATGGCCTTAAAAGATGAGAAGTTTTAAAGTCATACAAAGATTGCAATTTTATTGAAAAAAGAAGAGGGGTCCGGGGAATAATTTAACGATTTAAAATAAAACGGCCCTCTTTATATGCCAGGCTCCGGGAAGGACCTGTTTTGCATCAAAGGCCTTATTTCCCTTTTCTCCAGCGCCTTAATGTGGAAAGCGGCAGGGTGGGGGAGTATACGTCCTTGCTGACGAACCGTACATCGCTGATGGTGTAAAATGCCTGTGGATTGTATTTGCCGATCAGCTCAATAACACTGTTGATGTTGGTGCGTTTAACAACCGAATAAATGACGGCCACCTTACCTTCTGAGCCACTGGCTTCGTGGTAGGTGATCCCATAGCCGCTTCCCCGTAGCCGGACGACCAGCTCATCGGCATTGGTCCGGGTGATGATCTGAAGCCTGACCACCCCGACCGCAAGCCGTTCCTCAACGAGCAGGCCAATGTAATTTCCCAGTGCAAAGCCAAGCCCGTAGGCCACATAAGCCAGCCAGTTGTCGATGTTCTGGATCACCTTGCTCATGGTAATAAGCCAGATCACCACTTCAAAGAAACCCAGAACAGGAGCGATGAGTTTCTGCCCTTTCGACACCATCACGATCCGCAGGGTCCCGAAAGTGACATCACTGATGCGGGCTATGATAATCAGCAAGGGCAAAATGACGTAGGAAAACAGATCTGTCCCGTACAACTCCTCCATGAGCCTATCGTTTTTTACGAATATAGAGAAATATTCATTGATTTAAAATTCACTGGTGAAATGGAACTTGATTTCCTTGAATTCGTCCTGGGCCATTTGCAGAATAAAGGGGGAGTCGGCAAGGAATACATCGCGGCCCCGCTTGTCAACGGCCATCTTCTGATGCTTTCTCTGTTTGAATTCGGCGAGTGTCTTCTTGTTATGGCATTCAATCCAGCAGGCTTTGTGCATCGGGATATTCTCAAACCTGCATTTGGCGTTGTATTCATGCTCCAGCCTGTACTGGATGACTTCAAACTGAAGCTGCCCGACGGTTCCGATAATTTTTCGTCCGTTAAACTGGCTGGTGAAAAGTTGCGCAACGCCCTCTTCCATCAACTGATCAACACCTTTGGCGAGCTGCTTGGCCTTCATGGGATCGGCATTCTCAATATAGCGGAACAATTCGGGGCTGAAGCTTGGCAGACCTTTGAAATGAACGTCCTCTCCCGATGTGACCGTGTCGCCGATAATCAGGTTGCCGTTATCGGGGATGCCGATAATATCGCCCGGATAGGCTTCATCCACGATTTCTTTCTGGGAAGCCATAAAAGCGGTGGGACTGGAGATCCGGAATGTTTTTCCTGAGCGGACGTGTTTATAAACTCCATTCCGTTCGAACTTTCCCGCGCATATTTTTAAAAATGCAATCCGGCTCCGGTGGTTTGGGTCGATGTTGGCATGGATTTTAAAGACGAAGCCTTTAAATTCATCTTCTTCGGGATTCACTTCCCGTTCTTCTGTATAGGACGGGCGGGGCCACGGGGCTATTTCAACAAAGGTGTCAAGCAATTCCTGTACACCGAAATTGTAGAGCGCACTGCCAAAGAAAACCGGAGCGAGATTTCCTTTCAGATAATCATCAACGAGAAATTCCGGGTAAACGCCTTCGATGAGTTCCAATTCCTCACGCAAGGTTTCTGCATCGTTTCCGATGTGCTGTTCCAGCAACGGATCGCTGAGATCTTCGAAGCGGATCCCCTGCTCAATTTCCTGGACACTGGCGTTGAAAAGATTCAGGCTTTTGTTGTAAATGTTGTATACCCCTTTGAACTCAGGCCCGCTGTTGATAGGCCAGCTTAAGGGACGGGTTTTGATCTGAAGCTGTTCTTCTACCTTATCGAGCAGTTGGAAGGAGTCGAGTGCCGGACGGTCCAGTTTGTTGATGAAAATGATGACAGGCGTTTTTCTCATCCTGCATACGTTCATCAGTTTCTCGGTTTGAGGTTCAACACCCTTCGCCGCATCAATTACGATGATCACACTGTCCACCGCCGTGAGTGTACGGAAGGTGTCCTCCTGAAAATCCTGATGCCCCGGTGTATCCAGAATGTTGACCTTATAGCCGCGATAGTCAAATCCCATCACAGAGGTGGCAACCGATATTCCGCGCTGACGCTCAATTTCCATGAAGTCGGAGGTGGCCGCCTTTTTGATCTTATTGCTCTTAACGGCCCCGGCAACCCGGATGGCCCCTCCGAAAAGCAGCAACTTCTCGGTCAGGGTTGTCTTCCCTGCATCGGGGTGGCTGACAATCCCAAATGTCCTTCTCCTTTTTATTTCTTCTGTAAAGCCCATAGTCCCTGTTTGAGCTGCAAAAATAGGATTTTTAAGGCAAACAGGAACGATTCCCTGATTATTTCAGGGACAGCCGGAAATGAAATAAGTGAGATCGAATAAAAGGATGCTTGTGGAAGCTCCGTCTGTCAGTTCACAGCCTTGGACACTCTTTTCCAAAAACGCTTGAGGAACTTGATCCCGTCATTTCCAATGCGCTCATTATAGCTTTTCATTACATCGCGTGGTGAAAACTTATACGCCTGCTGGGCTTGGTAAAGTGCCGGTACCTCCGGATGAAACTGCACCCCAAATACATTGGGATACTTCTTGTGACGGATTCCTTCGATCACCTTTCCATCCATCGAACGGGCTGTCACTTCCCACATACTGTTCAGGTTCTCAACAGCCTGATGGTGCGAGCTGAGTACGGGAGGCGAGATATTTGATTTGCCCCATTTCACTTCTTTCATGAAAAAACCCCCGATCTCAAGCCGCAGGGGATGAAAGTTAACCGGCATAAGCTGATCATTGTCAAAGATATCCTGCCAGTAATTCCGGTGGATGTTGTCAGGATTGAGCTGTACAATGTCCTGTGGACTGTTCACTCCGTATAACTCCTGCGGAATATCCTGGATCATGGTTCCTCCGGTCGCCACATTCATGGTTTGCATTCCCAGACAGAAGCCGATGATAAAATATTTGGGGTTTCTTTCCAGAAAGGGCGTGAAATTTGGGTTCCTGTTGCTGCCGAGCAAGTGAAAAACCAGGGATAATTCAAATAAATGCCGCTGAGGATCGGTCACTTCCGCGTATTTCTTTTCTTCACCATATAAGTCCGGCTGAATATCAGGGCCGCCGAATAAAAATACGCCTTTTGACTGGCTGAACATGATGTCGAAATTGTTTGTGAAATCATTGGGTGTGAAGATATTTTCGTTGGTAAGCGTACCGGTAAGGCGCTGCAAATGAAATTTTTCCAGGTTATTGTCGCGGATATACCGGATGGTCTGCGAATAATCATACTTCTCCGCATAAAAGTAAACGCCGATAAATTCTGATTCTCCGACAAAAAGGATATGATTATCCACGAGGTATTTGATCGATTCAATATTTTCCACCGTAGGGTGTGTCAGCAGAATGTATGTTTTTGCCGGGTCATAGTCCGAATTGAAGAAGTTTTGTGCCTTGACTGAGTCTGCAAAAAATATGGTAAAGATCAATAAGAACCCAAGAAATATTCTTTTGCCTTTCATATGTTTATCGTTTCAATTTAACCGTGCATAATTTGCGTACTAAACTTCGTCACTTTTCTAAAGAACATCGACGTATGGAACTCGCCAATAAACATCAGCTCGGGCGGATGCCGCGGCTTCCATGGCTCGTTTCATATGTTTATCGTTTCAACTTAACTATGTATAATTTGCGTACTAAACTTCATCACTTTTCTAAAGGACATCGACGTATGGAACTCGCATGTAAACATCAACTCGGGCGAATGCCGCGGCTTCCATGGCTCGTTTCATACGTTAATAATTTGTTTTTTAATTGTCGTATGGAACTCCATGTTGCTGAAAATCATTATCATATCCTCGGACGTTACAGAGCAACATGTTCGTTTCATAAATATCAATTTTTTGTAAGAAACAAGTCGCGATAACAATCACTGCGTAAATGAAAACATTCAAACCCTGAAAGTATAAATTATCTGTCACAAAATCCGGTATTGCCGGAAAATAATTCACCGGACGGGCAGGTCCGTCGCTCTGCAACGCGGCCGGTGGTCAATATCCCCGCCGGTTAAACAACACGTAGCCGAAGCTAAAAACCACAAAAAAACGGGTACCCGGGTTGTCAAAATAGTTCAGTGTCAGACTCACCGGCCCCATTCCTGTGTGATAAACCAATCCGCCAAGGGCCATCGCTTTAAATGAGTGAAAGATTTCATCCCTGTAAATGGCCTTATAATTTTCAGCTTCCGTAATTTCCCGGACAGGGGCAAAGCCATACCCTTCCACCCTGAAGTGGAGTTGGTCGGACAGCTTTCCTATGAATTTCACTCCTGAAGCGAGGTATTTGGGCGACCTGAAATCGGGAAGAAAGAGGGTCTGGCTGTAAGGTACCGGGGAAAAAACGGGCGCAGCCAGTAAAGTTGACCGGTAATTGCTCATGACTTTTTTGTTACTGTAGAGGCCTTCTGTCAGAAATCCGGCCGACAGTCGGCGGTTGATTTTGAAGTATTTTTCATAACTCCCTTTCAGAATGTAAAAGTTATGGTTATGCCGGTATCTTTCGAGCGTAGGGGAGGCGGAACCGGGTCTAAAGTTTTCTTCTCCGTCTACATAAGTCAGCCCCAGAAAAGAAGACATTCCTTCAGTGGGAAACTGCCTGTAATTGAAAGAATATTTCTCCAGTCGCACATGGGTTGCAAGCGCATCAAAATCGGTATTATCCGCGTAATCCGCCTTTTTAATCTCTCCATTGGTATAGTAGGCATCTGATGTGGCCGAAAGGCTGCTGCCGAACACCAGCTTTCCCTTGGTCTTAACAGGGAACCCAACTTCCAGGCGCAGGTTATTTTCATCCCTGATCACGTAGGGTGGTAACACGTCCTCAAAAAAGAACTCGTTGCTGGTGGCATAGTAATCCCAGCGGTTAAATGTGAGATCGCCCGAAACATAAAAGGGGATTTTGGAAGGAAAGTCTATTCTTCCTCCCAGATTAATTGAACTGTAAAAACGTCCGAAATAAATGTTTGTACTCAAGGCGTATGCCCTGTTCTTGAAGAACCGGTAATCAAGGCTAAAGAAACCCTGGTTAATCGGCTTGGTCGAGATATTCCCCCCAAAACGGATCTCCATGGGTTTTTCTTTTTTAACCTTCAGATGAAGGTCGAAATAACCGGACTCAGGATTGTACATGGCCAGTGGCCTCACCGACCGGATCTGCATGTCGGCCACCAGCTTAAAATATTCCTGCCGCAGTTCGTTCAGGCTGATTGTATTGGAACGATGCTTCAGGCTCTGAATAATATACTTTCGCTGCAGCGGATCGGATACACCCTCCACCTGTATATTTTGAAATTGCAGTTCCGGCTTTTTCCGGT
>JBFXKJ010000261.1:0-5512 GCA_050173895.1 Mangrovibacterium sp. | reverse complement strand
AAAAAACTTCGAATATTATAACGACGAAGGTTCATTAAAGCAGAACATGTGGGTTCCGGGCGGTTCAGAATCGGTACTGAATCCATACTGGGCTATGTACCGGCGCGTTGCACCAACCAGCCGCGACCGGATCACGACCTTTGCTTCGCTGAAATATGACATTGCCGACTGGCTGTGGGTTCAGGGCCGGGCCTCGCTTGATGCCATCCATGACGATGCCGAAGAAAAAATATACTGGGACGCCAGTTATATTAATGATGGTTACGGAAACTATTATACGGCATTTAGCAAGGCACGGAATATGACTGCCGACTTTATGCTGAATTTTCACAAAGAACTGTCCAATGGTCTTGGCTTCAGTGCGATGGCAGGAGCGGAAATCAAGGATAGTCAGGGGAGATCTCAGGTTGCAGATACACATGGGCTCACGGTCGAAAACAAATTTGCCTTGAACTACGGGAAATCGAACACAACATCAGACGGAGACTCCCGGACGCAGATCCAGAGTCTGTTCGGAACGGCTCAGGTATCGTATAAATCGATGCTTTACGTCGATTTTACAGCCCGTAACGACTGGAACTCCACCCTGCCTCCTCCCTATGATTATTTTTATCCTTCAGTAGGTCTGACCGGGGTTATTTCCGATATGTTCGAGCTGCCCGAGGTGATCACATTTGCGAAGGTTCGTGGTTCTTATGCACAGGTAGGTGCCGGTGCAGGTTTTGCATCCATTTTCCAGACATATGGGAGAAATACCGATGGTCCTATCGGCCAGATCACAACCAGCGGAAGTAAAGTGGCAGAAAAACTGATCCCTGAAAAATCCAAATCATGGGAAGCCGGCGCGGAACTTAAGTTTTTGGACAACCGCCTGGGGATCGATTTTACCTGGTATAAATCGAATACGGTCAACCAGTTGATCAACGTGGCTGCTCCGCCGACATCGGGATACACCAGTACGCAGATTAATTGCGGCGATATTCAGAATACGGGGATTGAACTGATGATCTCGGCCACTCCTGTTGAGAAAAAAGATTTTTCCTGGGACCTCTATTTTACCTTTGCTAAAAACAAAAATAAATTAAAGGAGCTTTGGGGAAATATTGAGCGTTACGAACTGAGCGGTGCCAACCTTGCTTTAGGAGAGGCCTGGGTTGAGGTAGGACATCCATACGGAGAAATTTACTCCCGGGGATTCAGGCGGGATGAGCAGGGACGGATAATGGTTGCGGCAACCGGTCTCCCGATGATCACGGCTGAAGCGGACACCTATTTGGGCAATTTTAATTATGACTGGCAAAGTGGATTGACCAATACGTTCAAATACAAAAACTGGTCACTGAATTTCCTGATCGACCTCAATTACGGCGGTGTTCGTCAGTCGGCTACCGAATCGATGCTGATGGCAACCGGGGGTAGCCCGGAGACCTTGTACGGACGGGAAGGCTTTGTGTTTGACGGCGTCAGGGAAGACGGCTCGGTGAATGACATCGAGATTACGGCTGAAGCATACGGCACGATGGTCGGAGGCCGCAGTTCCAATAACGGACCGGTCGAATTGTTCAGTCACGATGCAACCAATTCAAGACTCCGCGAGCTTTCGCTTGGTTATACGATCCCCGTCAGGAGTGCTGTTGTCAAATCAATGAAGGTGTCAGTTGTCGGGCGTAACCTGTTCTACTTCTTTAACGGCTGCGACTGGTTTGATCCGGATGTGACCTACGACACGGGCGTGAATGGCCAGGGAGCTGAAAATTCCTTTCTTCCCGGAGCCCGCACCTTTGGCTTTAATTTGAAATTGTCCTTGTAATCACTAAATATTTCAATAATGAAACATTTATTTCTATCAAACAAAAATATAGCGGTTATCTTGAGCCTATTATTAATGACAGTTGGGGCCTGCACCGATGAATTTGAGGATTACAACACAAACAAGACCCAGTTGATGGACATTTCCGATAAAGAGCTGGCCGGCTTGTTTACAAGGGCGCTGATCGAGGGAAATTGTGAGCTGACAAGCAATCAGTACAGCCGCTGGAAAAGTAACGTGACCGATCATTTCTCAGGTTATTGTGTGATTGGCGGTGTGGACCGCGAGCAGAATGTTTTTCAACTGGGCCATCAGCAATCCGTTTTTGGTAATTTTTTCAGTAAGGCCATACCTGCAATCGTTGCCATTCAAACCAACTCGATCGAGAAGAATCCGGTGGCTTACCATGTTGCCATGATCTGGAAAGGCTACATTATGCAGCGTCTGGTGGATTCCTGGGGGCCGCTTCCTTACACGGCAGCCGGAAACGGAAGCAATGTGGTGCCTTATGAAAGTGTGAAGGATGTGTATTATAATATTTTCCGGGATGTCACTGCTGCGGTGGATTATCTGACGGCAGAAGTCGGGAAAAATGCAAACCTGAACATGTTTGGAGAAGGGGACATCATGTATGGCGGCAAAGTGATTAAATGGATCAAGTTTGGCAATACGCTGCGACTTCGCATGGCCTGCCGGATTTCCAATATCGATCCGACCAAGGCTAAAACAGAGGCTGAAGCCGCAGTGAAAGGTGCCATGATGGACAGCAACGACGATGATGCCTTTATTGTGAATGTTCCCTCTTTCAACGGCTTGCAGAACGGAATGTGCCGTATTGGCGGCTGGCACCAGAATTCCATGAGCACGTGTATGGAAAGCGTTTTAAAAGGATATGCTGACCCGCGGATGCAGGAATACTTCTCTGTAGTCAAACAGGAGACAACCAGCGAGCATCCGGAAATCATGGCCAACATCGGCGGTTATCACGGCCTGACGCCAGGTTTTACCTCGACTGATATTGTTGCTTTCAAATTATACTCCAACTTTGGCCCGAGGTGGGTAGGCCCCGACATTGTATCGACTGCGGTTCCCATTAACGTGGCCAATGCTGCAGAGACCTACTTTCTGAAAGCCGAAGGTGCCTGGAGAGGATGGAGCATGGGCGGATCGGCTCAGTCGTTCTATGAGAAAGGAATTGAAGTTTCGATCAGGCAATGGAAAGGTGCATCTTTTCCTGCTGCAAGCATCACGGCTTATATTAACAGTACTGCAACACCAGTTGCACCTGACAATTATCCGTACTATGATCCGCCGATGACCGATATACCGGTAAAATTTGCCTCCAATCAGCAGGATCAGTACGAACAGATCATTACCCAAAAGTGGCTTGCTCTTTATCCGGACAGTTGGGAAGCATGGAACGAATACCGCAGGACCCGCCTGCCCAAACTGTACCCGAAGAAGAATTCAATGAACCCGAATATCGATGTTACCAAAGGAATGATCGTTACCCGGCTACTTTATCCTGAAAATGAACGGACAGGTCAGGCTGAAGAATACGCGAAGGCGGTGGAACTGCTGGGCGGACCCGATCTTGAATCAACACCGCTGTGGTGGGATGTGAATAAAAACGGGAATTAGCAGTTTTTTTGATAGGGAGATAACTTAAACAGTCAGGCCGGCGTAGTCATGATCCTGATTACGTCGGCCTTTTTTTAATCAAATTCTGAAACTTAAGCCATGAACCTGAAAATCCTGACAGCCGGAATGCTGTTGTTCCAATTTTTGATGTTGGCCGCTCAAACAGAGAAGAACGAAGCGCTCAGTTTTATTGTGGAACCGTACCTTCAACAGGTAAATGACGATTCATTTTACCTGCTTTGGGAGACCACAGTCCCGGCGAAAGGGGAGGTGCGTCTCGGTGTTGCTGAGTTCAATGTGTTAAGCCCGCGGCTTGATCAAACATTCGGCGAAAAATCCGCATCCGCGTTCCATCAGGTGAAGGTAACCGGCTTAATTCCGGATGGACATTATTTCTACCAGGCTGTCAGCATAAGTGCAGCAAAAGATACGCTCTATGGTCCCGTTACTCCTTTAACTATTCCCGATTACCGGAAGATGCCGGTGTCGTTCACAGTGGTTGGGGACACTCAGGGCCACCCGAAGGTATGGGGAAGAATAGCCGGTCTCATGGCGCTCGAACGGCCTTCCTTTGTCGTCCATGCGGGCGACATGGTCCAATACGGGCCGCATAAGGATGACTGGACCGACGAGTTCTTTAAACCCGCATCTGAACTTTTTCGGTTTTATCCGCTTTACCCGGCTATCGGGAATCACGAAATGAATCATGACTGGTTCTACCGGTATCTTTGCCTGCCGGACCCGGAATCGTTTTATACGGTAAAGAAAGGAGATGTATTATTCGTTTTTGCCAATACTAACAAAGATATTCTGCCGGGATCGGAACAATACAAAAAACTGGAAAAGATATTGGCATCATCTCCGGAAATGTGGAAAATTATGGTTCATCACCATCCGGTGTACACCTCTTCTGAAAACGCATACGGAAATACCTGGTTTCAAACGCAGACGCATGGCGATCCCAACGAAATGTATTTGAAAAAACTTTACGAAACCTATCGAGTCGATCTGGTTCTTAACGGCCATATTCACCTGTATGAACGAACCTGGCCGGTCGCCGGCGACAAAGTCGATCTGGTAAACGGTGTGACCTATGTGACACTGGGAGGCGGTGGAGGCGGGCTCGACAGGGATGCTGCGAACAGAACGTGGTACGGCGCACGGACAAGAAGCGCCCATCACTTCCTGAATGTGCAGATCGCCGGGCCGGTTTTAACGGCCAGGGCTATCGACACCACCGGAGTTGCTTTTGATTCCTGGATCATTGAAAAGCAGGGAGAATACCGGCGGATCAATGCTCCAATGATTACCGGAAACCAATACTTCATCGATACCACGACTGTCAGTATTCAGAATCTGAACCCATCGGGAAGCATTGTTTACCGGCAGTCGGAAGAAGAACAAAAAACAAGCGATGAGAAGATTCTCAGGCTTAAACTCGACCGGTCGGCGAATGTCTCTGCGCTTATTCAGGAACCGGATCTGCAGAGCCGAAGTGCGGAAAAAGCGTTTGTCAAACTGCCTCTTTTCCCGGCCACAGGAAAGGCTGTGAAAAAGGTGAAAGCCGAATATGTGCCGGGTAACTGGACCTGGTTACCTGATTTTGATAAAATAAAACCTGAAAAAACATTTGATCTCGATTCGGTCAGTCTGCACCCGATCCAGCCCCGCGTGAAAGATCATTTTGCTGTTCGCTTCAGGGGAAGCTTTTTAGTTCCGCAGACAGACGTTTACCGCTTTCTGCTGGAATCGTACGACGGAAGCCGGCTTCTGATCGACGGCAGGGAGATCATCGACAACGACGGCATGCACTACGAGATTAAAAAAGAATGTTATGTGGCACTGCAAAAGGGGACACATACCTTCGAAATCTTGTATTTTGATTATACACGGCGTGAAACCCTTAAACTGGACATGGGCACCCAAACGGGTCAGATGCTTGATTTTAATACCTATATCCGTACCCGTCAATGAAACGAGCATGTTCGATAAAAACACAAACACGGATGAATATTCACATGCGACTTCCATCCGGCATTAGAAAACAAATTATATTCGGAT
>JBFXKJ010000260.1:0-5521 GCA_050173895.1 Mangrovibacterium sp. | reverse complement strand
ATCTTTCCGAGAACGGACAGGAGTGGATCTCCCGCTTTTATTACACCCCCGGTAACAGTATTGTGAGCAGTTACGAGACCTTTGTTTCTGCAAGAAAATCACCCGAGTGGATCCGGGCCTATGAAGATTCGGAGTTAATCATTATAGAACGGTCGGAATATGAGGACTTGCTCGATCAAAGCCCGGCTTTCGAGCGGATGGTCCGGATTATGGCCGAGGAGAGTTACATCCAGGCGCTGAAGAGGGTGCATTCGTTGCAGTCGCTTTCGGCCTCCCAACGGGTGAAAAGTTTCATGAAGGAACATAGTGAGATTGTTTCCCGGGTACAGCGTCAGCATGTTGCTTCTTATCTGGGCATCCACCGGAATATTTTTACCCGGATTCTGAACAGTATTTAGTTTTCGCAACATTTGTTGCGACAAGGCTTTATCGGTTAGAATAGTTTTGTAGATATAAAAAAAGAACCATGGCAAAAGTTATCGGAGCAGTAGTGGTTGACACGGAAGAATGCAAAGGATGTGGCCTTTGTGTGGAGGAATGCCCTCAGCATGTACTGGCCCTAAACAAGCAGGTCAATAACAAGGGATATCATTTCGCATGGATGGCATTGCCCGGCGACTGTATCGGATGTTCCAACTGCGCTGCCGTGTGCCCCGACAGGTGTATCACGGTGTACCGTGTGAAAGTGAAATAGTGAACACTTAGGAATCAAAAAGATAAAACAAATGGGAGAATTACGGTTAATGAAAGGGAACGAGGTGATTGCCGAGGCAGCGATCCGTTGTGGCTGCGATGGTTATTTCGGATACCCGATCACTCCACAGTCGGAAGTGATGGAAACCCTAATGGCCCGGGAGCCCTGGAACGATACGGGTATGGTTGTTTTACAGGCTGAAAGTGAGGTGGCTTCAATTAATATGCTTTACGGGGCAGCCGGTTGCGGTAAGAAGGTGATGACCTCCTCGTCGAGTCCCGGTATCAGCCTGATGTCGGAAGGCATTTCCTACCTGGCGGGAGCCGAACTGCCTTGCGTGATTGTCAATGTACAACGCGGTGGTCCCGGGCTGGGCACCATTCAGCCGTCGCAGGCCGATTATTTTCAGGCGACCAAAGGAGGCGGCCACGGCGATTACCACCTGATCGTGCTGGCACCGGCTTCAGTGCAGGAAATGCACGATTTTGTGAAGCTGGCCTTTGATCTGGCCTTCAAATACCGCAATCCCGCCATGATCCTCTCAGACGGCGCGATCGGCCAGATGATGGAAAAGGTCGAACTGGGTGAATATGAAAACCGGCTGACGGATGCGGAGATCGAAAGCCGCTACGGATCGTGGGCGACCCTTGGCAAACGAAAAAACAGGGAACGGAATATTGTCACCTCCCTGGAACTGAATTCGGAAAAGATGGAGGAAAACAATATCCGGTTTCAGGGAAAATACCGCCGGATGGAGCAGGAAGAAGTTCGCTGTGAGATGCTCGACTGTGATGATGCCGAATATGTGCTTGTGGCTTTTGGCTCTGCCGCGCGCATTTGCCAGAAAACGGTCGAACTGGCCCGGGCCAGGGGGATCAAAGTTGGCCTTCTCCGTCCCATAACCCTCTATCCTTTTCCCAAAGAGCCGGTCGGCATGCTTGCCCGGAGGATAAAAGGATTTTTAAGTGTGGAGATGAACGCCGGGCAGATGGTGGAAGATATCCGGCTGGCGGCCTTCGACGCAGGCGTGAACCCGCCCGTCAAATTTTACGGAAGGATGGGGGGAATTATCCCCACTCCCGGAGAAGTGCTGGATGCCTTGCAAAAATCATTGATAGGAGGATAGGTAATGGAAATCAACGAGATCATTAAACCCGAAAACCTGGTTTATGAAAAGCCCCGGCTTCTCACTGCCAACACGATGCATTACTGCCCCGGCTGCAGCCATGGGGTTGTTCATTGTCTTTTGGCCGAAGTGATTGACGATCTGGAAATACAGGAACGGACAATTGGCGTGTCGCCCGTTGGCTGCGGCGTCTTTGCCTACAATTATATCGACATCGACTGGCAGGAAGCTGCCCATGGCAGGGCGCCGGCGGTGGCGACAGGAATCGCCCGCGTCAACCCCGGAAAGGTGGTGTTTACCTATCAGGGCGACGGCGACCTGGCTTCAATCGGGACAGCCGAGATCATGCATGCCTGCAACCGCGGCGAGAATATCGTCATCATCTTCATCAATAATGCCATATACGGAATGACCGGAGGACAGATGGCGCCGACCACCCTGCTGGGACAGGCGACCTCGACCACTCCTTCGGGCAGGGATGTGGATCGCAACGGCTATCCGCTACGGATTACAGAGCTCATCGCACAGCTTCCCGGAACATCCTATGTGACCCGCCAATCGGTTCACTCGGCTGCTTCCGTGAAAAGATGCAGAAAAGCAATTAAAAAGGCATTTCAAAATGCCATGGAGAAGAAAGGGACCTCGTTCATCGAGGTGGTGTCGACCTGCAATTCCGGTTGGCGCTGTTCTCCGGTGGAGGCCAATGAGTGGATGGAAAAGAACATGTTCCCCTTCTATCAGCCAGGCGATCTGAAAGACGGAGAACGGGATAACCCCGCACCTTATTACGGGAAGCAGGATCCGGAGATCCTGCAATAATGCCCTGAAAATCAATTGTTATCGGTTTAATTAATACGAAAAAAATGACTGAAGAAATCATTATAGCCGGATTTGGCGGACAAGGCGTTCTCTCCATGGGAAAGATCCTGGCCTATGCCGGGGTGATGCAGGGAAAGGAAGTGACCTGGTTTCCCTCGTACGGACCTGAAATGCGCGGGGGAACGGCCAATGTGACCGTGATCTTAAGCGACACAAGGATCAGCTCGCCCATCCTTCATGAATTTGACTCGGCCATCATCCTGAATCAGCAGTCGATGGATAAATTTGAAAAGAAAGTCAAACCAGGTGGAATATTGCTGTACGATCCGAATGGCATTGTTCATCCGCCAACCCGCACCGATATCACTGTTTACCGGATCGACGGCACCCGGATCGCAGCAGAAATGGGGAACGTCAAAACCTTCAATATGGTCGTACTGGGGGCTTACCTGAAGGTGAGGCCGGTGGTTGCAACCGAGAGTATCCGCAAAGGACTTGAAAAATCGCTGCCTGAACGCCACCACAAATTAATTCCGATGAACCTGAAAGCCATCGAAACAGGGATGGAAAACCTTGAAAAAGTCTCCATGTCCTGCTGCGGATAAAAAAAAGCCGGGGACACGGTCCGCCGGCTTTCCCGAAAATTACTAATTACCAATTGAACGATTAACTATTTTGCATTTACAGATAAATCAATGTCCAGGGCAGAGGTGATCTTTCCGATATTTTCCGGGTCGATCAGCCCGCGAATACTGATCAGCGCATTTTCATTGCCTCCGATCACCAGCAACAATTCTGAGAACTTCCCCTGTCCGGCGCCTTTCCCGTAAAAGCGGACCACTTCATTTTTTTCGGTCACTTCCATCAGCACTTCATAATCATGATTTTTAAAGAAACCATCATTTTCCAGTTCTTTATAAAAATCGAGTGACTTATTCAGTTGAAGGTCCTCTACCGAAAGGATCCTTACGGCTTTCAGGTTAGACAGGAATTCGGCTTCAGGGCTGTCTGTCTGGATCTTGCCGGCCAGGCCCAGCAGCGTGCCGCTGATGTTGACGGTAGTCATGCCCTCCCTGTTGGCATACTTGTCAAATAACTTGTCCACCGGGCTTTTCTGTGCGATGGCTGAGACCGGGATCAGAAAAGAAGCGATCAGGATGAGTTGTTTTATGCGGTTCACTGTTTTCATTTTTTTCAGAATATGGGTTCAACATTGCTATTCTTTACATGCGTTTGTCTTGCGAGCTGGTTACAAATTATTTTTAAGGATTGTGTCTGACACCTGTTGCCTTTCTGTTTCTTCTGCTATTTTCCCGACGTTTCTCATTTCTTCAAAACCCTTGTTGATCATGTTTATGCTTTTAGCCATCGGCCTTACCGCCTGATTAATTTTGCTTACCGGCTCCAACTGCGCCAATCCTTCTTGATACTTGCCGGCAACGAAGTGCAGCGTGTGAACAGCGGCATCGTAAGCCTGATCGGGATCGGTGTACGTGTCACTCCAGTTTTGCCTGTTGGTGGTGTACTGAACGGCCAGTAAGGCGATCAGCAGCATCGCAGCCACTCCGGTGACGATTTTCCAGAACTTCCGGTAACGGATCTTTTCCCGGTGTTCATGCTCCAGGATAAAGTCCATCAGCTCTTCTTCCTGAATGGTCCCGGGGCGGTTTTTCAGTTCCTTCAGCCCGGTGAAAAGTTTCCTGAAGGGAAGGAACTGTTTGTCGATTTCCTCCGACCGGAAGTAGTCGTGCAGGATGCGTTCATCCTCCAGGCTGCTTTCCCCTTCAAAATAGCTCTGCAGTTTGTCTTTGATGATTTCCGGTTCCATCGTGTTGTTGTTTTAACAGTTCTTCTCTCACTTTCTTCCGGGCGCGTGATAAGACGACCCGGATCGCATTCACATTCATTTCCGTTATTTTGGCGATCTCTTCAAACTCATACTGCTCCACATCCCGAAGATACATCACCGTTTGCTGGATGTCGGGCAGCAGGCTGATTAATTTTCTGATCAAAAGAGCCGTTTCAGAAAGTTCAATTTCATCCTGCAGGTTGTGAAAATGATCCTTCTTCTGCCTCACCAGCCGGAGGTTGCCGTTTGCTGCCGAGCTCCTTTCACGCATCAGGTCCAGGCACCGGTTGCGGGTCATGCGCATGGCAAAAGCCTCCATGTTTTCAATCAAATCCAGTGAATCTCTTTTTTGCCACAACTTCAGGAAAACATCCTGAACAGCGTCTCTTGCATCTTCTTCGTCCTGTATCAGATGAAGTGCAAAACACAGGAGCTTGTTGCTCAGTGGCAAAACCGATCTTTTAAATTCACTGGGTAACATCCGTTGATTCTGTTTCGGTTCGAATTCAAAAGTAAGACGGACCAACCGGAATTTCATTACATCAGACGGAAAGTTTTCCGGATGGGAGAGAATCTTGTAGTTCGAGCGACTTATCGCGGAAGAGACGATTAAAAACCATTACGGAAATACCTTTTAGGCCTGACTGTTCGCCCAGGTCGGAGGCCTCAATCCGAACGCTGCCCGAAATCTCGTTCAGGCAGTAATGGTTTACAGCCTGCTGGACAGGGATCAGCACATAGGGGCCCGCCGCGACCAGTGGGCCGCTCAACACGATCATCTCCGGATTATAAAGCTGGATCAAAATCGATAAGCCCCATCCCAGCGATGTGCCGAGCTTGTTGAGCAATGAGATGCAGAGTTCGTCTCCCTTTTTTGCAAAGCGGACGATGTCCTGGGGCATTAGTTCGCCGGTTTTTCCCGTAAAGGCTTTGGTAAGCTGGGAAGCTGTATTGCGGGCAATTTCCCCGCGTGCCATTTCAATCAGGTGCCTGGCGCCTGCAATGGTCTGCAGGCATCCCCTCTTTCCGCATT
>JBFXKJ010000259.1:0-5522 GCA_050173895.1 Mangrovibacterium sp. | reverse complement strand
TCAGACCTGTTCGAAATTATAGTTTAGCGGCGGGATTAAACGAATTATAAGTGGATATGTATCGAGCATGTTGCTTCGCTACGCCCGAGTACACCAACATCACCATGCGCGGGTCTCAGATCCAGGTATTTCGGTGCAGCATTGCTCCGGTGGTCTCCTACCGGCTAGACCAGCGCAGCCGACTAATACTGAAATACACCTGGCAACGTTTCAAATAAGGCAGATGTTGGCTCGTTTTATGTGTTCTCTGCCGAAGGATATACTACTTTACCTGTTGACTTTATCACCTTACCTCCAGGATTGGCATGACTTTTAAAAAAATTATAGGAAAACTTCATCTCTGGCTGGGATTTGTTTCCGGAATCATTGTCGCTTTTATGGGTGTAACCGGTTGTATGTTGGCTTTCCAGCATGAGATTGAACAGATAACCAATCCCTATCAGTTTGTTAATGTTAAGGGAAAAACTGTTCTTCCACCGTCCAGACTTTACGAAGCAGCGGTGCAGGCTTTACCCGGGAAGCGCATTCACAGGATTGCTTACAGGGAACCGGGCAAAGCAATTGTCGCCACTTTTTACAGCGAGGATTATTATTACCGGATCTATTTGGATCCTTATTCGGGCGAAGTGATTAAAGTGAAGGACATGAGCAGGGATTTTTTCAGGATCATCGTCAACGGGCATTTTTACCTTTGGCTTCCGCCTGCCATCGGGCAACCCATTGTCGCTACTGCTATCCTGATTTTCGTTTTTATGCTGATAAGCGGCATCATTTTGTGGTGGCCCCGGAAAGGCCGGTTTACCAGGCAAACATTCTCGGTTAAATGGGCCAACCGGGAACGCTCAACTCTTGATTTGCACAGGGTGCTTGGTTTTTATGCCTCGTGGATTTTAATTTTTACCACGTTTACCGGATTGGTCTGGGGATTTCAGTGGTTTGCCCGGTCAACCTACTGGCTGGCTTCCGGAGGCAAACAACTGACCGAATTCTACATGCCGGCAGTGGATTCCATTCCGGCGCAAAAGGCGGAAACTCCGGCTGTCGATATTTTGTGGCAACGCATGTCCAAAGAATACCCTTCAGTAAAAATGCTCGAGATTCATATTCCTGAAAACGACAGTTCGGCCATTGAAGTCGCGGCCAATCCCGACGACCAAACCCACTGGAAAGCCGATTACCGGTACTTTGATCAATACACGCTGGAGGAGATCGAGGTGACCCACGTCTATGGCAAATTAAGTAATACGACGGTGGCCGACAAAATTGCCCGCATGAATTACGATATCCATGTAGGCGCCATTGCCGGCTTAGCCGGTAAAATCCTGGCGTTCTGCGCCAGCTTAATGGCAGCTTCCCTGCCGGTTACCGGGTTTCTGATCTGGCGAAGCCGGCAAAAGAAGCGGCAACGACCGCTTTTTCAGTAAGGGGAATTATCAATCTGTTGAAATACAAGATCATGTTTGGAACTGCAATCAAAAAAATATTCAGAAAACCAGCCGATCAGCAAACCGACGAGGTGGTTATTTTATACGGGAGTCATTCGGCAATTCGGAGTTCATCGCCAAAGTAGCGCAAAAGTACCTGAAACAGAACGGGCTTTCGGCAAGTGCCTGCAATATGGCCCAGTATGGGTTCCGGAAGTTCTCCGGAAGTACAAAGTCCCTGAAACAGAAGCCACACCCGTACAAATTAATAGAGAAAGTCACCAAATAACAACTGTTATCTGATCAAAATTTCAGTATTTTTGGGAAATGATAGATAGATCAGTATGATAAATGAATTTGAGCCAATTGTACAGGGCATTGTTGCCCGCGTCAGCGAGTGGGAAAACCGGTTGCTTCAATTGCAGGACGACGTGATCAGTCAGCGGCGAAATTCCCAGCAGCGTACCATTAAGCAAATCGTAGGGCACATGATCGACTCGGCGTCGAACAATACGCACCGCGTGGTCCATCTGCAGTACCAGCCCGGCCCGTTCAGCTTTCCGAATTATGCCACCTTCGGCAATAACGACCGCTGGATCGCAATCCAGAATTATCAGGATGAAAACTGGCATAACCTGGTGCAGCACTGGAAATATGCCAATCTGCACGTGGCGCATGTCGTCGGCAATATCCGGGAAGATAAACTGAACAATCAATGGATTGCCGTACCTGGCCAACTGGTCTCGCTGAAAGAGATGATAACCGATTATCTGAGGCATCTCGATCTTCATTTGGGTGAAATAGAGGAAATCCTTGAGCAATAAAGCCTGGGAACTTGTTCTATTAAAAACGTTAACTTTATGAGCCAGTTAAAAATTGCAACTGCACAATTTGAGAACAGGAGCGGCGATAAGAAGTATAACCTGTCGGTTATCGACCGGCTTTCGGAGAAAGCGGCCCGTGAGGGGGCGGAGGTGATTGCGTTTCATGAATGCTCGGTGACCGGGTATACCTTTGCCAGGAAACTGGGCCGGGAACAGATGCTTTCGCTGGCCGAACGGATCCCGGAGGGCGAAAGCCTTGTTGAGCTTCAGCAGATCGCCCGCCGGAATCACATCGTCGTTCTCGCCGGGCTTTTCGAGAAAGATGCTGACGACAATCTCTTTAAAGCATATGTTTGCGTGGACGAGAACGGCCTTGTTGCGAAGTACAGAAAACTTCACCCGTTTATTAACCCTTACCTGACGCCGGGATCGGAATACTGCGTTTTTGATCTGAAAGGCTGGAAGTGCGGTATGCTGATCTGCTACGATAACAATGTGATCGAAAATGTCAGGGCTACCCGGCTTTTGGGCGCCCAAGTCATTTTTATGCCGCATGTCACCATGTGTACGCCTTCTACCCGGCCCGGAGCCGGATTTGTAGATCCGGAGTTGTGGAAGAACCGCGAAGCAGACCCCACCTCACTGAGGCTGGAGTTTGAGGGGATGAAAGGTCGTGACTGGTTGATGAAATGGCTCCCGGCAAGGGCGTACGACAATGCTGTGTACGTCGTGTTTTCGAATCCCGTGGGGATGGATGACGACCAGCTTAAAAACGGACATTCCATGATTATTGATCCCTATGGCGACATTCTTGCCGAATGCCGGTCGTTTGATGACGAGTTCGCAATTGCCGCCCTCCATGAGGAAAAACTTACGCTTGCCGGTGGTTACCGGTATATTCAGGCAAGACGGCCCGGGTTGTACCGCGACATTATTGGCCAGCCGCATGAGCCGGATCAAAAGGTCAGCTGGCTCTGAACGAATAGGTTCGATTTTTAAAGTTTCACGCCAATGATTAGTTTTCCGGTTAGAAAGTTAGAAATAAAGTCCAATGCTATTTTAAACACTGTTTATGAATAAGATATTGACATTTTCCGACCGACAGGCTTTTCGCGGTTGGCTTGGCCAATATGGAACGGAGAGCGATGGTGTATGGTTACTCTTTGATAAGAGCCGAAAACCGATCACCCTTTCTGCCGGTGAAGCCCTGGAAGAGGCGCTTTGTCACGGATGGATAGACGGACAATTGCAGTCGCTCGACGACCAAACCTATAAAAAATACTTTGCGCGACGTTTACCTAAAAGCAAATGGTCTGCTAAAAACAAGGAGCTGGCGCAAACCCTCGTTCAGAAGGGTTTAATGACCCGGCAAGGGTTGGAAGCCATAGAACGTGCAAAGGAAAATGGCACATGGGACCAGACTGAAAGGGTCCTTATTGACGACGAACAAATAGCGATGTTCAAGGGGCTCGTTCAACCGTATGAGCTTGCGTATGCCAATCTGCTGGCGATGTCGCATTCGGTACAGCGTACCTATACCAGATTTTATCTCGATACCAAATCCGACAAGACCCGCCAGGCGCGGCTGGAAAAGATTATTGACAGGCTTAACAGGAATCTGAAGCCAATGTGATTTACATCTCTTCTTTTCTGTTCATAGCTTCCGATTTTTATTGTGCCGAAGCTATTAACTTTGATTGGTCAAATCAATACGGGGATTATCGTAGGCTTACTTTGCTTTGCACATCAAAGCCTTCCAGAGCAACCTGGCCCGTCTATTGGCGGCCTTTCGTCTGTTCTGCATTGATGTTTATTGTAACTCTTTAGCCTGCGGGTCATAAATAGCTACACCAACCTTCGAATCTGCACAGCCGTAATAGAGGAACCACTTTTTGCGGAAGTAAACCAGGCCTTCGATAAACACCGTTCCGTCAACATACTGTCCGCTTTTTTCGAAATCGGCCATCGGGCGGAAGAAGGGCTCATCGAGCCCGGCAACAGGCCGGTAGGGGTCTTTTGCATCAAACAACACCTGCCCGGCGCAGTATGCTCCCGCCGTGAAACGGGGATCGCGGTTGTCCCCCTTGCTGTTTTTCCCGTTATAAAGCAACAAAATTCCCTGGTCGGTCACTAAGGCCGGTGGCCCGCATTCGGTCAAGGCACTGTCGAAGTAGCCGTCTCGGGGTAGAATCAACTTTTTAAGCTCCCCCTTTTTGTCCAGCACCGGTGTCCAGTTAACCAGGTCCTCTGACGTTGCGGCACAAACCGCATGTTCTCCCCAGTACATCAGGTAACTGCCGTTGATTTTGGTGATAACCAGACGTCCGTTTTTCAGGCTGGTCACCATAGACCCGGATTTACAGGCCATGTCTTTAAAACGTCCGTCGTATGCTCTGGCAAATGCAGGCCCGTGTTTTTCCCATTTCACCAGATCGGCCGATGTTGCAATACAGAGTCTTGGAACTTTCCTGTTCCAGGCGGTATAGGCCATTACATATAACCCGCCTTCCGTCACAGCGATACGCGGATCCTCGCATCCTCCCGGCCAGTCATAGGTTTTTTGGCTATCTTCGTCCGGGTACATCACCGGAGTATCTCTCCTTTTCATTTTCAACCCATCCTCGCTTTCGGCCAATCCAATACGTGAAGTCCGCTTTCCGATCCCGGTAGCCGAATTATCTTCGGCCCGGTACAGAACGAATATTTTGTTGTCTTTCACGGTTGCAGCCGGATTAAACGTGTCGCTTTCCTCCCAGCGGACGGATTCCTTGCGCATGGGACAAAAAAATGTACTTCCGGAGTCGGGGGCAATCACAGGCGCTGCCTGGAAAGGACGGACAAATTCTCCCAATGCCCACCGCGGAAGGGGCACTCCTGCAGATGTTGTTAATCCCGGTAAAACGAAAGCAAATGCGGCTAACTTTCTGATAACTGATCTGAATGTCATGATGAATAATAAAAAGTTAAATACAGGCATGCACCACAGGCATGCCTGTATATTTCTGTTTACAAAGATACCGCTATTATTTTACGTTAGTCATTCAACGACTTGCTTTTTCCTGCGCGCATACGGCTGCCTTGCACTTTGTGAAGGAATACATCGTGAATTTCCCGCTAAACTTATTCGCTGAAGATTTGTTAAAAAAGCGCATGAAACGAGCCATGATTGCGCCGTGCAAAATCCGTGAGGTGGGGATTTAAAGGCGAACCGATATAAATTTAATGAAACACCTCTTCGTTTCCCGGCAGGTAACCACTCCTGTCCGGCAAGGCT
>JBFXKJ010000258.1:0-5530 GCA_050173895.1 Mangrovibacterium sp. | reverse complement strand
TCAGGAACTCAGGAACTCTTGTCTTGATACTTGTGTCTTGATACTTGTGTCTGTTTCACCAGATCAGGTCCGAGTCCATCAGTTTTTCCGGATCCAGGTTTTCAGCCTCGATCGATTTGAAGTGCCGATAGGTGCCAACCTTCAGTTCATAGGTCGCTTGTTCGTCGCAAACGATCATACCTTTCCGGTGAAGCTGCAGGGCACTGATGGTCCACATATGATTCACGCCGTGTTCGACTGCATGCTTCAGCGCCCGTGCCTTTCCATGGCCGTTGACGATGATCAGCACTTCTTTTGCATCCATCACCGTTCCGACGCCCACTGTCAGCGCTTTTTTGGGAACCTGGTTGACATCGTTTCCGAAAAACCGTGAATTGGCCACCATCGTGTCATAATTCAGTTCCTTGTCGCGGGTGCGGGAGGAGAGGGAAGAGCCAGGCTCATTGAAAGCCAGGTGTCCGTCAGGGCCAATACCGCCAAGGAAGAGGTCAATGCCGCCTGCGTCTTTTATTTTCTGTTCGTATGCGGCGCACTCCACTTTGATGTCCGGCGCGGTACCGTTCAGAATATTGGTATTTTGCGGCTGAATGTCGATATGGCTGAAAAAGTTTTGCCACATGAATGTGTAATAACTCTGCGGGTGATCACGCCCAATCCCTACATATTCGTCCATGTTAAAAGTCACGACATGCTTGAAGGATACTTTCCCCGCCCGGTATAAGGCGATCAGTTCCCTGTAGACACCCAGGGGTGACGAGCCCGTAGGAAGTCCGAGTACGAAGGGTTTTTCACTCGTGGGCTTTGCCAGCCCGATTTTCCGCGCAATATAACCGGCTGCCCATTCGGACATTTTCCCGTAATTGTCCTGAATAATTAATCTCATATGATTGGTAATTTCTGTGCTTCTTTCAATTGCTGAATAACCCGGTTCCCCAGGTTTTTCTTCTTCTCGATGTGATTGCAGATTTCCTTCACGAAGTCGTTGTCTTCAAAGCGGCCTCTTACACGTTCAAAGTCCTGTTGTCTCACCTGCCGGTCTCCGTCAATGCCGAATCCGGTCATGGCGCTCATCCGGAATTCCTTTTTCGCATCTTCATACAGCATTTTATCAATGGCAATGACGCTTTCACGCCATTCCCGCACCATATCGATCAACTCCTCGACAGAGAAGTCCTGCACCGCTTTATGCAGGTAATTCCCGATAAACTCTGCTGTCCAGTTCCACTCATACTCATAATACTGATTATGCAACTCCTTAAAGAAATCTTCCACCTGACCGAGTCTGGAAACAGTTTGATCCTCTATGGAATTCAGCAGGCGGTCAACTTCAGTTTTAGGTGCAAAAAGACCTGACAGGTCGATCCATTCACCTATTCCGGTTATCCCCTTTGGAGTAAGGCATTCGGCTACCTTTTGAGGAGAGCTAAGCGGACATTGATTTAAGCGGGTAATAACGGAATTGCCGATGAATTTCAGGATGGCAAGCCGGTACAGTTCAATTCCCCTTTTCAGCGATTCGCTCTTTATCTTGGTATTATTATAGGAAAACACTTCTGTTGTTTCACCTGAAATATTCCTGATCTGTTCCAGGGTCTGAATGGCTTTGTGCATTTTGCTGATCGTGAACGGGCTGAGCAGGTTGAAATTAATGTGATCCATTTTGCACGGATCAGTCCGCTTGTCACGGCGGGGCCATTTCATGACGTCCCTGATGGTTCCGATACTCTTCAGGTTGACACCCGGCGCAAGCCAGCTCTCATCGTCATTCTCAATGAGGTATGAAAAGGGCATGTCGGAAGTGTCGGAATTCTTATAATGTCTTCCCATAACCAGTGTGAAAGCGCCGATTTTTGCAGGCCACAGCAAATACGAATCACTGGTCGTTTTGGAGCCTCGTTCCACGATGCCGTGATGAATGGGCCCGAGTTTGTACATATGATTGCTCTGGTTCGACCCGCTGCCCGCGTTACAAAACGAAAACATCCCGGCGATCAGAAGCGTTGACTTGTGGTGGGTCACGGTATAAGGACCTGCAAAAATGGAACAGGCTTCGCCGTGAAATCCCTGGCAGTTGGCAAAGAACAGCGATTGTTGGGCCGAGTATTGTGACCCCAGCACGCACCCCTGGCCAATAAAGCAGTCGGCCACAATAGCCCCGTCAGAGACTTCTGATCCTGATGATACGATAAAATTCCTGAGAATTGCATCATTGCCGACTCTCACCGGGGCATCGGCATTCCCGTTCAGCGATCCGTTCTCAAGCATGCTGGCCCCGTCAATAAAGGTGTGCGGCCCGATCCGCACGTTGATGATTTTTCTGCAGTTAAAAATCCGGGAATGGTGGCCGATCACCCCATAACAGGCTTTGATCTTTTCGGTGTAGGCCGCGATCATCTCTTCCAGCGTGGCGATTGCCTGATCACGGTGCTTATAGAATGCCATCAGATAGGCCAGATGAGCCGAAAGCTTATCATAAATCGTCACTTTCCTCCCGCCGGTTTCGTCCAGTACCTGCACCTTGATGCCGTTCCCAAAAGAACAAATGCCCTCGACCGCACAAATATCCGCATTATCAATGATCACATGGTCTTCAATGGCATAGTTGGCAATGTAATTCTTGATGTGGTTAACATAGACGTTGTTCCCGAGGGTACAATTATGGATATGCACATTATAAACGCCGCAGTTCTTCTTCACTCCCCCGAATAGTTCAATTTGACCGGTCTGTTCACCAATCAGTATGGTCCCGCTGAAGCGCGTGTTGTGGTAGCGTGAACCATCAAAAATCCCCCGGATCAAGACTTGCGACCAATCTTCACTGTGACAATCCCTGGCTTTCAGAAGGTCAATTTCCTGTTCCGTTAAGCGACGGTAAGAGTCGGTGTTTTCTGAAAAATGATTCATTTTACTTGTTTAAGGCTATATTTCTGAAAATGTCGCCTCAAATTTAAAACAAGTTTCTTTCTTTTGGGAATAAATGTAAAAACCTTCTGTAGCTCCTTCTCCGATGATAAAGACCCTGAGATCGGGATAATTACGGGAAAAATCCTTTATCATCTTCATATTGATTTGATTTTTCTGCAACCACTGCGAGGTCTTCATTTCTCCGACAGTAAGCCTTCTTCCCGTTAAATCTGCTTTACGGAAAATCTCTTGCGAGAGCTTGTAATCAATGGGTTTGAAAGAATCCATAGCGGCATTAAATCTGAGGTAAAAGATACTTCAAATTTGGATGAAAAGAATGACTAAGCCTGTTTATTTTTTGAAAGCATAGAAAATAATGATAAAGGTGCGGCTTTTGGTTCACGAAAATGAAGAATCGCCGGAGCTAGCTCCGGCGATTCCATCAGTTGTATCTAAATCCTAAGTAAAAAAGGCGGGATCAAAAGGCTGTTCTTAAAACCGGAAACCTAAAGTTAATGTTACGAAGTCACTTTGGTTCTGGAATTTGGCTGTGGGAGGCTCCATGTTTTCAGGAACCGAATAAAGAAATACATAATCGTCCATGGTGACATGCTTGTATGCCAGGTCGGCAAAGAAGTTTCCTGCTTTCCATCCGAGACCGCCCGAATAAGTGTATGTATCGGCGTCTCCGTTCAGTTGGGCATTGCCAAAGGCAGCATTCTTATACGGGCTGGGCAGGTATTCAAACCCTCCCCGAAGGCTGAAGTAGTCGCTTACACGGAGTTCACCTCCAACATGAAGATTACCGACCGATTTCAGGGCCTGTTCAATGTCATCGTTTTCGTCGAAAAAGTCGTATCCGTCACCTCCGTCGCTTAATTCCGTTTTTGAATAGTCAACCCATTCATAGTCGATGCTGATCAGTCCCTGTTTACCGATGATATAGGCTGCACTGAAAACAGCTTTCATAGGCGTCTGCAGTTTGTAATCATAGTCAAAATAGTCGGAGAAGGCCTCCAGATCATCCGTTGTACCATCATCGTAGGTAATGTTCGAATACATGTCGTTATAGTACTGATCGTGCAGATCGTAAAAGGTCGGTGTATGAATTGCCGCTCCCAGACGAAGTTCGTCGACAGGCTTGAAAATGATCCCGAACTTGGCATTATACCCTGTTCCCGTGGTTTTCAGGAAGGTGTCGAATGTGTAATCATTGAAGTAGGGGATGTCGTTATTTCTGTCGTATTCATACAGGCTGGTGCGTTCGCGGAAATAAACATCGTGGATACCCAGAGTGGCGCCGACGTATACCCGGTGATTAAAGTTGGCTGCAACTGAAAACACGTACTCGTCGATGCTTCCTTCCTGGGAAAACGATTTTCTCTGGCTTTGACCATGGCTGGCTTCGGCGATGTCGTTCCAGTAGACATTGGCGTCCTGATCGAGGAGAAGCAAGTCTGTTTTCCATGCAAGTTCTTCGTAGGCGTCATTCCAGATCCCGTTATTGGCATTATCGGCAAAACCATCAAGCATGGTCGAAGTGGCGTTGTCGCCGCTTACCAGTTTCTTTACATTGAAATCGTTCATCCGGTTATACCCGATCCCGATGTTAAAACTTACCAGTGAGCTTTCTGCACCGGGGGCAGTGGGAAATGTACCTACATACCCGATATTGGGTACGCTCAGGTGAAACTTTGACTCGCTGTTCATTCCGTTCAGGTAACTGCCATCTGTCTGGTTTTCTCCCAATCGGGTGGAGAAAACAAATTCGCTGCTGCGGTACAGGCCGATGCCTGCCGGGTTGATGCTCACTGAGGTGAAATCACCACCCAAAGAACCGAACGCATTTCCCATGGCAGTGGCCCTGGCTGTTCCGTTCAGTCTGTAATTGGACAAACGGAGCGCATCTGTGAGTCCCTGGCTCCAGGCCGGCGACGAGAACAGGAGCAAAATAAGGAGGTATTGTAACTTCTTCATAATCTTTTATGTTTCGTTAGTTCACATTTATAACCGATCCTGTTTATCTGCGACCACTGCCGCTGCTGCCGCTTCGACCACTGCTGCCTCCGCTGCCACTGCTGCCGCCCGATGAAGCAGGGCTGCTGTAAGTAGATCGGCTTGGTGTATAACTGCTGTTTGAACGATAGCTGCCACTGCTGCGCGTCGGAGCTGAGTATGTGGGCCGGCTGCCCGAGCTCGATCCCCTGTTGTATGAAGTCCCCGACCGGTACGAACTCCTGCTGTTCGATTGCGAACCCGAAGGCTTGCTGTATGAGGATCTTGTTTCCGAAGTCGAGCTGTTATTATACGTTGAGCGGGTGACCGTCCTTGGCTTGCTGTAGCTGGGGGTATAATCCCGGCCGGAAACAGAGTTCCTCTGATAACTCGTCCCGTTCGACGGACGAACCGTAGGACTGGCCTGTCTGCTGTACGAACTGGAAACATTCCGCCGTTGGGTACTCCTGTTTGACGGATCATTGATAATCTGGGTATTGCCTGTTCCGGAAATGCTTCGTCTGCCGTTTACGCTCACAGCCGAACCTGCCGGCGTTGCCCTCCTCTTTTCCATAACGGTCCCACCCGAAGTGGATCTTGATACATTCGAGGAAGTTGCGCCTGAAACAGA
>JBFXKJ010000257.1:0-5571 GCA_050173895.1 Mangrovibacterium sp. | reverse complement strand
GTTCCTGAAATTGATCTGAAGGAAATGTCAGATGCTGAAATTGCCAAATGGGAAAAACTTTCTGAAAAAGAAAAGGAAGAAAAACTTTATGAGCTCAAAGAGCCGGGGAAGGAGAAGGAGATTACCCAGGAAATGCGGCAAATCAGTTTTGACAATTACCAGACCACCGATGACCACGGAATGCTGATCGTAGGAACAGCGAAAGACCAGGCAGGTAACCTGTATTATAAAGTGAAGAACTCCTGGGGCGATTATAATGACTATGGCGGCTACTTTTATACGTCCCTCCCTTATGTTCGTTATAAAACAATGAGCATCATGGTTCATAAGGATGCCATTCCTAAAAGTATCAGAAAAAAACTTGAACTGTAGAAAAGAGCTCCTGAAAGAGGAGCTTTTTTATTCACTGCAGGGACCAAAAATCCGCACTGTTTTTTGCGTTGGCAGTTTGGCTGTTTGGACGGTACGGCAAAGCCGTTTTTTTTGTACTTTCGTCCTGTAAAACGATCCATGGTTGTCGCTTTTTTACTGCTGAAAAGCGGACCGCTTTCGTTAGTCACCAAAACCGAATATTGAAGATGAAGAAGTTAAGCCTGGTTGTTTGCGTTTACAATGAAGAACAAAATATAAGACCACTTGGCGAACAGATCATTGCGGCATTGAACGGGATGGATTATGAGGTTATTTTTGTAGATGACGGTTCCTCTGATCAAACCAGGGAGATGGTCCGTTCCATCGAAGACGATCGTTTTTCTCTGATTGAACTGAAGCGGAACTATGGGCAGAGCTCTGCCCTGCAGGCGGGGATCGATCAGGCTGACGGAGAATATATTGCATTGATCGACGGAGATCTGCAGAACGATCCAGCCGACATTCCCATGATGCTTCGAATGTGCCGGGAAGGAAACTGGGATATGGTGGCCGGAGTGCGCGCCAACCGGAAAGACGGTGCTTTTCTCAGGAAAATCCCGAGCAGGATCGCAAATTACCTGATCAGGGAATCAACCGGGACAACCATGCGGGATCTGGGCTGTACCCTGAAGGTCTTTACCAGAGAGGCGATTAAAAGCATCCATATATACGGAGAACTGCACCGTTTTATCCCTGTACTGCTGGCTTACGAAGGATCTGTCCGCCTCACTCAGGTTGATGTGAATCATCGCCCGCGCACTTTTGGCAAGTCCAAATACAACCTTCGCCGAACCTCCAGGGTCTTCAGCGATCTGATCCTGATGGTCTTTTTCAGGCGGTACATGCAACGTCCGATGCACTTCTTCGGAACGCTTGGATTCCTGTCTTTTATTTTAGGGTTTCTGATCAACCTTTACCTGCTTATTCTGAAGATAGGTGGTCAGGATATCTGGGGAAAGCCCATCATGATCCTTGGCCTGATCCTGCTGCTTACCGGGGTGCAGTTTATCACGATTGGCATCCTTGCGGAGATGCAGATGCGCACGTATTATGAATCACAACATAAAACGCCTTACAGCATAAGAAGGATCACCCGAAATACCGGTAAGGGTTAGGGCGTTTCCTCCTTTTGCCCTTCTTTGATTCCAAAAGTATTTTTTGCTCCGCTGAAAACAGATTTCCACCAATAGTTGATGATCGATCGCTGCGGATCGCGTTCAAAGTAAATACTGTCGGGGCTCAGTATTTTTGTGCGCGGGTTTTTTGATTTTAGCATCAGGGTATTGGCCAGAAAGCTCAGCCATTTTGCTTCACGGGTGTCGCCGTTCTTTTGCTCCATGACCGAAATTTTCAGGTCGTCGTAGGCAAACCACAATTTGCCGGCCGCTTTTACCGAATCTCCCTGGAAATTAAAATCAAAACGGTTCAGGTTGCCGGAGCGGATCAGGATACCTGCACCGGCTTCGGTGACCGGATTAAGGGCGGACAGAGCGAAGGGAGAGAGCGAACCTTTCACCCGGAACAGATGACGGGGCGAATTCATATCGAAATCCATTTCTGCGTTGAGTGTGGACGAATCCATAAATCCGGATTCCGCTTTTATTTTCAGCATTTCGTTTTTTTGGAAACGGTTCGTCAGGGGTGATAAAGTCACATTCAGACCGGTGAATTTTGCAATTCCCGCACCCTGCCTGTTTTCCTGTTGCTCCGTGTAATTTACAGACGCACCGGCTATTCTCACCGAGTCGAAACGAAAGGGAGTTTGAATGCCGTTCATCATATCCTGTGGCATGGGGCGGAACTGACGGGGATTGAACAGTGTACGCTTGTCTCTGTATATTTCTATTTCCGGTTCGCTGATCACCACAGACCGGGCGGTCAGTTCGCGGCGTGCAAACCATCGGTCAAGATCAATATTGGTGAGAGAAGCCCTGGCAATTGTCCCTGAATAACGGTCCTTTTGAAAGGGAACAACGCGTTGGAAAGCCTTCTTCGAATAACGCGGAAGAATGTGAATTCCCGAAAGAATGAGGCGGCTTGCCGTGCTGGTATAAAGGAGGGAGTCAAACCGGATGTCATAATATTTTTCTTTATCGGAAAACTGAATGCCTTTTTTGAAAACAGTCAGCTTCTCCGCACCCAAAAGTCTGTCAGATTGAAGGCTGTCGAGCCGGAGGCCTTCCAGAAGCAAGTGGATTCCGGAATAGCGTTCTTCCGTTTTTTTTCCGCTGAAAACGAAGGATGCATCGAACAGCTTTACTTTTCCCGCCGAAAGTTCATCCATGAATGGCTGTAAGCCTGCAGGAAGCCGGAGATGAAAGGGGTTGCTTCGTTTGTTCTCCAAACCTGAATTCAGCCGGAACACCGGATGTTCCGCATGGATTTCCAGCGCATGGACCCGGTTGTTTTCAAAAGCATCGACCGGGTCCAGCCCTTCGAACCGGAGGGATGGAACCTGGATGGCTTCGATCCCTTTGTTTTGCTCAGGCGCCGTATTCCATATGTAAAGGTTTTGAAACCGCAACAGGCTGTCGGTGGATGAAAAGCTGACCAGCCCGGAGGAAAGGCTGTATGAGATTTTCCCGGGATCAAAGCGGAGATTCGTCAACCTTGTTTCAGTGTTTGCCGATGAAAACCGGGCATTGCGACGGTTCTCCACTCTTTTTAGCGAAGCGCCCCGGATGTGGAAATCAATGCCGGTGCCTGCAATGAGTCGCTGCCTGGCTTCTGTGTTCCTGTAAACTTTGAGGCTTCCGTGGCTCAGCTGCACCTCTCCGATATTCAGTTCCCGCAGGTCGCCCGGCAAGGGAATTTCCGGGTCTTTAAAGTTTGCTTTCGGACGTTCAATGTTCCTGAAAATTTCAATTTCCGGCGATTCGACCGAAACATGTCCTACCTGAAGGGTCCGGGTCAGATTAATGTGATTGATGTCGGCCTGCTCAAGCCTGATCAGGGGGATTTTGATGATCAGATGCCAGGGGAGCTCTCCGAAAGCCGGACTGGAGATGAGCGGGTAAAGGTTCGCCCCCGAAATAACAACAGACTTGTCGCGGGAAGAAAAGCTGATCTGCTCAGCTTTCAGAACATGCACATGATCTGAAAGCCTGAAGAGGTGATCCTTTAAAGTCAGTTCAAAATCATCCGAGAAAAGCAACCGGTTTTTGTCCAGCTCCTCATCATTGAGGATGAAATGATCAAGGTGCAGACTGAAACGGTTCGTCAGGCCAACGGTCTTTCCTTTGCGGCTGTGATTCACCAGCCGGATATGCCCCTGGGAAGTTTCGATTTCCCCGATTTCAATATGACTGAGATAGTTCTTGATCAGATCATAAAATTCGTCAAAATTGAAATCTTTATCTTTTCTTTTCATTGCACCAAATAACTCGACGTCAATTTCCGGTTGCTGGATAAAAAAACTGCTGATCAGCAGTTTTTTATTGAAAAATGCACGATTGATGTCAATCTGTTGCAGCCGCAGTTCGGGTACCTTGATTTCGTAGAGCTCAGTTTTCTGCAAACGGTACATCGCTTCCTTCAAACGAAGCTGTTTGTCCGGGAAAAGATGAAATCCCCGCACCGAGACTTCCTTCTGGGAAGAGGACAAACTGACCTGTTGCACCTGGAGCCGGTGAATTTCATCGGCCAGTTTCATGTTGTAGTCGTTCATGACGAGCGTAAGGTCGGAGGCAAAGAAGAGTTTTTCTGTCTGGCGGGCAGTGAGTGAGTCAATTTCAAAATCATTCAGGGTAAAATTGATATTTGCTTCAATAATCCCTTTATCGGACAGGTTTTGCAAATCATTCACCGCAAAATGTCCCTGGTTTACGGTCACCTTGTCCGCATAAACTCCCTTGATGTAGTTGCCGATAAAATGATACAGCAGACTCTGATGATCCCGGGCGTCGGGGCGCGACAGACCTGTTTCATAGCGGGTGATGGCCACTTCCGGACGGTAGGCGGCAATTTCCTTTACCGGCATCTCCCGGTTGTTATACAGCCTGCGGAAATCAACAGCCGTCAGGGACACGCTGTCGCAGCTTAACCGGACGGTCGCCGGCAATCTAAGCTTGCTCTCCATCCGGTCCAGATGAATGTTTTGCGCGCGGATCAGGCTGTCGGAGCTGGAAGCATAGATGTTTCCGGCCGATAACCGGTGAACCTGATCGTTGAAGCGGAGAATATAGGATCCGGCAGAGAGGTCGAACCGGTCGGCATACAAAACCCGCAGGGTATCGGTCCAGGAAGCCGAATCGAGCCTGAATCCTTCCATGCTGATCCGGATATGACGGAATTTTTGATAGACACTGTCATTTCCGCTTCGCGAGTCAAAGTGCATCTCCGGACTGTCCATGGAAAGGTGGCCGATGCGAAGCAACCGGAAATCGTCTTTGAAAAGTTTGTAAAGATCAAAATCGCGCAGTTCCCGCAAACTGGTGCCGTCGGTGTTTCCGGAGGGCCGGATCCTGATCCTGCACTGCCCGATGTTGACAGACCTCAGATTAATTGTGTCTTCTCCGGCAATTACCCCGGGGCCGTCAAGTTCAATCTCAAGCGAAGGAATGCTGACCTGATAAGAGGTGCCTTCCGTTTGGTCTCCTCCCGCAGGCGAAACAGTGATATTCTTTCCCCTGATCTTCTTTTCCTGCATCGACCAGGTGAATTCGGCCACTTTGGCCTGATGCTTTTGATCACCCAACATCCGGCTAAAATTCCGGACACGGAAATCGACCTTCTCTGCTTCATAAAATTTGTTGGCCGATAAGATCCTGTTTCCTGTTTCAAAGTTTTTCACCAACAAATCAAAACTCCGGATGTAACGGAACGGATTCAGATCTCCTGTGGAGAGGTAATGATTTACGACCGCACTTTCGACAATTAAGTCTTTTATTCTCAGGGTGTGGATCCTGCCGGAGAAAAAGTTTTTCAACTGAAACAGGAGCTTTGTATGGTCCGCGTTACCCTGCCGGCCTTCCTGCGGTTTGTGTACTTTGACCGATGGCCCACTGACTCTGATTTCGTCCAAATGAAGAGTGGAAGACGGGAAAAGTATTTCCCACAGAATGCCCCGGACAACGATTTTTGAGACGGTAATATCCGGATACAGGTTCGCCGGATCCGTGCTGACCAGACGAATGGAATCGAGCGTAAGCTGACCTGTGA
>JBFXKJ010000256.1:0-5599 GCA_050173895.1 Mangrovibacterium sp. | reverse complement strand
AAACATGTAGGGCTGAACGTTGCTGCCGATGCGTTTATGAACTCGGCCACCACCGGTATTCATGGGGGGTTGATTCTTGCTGTTGCCGACGACCCATCCATGCATTCTTCCCAGAACGAGCAGGATTCGCGTTATTACGCTGCCTTTGCGATGGTTCCCGTTCTGGAACCGTCAAGCCAGCAGGAAGCTTATGATATGGTTTACGAAGGCTTTGAACTGTCGGAACGGGTCAAATTGCCGGTGATTTTGCGCATTCCCACCCGGCTGGCTCATTCCCGTTCGGGGGTCATCCGAAGACCGGTTAAGCCGCTGGGCGAATTGAAATTGCCCGGCGACCTGCGTCAGTTTGTCCTTCTTCCGGCCATTGCCCGGAGACGGTATGCCGAGCTGCTCGACAAACAACCGGTGCTGAAACAACTTTCGGGTGAATCCTCTTATAACCGCTATACGGAGGGGCCCGATCATCGTCTTGGTCTGGTTTGCTGCGGGATCGGCATAAATTATCTGAACGAATGTTATCCGGATTCGCCCTGCCCGTATCCCACAGTCAAGCTTTCACAATATCCTCTTCCTGAAAAGATGATGAAGCGGTTGAGGGATGAATGTGAGGCGATCCTGGTGATCGAGGAAGGCTATCCGCTGGTCGAAGAACAGTTGAGGGGATTTTTTGATGCAGGAAAGCCGGTGCACGGCAGGTTGGACGGACGGCTTCCGCGAACAGGAGAACTGAATCCCGACCATGTGGCCCGGGCATTGGACCTCCCGTTGAGAAAGGGAATGGAAATGCCGGAAATCGTCACCGGCCGTCCGCCGGCGATGTGCCAGGGATGCGGCCATATCGATGCGTTTATTGCGATGAACCAGGTTATGGAGAAATACGGGAAAGGCCATGTCTTTTCCGATATCGGCTGCTATACCCTGGGAGCCCTGCCTCCATACGAGGCGATCAACTCCTGTGTCGACATGGGCGCATCCATCACCATGGCCAAAGGAGCCGCCGATGGCGGACTTTTTCCGTCTGTGGCCGTGATCGGAGATTCTACTTTCGCTCACTCGGGAATGACAGCTTTGCTTGACGCCGTCAATGAGCATGCTCCCGTCACAGTGGTGATCTCGGACAATGAGTCGGTATCCATGACGGGAGGCCAGGATTCGTCGGCTCAGGGAAAGATCGAAGATATATGCAAGGGCATTGGTGTTGATCCGGCCCATATCCGCGTGGTGGTGCCGCTGAAGAAAAACCATGACGAAATGGTCCGTATTTTTGAAGAAGAATTGGAATACCGCGGTGTATCAGTCATTATCCCACGGCGCGAGTGCATTCAGCGTGCCGCGCGGCGCAGGAGGAATCTGAGCCGCGGAGAGACGGCTGAGGCGAATCAGACGACAAACAGCTAAAAAGCAAATTATAAACAATGAAATAGCCATAAGAGCAATTGCTCATACAAATTGAAAAAATAAATGGCTATTCCATGAGTACGTTCCAAAGTTTAACAGTAAGGATAAATTTATACGAATGAAAACCGATATCATACTGGCGGGAGTGGGAGGACAGGGAATTTTGTCGATTGCCACCGCCCTTGGTGGAGCTGTGCTCCTGGAAAATCTGTTCCTCAAACAAGCTGAGACCCACGGGATGAGCCAGCGGGGAGGAGCAGTTGTCAGCCATCTGCGAATTTCCGATAAACCGGTCGCTTCCGATCTGATCGCGCAGGGAGGCGCCGATCTGATCCTTTCGGTTGAACCGATGGAAGCACTCCGTTACCTGCCCTATCTCGGTGAAAAAGGATATCTGGTGACCAATACCACTCCCTTTATCAATATTCCCGACTACCCGGAGCCGGAAAAAATCATGGAACGGATCAGAAAGCTTCCCCGTTTTGTAGCCCTCGATGCCGATCAGATTGCCAGAGAGGTGGGGAACGTGCGGACTTCAAATATTGTGATGCTGGGAGCGGCATCGCCGTTTATTCACATTCCCTTCGCCCAGATCGAAGCGGGCATCCGGTCGACCTTCGGGCAGAAAGGAGAAGCGGTGGTGGAAATGAACCTGAAAGCGCTGAATGCCGGAAGGCAATTTGCCGAAGCAAACAGATAAAAAAGCCGGCCATAAGGGCCGGTTTTTTTTTAATCATACCGATGGTCTGTGTTTGCAGGGCCACAGTCACAATCGCAATCCAGCCCCTTCTCATATTGTTCAAGGGCCCGCAGACTCATCCCCATGGACGAGAAGCCACCGTCATGATAGAGGTTCTGCATGGTCACCTTTCTGGTCAGATCCGAAAAGAGGGTGATGCAGTAATCGGCACATTCCAGCGCCGTGGCATTGCCCAGAGGCGACATCCGATCGGCAAAGTCCAGCAGACGGTCAATCCCTTTTACCCCGCTTCCGGCGGTTGTCATTGTGGGCGACTGCGAAACAGTGTTTACACGTACATTTCTTTCGCGCCCATAAATGTATCCAAAGCTTCGTCCGATCGATTCGAGCAGGGCTTTGGCATCAGCCATGTCGTTATAACCATAAAAAGTCCGCTGAGCTGCCACGTAACTCAAAGCGACCACCGAACCCCATTCATTGATGGCGTCAAGTTTGCGGGCCGTTTGCAGCACCTTGTGAAAAGAAACGGCGGAAATATCGAGGGTCTTTTCCAGATAATTATAGTCCAGATCACTGTAGTGACGTTCCTTCCGCACATTCGGGGACATTCCGATGGAGTGAAGGATAAAATCTATTTTGCCACCCAGCACTTCCATCGATTTCCTGATCAGCTTTTCAATATCTTCCACATTTGTTGCGTCTGCTTCGATCAGTTCGGCATTGCATTTCTCTGCCAGTTTGGCTGTGTCGCCCATACGCAGGGCTACGGAAGTATTTGTCAGCGTGAAAGCCGCGCCTTCTTCATATGCACGCTCTGCAACTTTCCATGCAATGGAATCTGCATTCAACGCTCCAAAGATGATCCCCTTTTTCCCTTTTAGTAAATTATAAGCCATGATTTTAAATTTATGAGTTATAAAACAACTCTGGTTTAAAATGGTTGTGAAAACATTTTCTTCTGTCCGGGCCGGCAGGCAACAGGTAAAAAAACCAAACCTTTGACTGTTTTGGTCGGACTGTTAAATGAAAAATGCCGGCTGGGCCGGCATTTTTCAGATTCTCTCCATGCTGTTTCCGGGTAGCCACCCCTGGTTCCCGTCGGCCAGCCGGATCTCATTCCAGGTGCCCAGGTTATCCAGGATTTCCACCTTAAGGCCTTCGTGAATCATAAACAGATTGGTCCCGCCATCCGAAGGTGAACTTTTTACGGTCACGCTCGGTTGGGTAATGACGGCGAACCGGTGTTCAGTCATTCTTTTTTCCTGCCGGGCGGCGAAGTTATAACTTAAAATGGAAATAACCAGCAAAAGAATGCCCAGCCAAAAAGAAGTCCGTTTCAGGCCGCGGGAAGAGCTCAGGAAAAACAAGCCGGCAAGGATAAGGGCGAGGATAAAGGCAGTCATATTGATTTTTGCCCATCCGTCGGCTGAGAATTTATTGGCCAGCTTATGCCACCAGCGAATGAAAAAGACCTTCGGCAGCGGGTTGATGGCATCGACTACATGCTGATTCGCAACTTCCAGGTTAAACAGAATATCATCGTCGTTGGGAGCCAGCAGACGCGCCCGTTCATAGCTGATGATGGCCCGGGTAAACAGGGCTGTTTTATAGTAAGCATTTCCCAGGTTATAATAGACTTCAGCCGAGCTCAGGTTATTCTTCAGGATTTGCTCATAAAGGCTGATCGCTTCCGGGTATTTGCCGTCTGCGTACTGCTGATTGGCCCTGACCAGCAGGGAGTCCTGCGATTGGGCTGTCAGCATCGTGAACAGCAGGATTATCGTTGGAATCAATGTTTTCATATGTTTATCGTTTCAATTTAACCGTGCATAATTTGCGTACTAAACTTCATCACTTTTCTAAAGAACATCGACGTATGGAACTCGCCAATAAACATCAGCTCGGGCGGATGCCGCGGCTTCCATGGCTCGTTTCATATGTTTTTCATTTCAATTTAACCGTGCATAATTTGCGTACTAAACTTCATCACTTTTCTAAAGAACATCGACGTATGGAACTCGCCAGGATAATCACTTCGTAGATTTTGCTCACGCTCAACAGTATGTAAACAAATCTACCACGGTTCACGATCATTCGCAAAATTCACACGTCTGAGTGAGAGGTATGGCTCTCAGGGCTCGTTTCATCTCTGTTTTCGAAATTAAGTTTCAGCAATGTTGTCTCATTTTCCACTTCATATTGAACGAAACCGCACTTGGGTTCCTCTTTTGCAGGGTCCTCCCGGAACCTGCGGTTACCTGATTTGCTTTTCCAGTTTGCCCATTAAGGCTGCTGCCTGGCTATATAGTTCTTCCGGTGTACCGCCTGCCGCACTGGGAGCGTAGCGGGCAAACTCACAGGTGTCGAGTAAACCGATAAAGCCGGCAATGGTTGGCTGATCAACTCCCCTCAGCGAGAGGGTTTCCGCCGCTTTTTCCCGGTTCAGGTCGGCCACAGGGATATTCAGCTTATCACTCAGATAGCCCCAGTAAGCCCTTAACACAGACTCGTAAAACTGCCCGGCCTGATGTTTTTTCATGAAACCGTATGCTTCCTTCAGCCGTTTCCGGGCCACCTTATTCGCTTTTCTTGTCCGCATGAGCTGCAGGTTCGCACTTTCTTTCAGTTTTTTCCTGTAAATCACGGCCACCACCAGGAAAACAACCAAAGCGCCAAGATTGATCGCCCAGTACAGCGAACTGCCGAAAAACAGTGCAGCGCGGCTTTTCAGCTTATACTGATTTTGCTTGATATACCGGATGTCCTTACCGATATACCTGACATCTTCCTTTGAATAGGCACTGGTTACCGTGGTGTTTTGGCTGTCATCCCCTTTTTCTACATGGATCTTGTATTCCGGCGAACTTTGAACGGAGTATTGTCCCGTGGAGGGATTAAAAGAAGCAAACCGGACCGGAGGAATCGTAAAGTCACCGGCATAACGGGGAATAAAGATATATTCAAAGCTTTTGGAGCCTGACATGCCGCCGGTGGTCACGTTCGACTGGTCGCTTGCCTTGGGATCATACACTTCAAAATCGGCCGGAAAATCGATTTTCGGCGCGTCGATCAGCTGAAGGTTTCCGCTCCCTGAAATGGTGACCCTGAAACTTACTGCTTCGTTTGAACGGGTTTCCGTCTTGTCCGGTTTCGCCGAGAAATTCATATTGCCCACACCACCGTAAAAGCCATCCGGTGCAGACGGAAGTTCTCTGACATTCAGGCTCACGGGATCACTGGTAATCCGGGCCGACACGGTCCTGTAATTGTCGAAAAAATCATCAAAAAAACTTCGCTGCTGCCTGATTTGCTGGCGGATGAGCGTTGTGATTTCAAAGGGCTCAATCCGAAGTCTTCCCGTCTGCTGCGGAAAAAGCAGTGTTTTCTTCAGGGTACCCACCTGATAAATCTTTCCGTTGTGCACTTCCCTGCTAAAACTGATCTGTCCGGGAATGTCAATGTCTCTGGTCCAGAATCCCTCGTAAGAAGGCAGTTTCACGT
>JBFXKJ010000255.1:0-5639 GCA_050173895.1 Mangrovibacterium sp. | reverse complement strand
CCACTTCAGCCTGCGCAAAATCCGGATTATAAGTCAGGTCAAGGTTCATGGAGGTACTCACTCCTATTTTCGCATCAAATCCAAAATCGGTGTTGTAGTCGGCCTTTGTGCCGGCCTCATAGTCTTTGGTCACCGAACCGAAAACATACGGAATGATTGAAAGCATTGTCTTTGACTCGGGTAAGGGGTCTTCCCACTCCAACACGCCCGTATAAGCCAGCGACGCGGTTGGAAGCTGGCGCGGGACCGGAGCCCAGGCTGACTTCTCATTCCGCTTCAGGTCGTTCCGGCTAAAATTGACATACCAGCGGTCGGCGCCTGATTTGAAACGAATGGAGCGAAAAGGAATACGCATCTCGGTTACCCAACGATCAGTGTAATGCCGGGTCTTCGACTCCCATTTGCAATCCCAGTTCAGATTGACGGCGCTGCCATCGTACATGATGCCATCCCACTTCGCGCCCGAAGCGGATGTTCCAAATGAAAAGCCATTGGTTTGATCCAAAAAAGTGTCAAAGAAAACCAGAAAGTTATCGTTATTGCCAAAAACAAAATCACGGCGAAACGACTCGGCGATTCTTTTTCCCGGAATGGTATCAAAAAAAGTGAATGCCAAATAGAAAGCCTTATCGTCATAGGTCATAACGACTTCGCTTTCAGCATCTGCCAGGCCCGTATCAACCGGTAATACACGATGAAAATTAGTTGCCTTTTCTGCCTTCATCCAGTCCGCTTCATCAACAACGCCTTCGATCTGAATGGAATTCTGAGCCTTCTTTACATGAAGTACATAGTCTTTGTTGAAGGTGTGCTGCAAACTGTCGGGTTGTGATTTTTCAGCTTGAAAAGCCCAGCCGGATAAGGCCTGCATGCAAATAAGGAGCACGAAAATATTTTTCATCTGTGAATAATTTGCTTATTATATTACCACATGCAATAGCCATGAGGTGGAGTTTATGCTCATTTTCAGTTGGTGTTTACCAAATCATGTCTATTTCATTGATAATAGTTGTTGGTTTTGGGCGACTAAAATTTCTGCCTGTCAAAGCCAGTTATTCTTTATTTTTACCTGCTCCCATTCCTCTTTTAAAATGCTGTAATAAATTGTGTCACGCCTGCGATTGTTGGTCATCAGCGTATGGCTTCTTAAAATCCCTTCTTCTTTTGCCCCTATGCCTGTCAATGATTTCCTGGCCGGTTGATTAAGTTTGTCCGTTTTAAACTCAACACGTTCGAAGTTTAAATCCTCGAAACAATACTTAAGTAACATATATTTCGCCTGACGATTGATTCCTCTCCCATGATAATCTTTTCTTATCCATGTCCATCCGATTTCAATTCGTTTATCCCTTAAAGATATATTCCCAAGGCTCGTGGACCCAACAACAGCATCGTTCTTCTTATCAATGATTGTAAAGGCTAACCTCGTTTTATTTTTCATACTGCCTAATCCATCCTCCACCCAACTGTTTAAAATAGTTGAGTCCGACAGGTCACTTGTAAAATAAATCCATAAATCTTTATCCTTTGTAATTTTCATGAATTCATTTTTATCATCCAGGCTTAAAGGTCGCAGCCGAATTTGTTTGGATTCAAATGTCTTGTTAAAATCTATCATTTACGGATCTTTTACGCTGTTTGCAAACTGTACGATCGGGGCAGGCCCCGATTTTCTTTCCTGATGAAGGCTGTCGCCAGACATAGACGAACAATGTGGGCACCGAAATTAAACATTCATCCGCGAAAAAATGTTTTTACCTGTTCAATATCCCGCTTTCTGCCAGGATTATTTTCATTAAAGTTGAAAGCCAATTCGTCTTTGTATGCCCCGCTTACGGGTGTTACGGAAGAGCAACTGGATGAAATTGTGAATATTCACTACAAAGGCGTGTTTAATGCGTCCGGGTTTTACCACCCGCGAAAGCAAAAGACCGGCAAAAAAAGGATAAAGCAAACGGGTGAAACCGATGCGAAGTTGAGCGGGCTCAAGCGACAAAGAAAAAGTCAACGGCAGATATCCGTGGTTGACAATTTGTTTCGCATGATCGCCACCGGTAAAGGTTTCAAGAATATGAAATGCCACGACCATTACTTGGGCCACACCACGCAATTCATCCAGAATTTGATAGTGGCTTTTGGTATCATTGAATGGCACATTGGAAATATAATTCATCCGATTTTTAGTTTAAGAATTGAACGCTAAAATATTTTAATATACGCGACTCCTCTTTTTGTTTCTTTGATATGTGCAGTATTTTATTAAAACATATCAAAATTGCCTTTCCCGGGCATTTTTTCAGAGCAGCACCACCGACATCAGGTAAACCACCGTCATCGATACAACCCCCTGGAACAGGGTGGCCAGGGTATGGGTTTTATAGCCTGTGGCGACATCCATTTTACTGAACTGGGTCACCACCCAAAAAAAGCTGTCGTTGGCATGCGAGATGGTCATGGCCCCAGCTCCGATTGCCATGACCGTCAGGGCCTTGCCGGTTGCAGAATCCAGTCCAAGACTGATCAGGAGCGGCGCTACCAGCGCAGAAGTGGCAACCAGCGAAACGGTCGACGAGCCCTGTGCGGTTTTTAAAGCCGCAGCAATAATGAAGGGGAGGAAGATCCCCAAATGATAACCCGATAACAATTCACCCAGGGTATCGCCGATGTGGGTAGCTTTTAGCATCGCTCCGAAAGCGCCGCCGGCACCCGTAATGATCAGAATCGAAGCCGCAGCCTGGATCCCCTCGCCTACCAGCCCGGTAATTTCGCCGGCATTTTTCTTTTTTATCAACAAAAATGACGCAAATAATCCAAGAAAGAGCGCATTGACCGGATCTCCTGCAAAGTCGATAAGCTGATAAAAGAAATGCTCCCTGGCTGTGACAGTCATCAGAATTACCGAGCGCAGGGCAATCAGCACAATCGGCAGAAAAACAGGAAGGATTGACAAGGCCGCGGAAGGAAGGTGCTGAGTGATGTTCCCGCTCATCTCCATTTCCATTGGATGATCTTCGCCACTCGTGTATTTGCGGCCGGAATAGCTGGCCCACCAGTAACCGGTGAGCATGGCAATAGCTGCAACGAACAATCCGTACAGAATCACCATCCCCAACTGATCGGTGACTCCCAGGTTCCCGGCTGCAGCAATGGGACCCGGAGTGGGAGGCACGAGGGTATGAGTGGCATACAGACCGGTCGATAAGGCAATACTCATGGTAACCGCCGGCTTTCCGGTCTTTTGAATCAGCGATTTCTTTAAGGAAGAAAGGATGACAAAGCCTGAATCACAAAATACAGGGATGGAAACGATGTACCCGATAATGCCCATGGCCAGGGCGGGGTGCTTTTTCCCGATTATCAGGACCACAAGTTCTGCCATTTTGATGGCGGCACCCGATTTCTCCAGGATTACGCCGATAATCGTTCCCAGTATAATGACAATCCCGATATAGCCCATGATGTCTCCGAATCCGGAGGTAATCACTTTAACGATTCCCGAAGCAGGCATCCCGGCAATCAGGCCCACCCCATAAGAGGCAAGCAGTAAAACCAAAAAGGGATGTATTTTCATTTTGGCGGTTCCAACAATGATAAACAGGATAGAGATAACGAGGGCGGCCAGTAAGATCAGACTTTGTTCCATAGGTCAGGGTTTAGACATTTGCTTTCGGTCTCCAAAATAACTATTTCTGAACGGGTTTTCAATGAAGATAACGATACTATAAGCCACATGAATTCATAAATGACTTAAATTTGGTAAAAAAACCATGGAAAAGCCGCTGCTGAATGACAAAAATGAATATCCTGACGATTTGGTGCTTGGGAAGTACCTCGGAGAAACAAAACCCTGCTGGGATGAAATTACCTCCTGGGTGGGCTCACAGTTTCCGTCTATGCTGTTCGAATGGCGCTATTACAATGACGGGAAAGCCTGGTTATGCAAGCTGACCTTCAAAAAGAAGACCATCTGCTGGTTCTCGGTCTGGGATCAATTCTTCAAAATGGGTTTCTACTTCACCGATAAAGCCGGCGCAGGGATAGGCTCTCTGGCAATCGATCCCCTTTTAAAAGAAAACTTCCTCAGCGGTCCGTATTACGGCAAGCTGAAAGCCCTGACTGTCGAGGTCAGAAGCCGGGAAGCCCTTGAATCGGCCAGGATCCTGATCGATTACAAATCGAAACTCAAATAAGCTAAAGGATTAGGATTGATGTGGTACACGGGCTAGTACCGATGCGGTACACATGCTCTGAAAAACACGAAAACCGCTATACTCATGGGTAGTTCCAAACCTATCGGCCTCTGACATTATTTCACCGCCTGGTATAGACAAAGACAAATACTTTCAATACTTCTGAAGCAAGTCCAGCATTTTCCGGTCCAGCAAATGGCCATGCCAGTCCTCGTAAGCCACATCCTTACGTCCCGAATCCAAAACACCGAAATCACCCCTGAAATTCCAAAGGCCCCAGCCAATATTGTTCTCAGTCAAAATACCGAGCACATCGTTCAGCCAGGCAAGAAAGACCTCGTGGGGCGTTTCGCGGTAGCACCCGCATTCACCGCAATGAACACCAACACCTTGCTTAACAAGGTCAATCCATGGCTGGTAGAATTTTTCGAGAACGTCCCGGTTAAAAGGCCTCCCGTCGATAATGCCCGGCCACTCCACTTTAGGTGAGTCATCCGGATTTTTCCATACCCAGGGAGCTCTGTAGTGAGAAATATAATGAGGGAAATAACCCCTGCAGCTTTGTGCCAGGTCAAGATCAGCCAGTTCCGGAACGGCCATGCTCCCTCCTCCGTTCCCGTCTGCGATCACCAACCGCTCAGGGCTGTGCCGGTGAATCACATCCAGGCATTTTTTTGCAACTTTCCGGTAAATATCGCCCGGCACAGGATGCGATTTGCTGAACTGATCGTTCATATCGTCCCTGAAGTTGGGCTCGTTCACCAAATCAAAACTCAGCTTTTGCGCAGAGACGTTTTGAAACCGCTTTGCCCACATTTCCCAGTGCGCACAAAAAGCTTGCTGCGCTTCCTCATCAACCCACAGATTATAGGGTTCATAAAAACCGGCATTGATGCAATATCCCGGAGCCCGGTGCAAGTTCATGCTAACGTGCAGGTTGTACTTGTGTGCCTTTCTGACCAGCTCTTCAATCGCGTCCAGCGCTTCCTCATTATAATCCAAAACCTCGTCGGCTGTGATTCTCAGATTCCGGTCTCCCTTCGGGTTGAACTTCAGATAGCTGGGATATGCGATCGGAATGCGTACAAAATCGAATCCCCAGTCGGCCATCCACTTAAAATCTTCTTCAGTGCTTCTGTTCTTACCATTGCCGGATTTATTGTAATGGACCGGAGAAAAGAAGTCGAGCAAGTTAAATCCTCTCCAGCGCGGGAGTTTATTTTTGATCTCATCCCTTGCGGAGCTGGCCAGGAGACTTCCGGGAGCGCCAAGCAAAGCAGCCCCCACTCCTACAGTCCTGATAAAGTTACGGCGTTTCATACGTTTATCGTTTCAATTTAACTGTGCATAATTTGCGTACTAAACTTCATCACTTTTCTAAAGAACATCGACGTATGGAACTCGCATGTAAACATCAACTCGGGCGAATGCCGCGGCTTTCCGGGTAGA
>JBFXKJ010000254.1:0-5647 GCA_050173895.1 Mangrovibacterium sp. | reverse complement strand
ATTGATCTGCCGGGTTTCCGATAAGCGAAGATCCGCCGAAAGTTCAACATGCGCCTCAAAATGGATTGTCTGGTCTGTAAGCTGCCAGATATGGATATGATAGACCCGTTTTATTCCGCCAATCGTACTCAAGCTCCCTTCAAGCTCCTGAAGGGGCACAGAGGCCGGTGCAAACTGCATCAGGATCGCGGTCGATTCCTTCAGCAAACTATAAGTGTGAAAAAGAAGGTATACGCTGATCAGCACAGTTACCAGCGGATCGATCCAGTGCCAGTTCCACATCCAGATGAAAAAGGCGCCCACGATCACCGCCAGCGAGGTCAGGGCATCGCCCAGTAAATGCAGATAGGCAGCCCGGATATTCATATTTTCCTTTTTGTCCTTATGCAGGATCAGCACCGAAAGACTGTTGGCAACCAGGCCCACCAAACCCAGGCCAAGCATCCACCTGAAGTCGATTTCCTTCGGATTAAAAAAGCGCTCGACCGCTTCGAACAAAAGAAAAAGCGAGATACCCGCCAACACCAGTGCATTCAGAAAAGCAGCAAGAATCTCGGCACGCTTATATCCAAACGTACTTTGGGCCGTTTTCTCCCGGCGACCAATCACACTGGCCAGGTAAGCCAGAAAAACCGCCACGCTGTCGCTCAGATTATGGATCGCATCGGAGATCAGCGCCAAACTTCCCGATATCAGCCCTCCCGCAAACTGTGCTCCTGTGATGATCACGTTCAGCACGATGGTCAGCTTCAGACTTTGGTGACTATGTGTATGATATTCGTCCGACATAAGGCTTTACGATTCTTAAGCTCCGGCAAAAAAATTGAAAACCGCACGCTATGATTAATATAAATCCATTACCTTTAAGCAACATAAAAAACAGGCTGATCGTGATTGTTATTGGCCGTCGAGTTGCTTTTAACCGCTAATCCGTCTCTAAATAACAAATAAAATATGAGACCTGCCATGAATACAGCAATTTTCATTTGGAACCGGAAAAGAAATCAAATTTCTCTTTCCGCCCGTGTCTGCTTGCTTTTTCTGAACTTTTTTTTCTTTTTTTCTCTTTCTGCCTTTTCCCAGGTCTTTCAAAGAGGTGTCAACCTGGATGAATTTGGAAGACTGGTGAGATCGGCCAATGCCAGGGAATCATCCGCAAATGGCCTGACTTACGGTAACATTGCCGGAACACCCTTCCTTTTGAGCGAATTTACAAAAGGTACGGTGATGATGTCCGACAGCAGCGTTTATCAGGACGTGCTCCTGCGATACGATATCTATGCCGACAGAATGGAGTTTTCAGATCGGAACGGACAAATCAGGGAAATACTGGAACCGGGGAAATACGGTCGCTTTGTTATAAAAGATCAGGCATTCCGCTACGTTTCTTATACAGAGGCAAACAAAACCAGTCAAAGTTTTATGGAGATCCTGGCCGACGGAAAAATCGTTTTATACAAAAAGATCCGCGTTCAATTTCAGGAAGCTACAAAGGCAGGGGGTTATAAGGATGCCGAGCCTCCAAAATTTGTTCAGCTGAGTCCCGATCTCTACCTTTCGGTTAATGGAAATCCTGCTGAACGGATTAAAAACCAAAAACAAACCCTTTCGGTGCTTGCAGGCGAAAATCCGGCCATCGATGCTTTCGTCAAAAAAGAAAAACTGAACCTGAACAAAGAAGAAGAACTCATCCGGGCCGTTCAGTTCTGCAACCGCTAAGAGGCCTTCTCCCAACGGTGTGGCTTCCAAAATCCGGAAATAAAGCTCAGGACAAAAAATTCCTGGTAAACTTTCTCCGCATGCAACATTTTCAATCCGGATATCGTCATTAGTCAAACATCAGTAACCAGCAGATTGGGAGCATCATACAAAAATATTCATCAGGATCTGATCGACCGCTGTTGCCAGGGCGACCGGGAGGCTCAGTTCAGTATTTACAAGCTGTACTATAAATCGATGTACAATACCGGATTGAGGATCGTAGGTGATACAGCTGATGCGGAAGACATCATGCAGGAAGCTTTTCTGAACGCCTTCAGCAAAATAGGCACCTATGAGGGGAAAGTCAGCTTCGGAGCATGGCTGAAAAAGATCGTCATTAACCGTTCGCTCGACTGTCTGAAGAAAAGAAAAGTAAAGTTCGAAGAGATTGACGAACGCCTCGCCGAAGAACGTGAAGATCCGAATGAAGAGCTGCCGGAAACAGATGTGGAAAAAATCAGGAAAGCGATCATGAAATTGCCGGAAGGATACCGGGTAGTCTTCAGTCTTTATTACCTGGAAGGGTACGACCATGATGAAATCGCCGAAATCCTGAAAATAAGCGGCGGATCGTCGCGTTCCCAACTGTTGCGGGCAAAGAAAAAATTGAAGACTTTACTGACCGGAGGCCCGGTTTTTTCGATGAATTAAAGATTAAAAAACCAGATGCTGCCATTAAAAATTTTCACGTATGAGCGACACTTTTAAAGATATGATCAGCAAAAACAGAGATGCTTTTGACCTTGAACCTGAAGAAGGACATTTTGAAAGATTCAGGAGCAGGCTCGACAAGGCAGGCACCCGGAAATCCGTGAACGCGCGAAAGCTTTATCTCGAAATTGCCGCAGGCGTGGTCATCGCTCTCCTGGCTGGGAATCTCATCGCCGTTTTGACAAACAAACCGGAGGAAAAGCCCCACCAGCCGCTGACCCTCTCTTCCGTCTCGCCCGAATACAGCGAAGTGGAGTATTATTACACCTCAGCCATCGGACAGGCCGTCAACCAGTGGGAGCAGCTCCTGAAACAGGGCGTCATTCCGCCCGGCGAGCAGCAGATGATCGAAAGCGAAATGAAAGAGTTTGATGAAACGTATGCCAGGCTTCAGCAGGAGCTGGAGGCAAGCCCAAACGATGAACGCGTAATCAACGCCATGCTGGAAGTTTACCAGTCAAAACTGAGTCTCATCCATTTAATCATTGATAAGCTTGAAACAATTAAACAACAAAAAAAGACCAGCCATGAAAGAAAAATTTAACCTGCTGCTGCTGTTTTGTCTCCTCGTGCCCTTCCTGGCACATGCAGCAGACTACGACAAAAAAATCCACCGCGACTTTCCGGAATCGCAGATCAGCGCATTGAATATCACCAATAAATTCGGAACCATCGAAATCCGCGATTCCGGGGGTAACCTGGTCACGGTCGATGCCACGGTCACTGTCAGGGATGCCAATGAATCGCGGGCGCAAGCCTTATTAAACAAGATCAATATTGAAATCGGGAAAAATGGCTCGGTGCTGGAAGTGACAACAGTCATTGAAGAGAACTTCAATACGAAAGGAAATTTCAGCATCGACTACAAGATCAATATTCCAAAAAATAAAGATCTGACCGTGAACAACAAGTTTGGCAACCTGGTCATGGCCGACCTGGGGGGAAAAGGGAACTTCACCATCGCGTACGGGAACCTCACTGCCGGAAGCCTGAACCCACCGGCCGATGCACCGGTATGGCTGGACCTTTCGTATGGCAAGGCAGATATTGGCTCAGCCTCCCGGATGAACGGGCTGATCAAATACAGCAAGCTTTTCATGGAAAGTGGCGGAACAATGGAACTGGAAACCAAATACTCGGGACTTAACATCCGGAAGATGGAAAACATGAAGCTGGAGTCAAAGTATGACGGCGTGGATATCGGTGAAGCCGGCGCGATTACGGCCAATTCAAAATATACCAACTACGGACTGGAAAAACTGAATCACTCCCTCAGCCTGCAAACCGGATACGGGTCAGTCAGGATTGATCAGGTGAGCCCGGGGTTCAGTACGATCCGGATCACCAACAGCTACGGAGGCATCACGATCGGTCTGGGCACACAGGACTATCAGCTCGACGCGGAATGTGAATACTGCGATATAAAATATCCGGCCGACCGTTTCAAGGGGAACCGGGCGCGGGAAAACCAAAGTGTTCGTGTAAACGGACAAATCGGCGGTACCACTCCGGGAAAACAGGTGATGATCCGCAGCCGCTACGGTGGGATCAACCTGCTTAAATAAAGCGCTTATATTATCAGGTTTATGGACAATCTGATCAACCTGCATATCCATCAACGGCCTTCCGGTGAAGAAACCGGGCTGATTAATCATCCGGTTCAGGAGGAATTCCTTCCTGAACCGGGCAGGTTTTATTCGGCCGGGATCCATCCCTGGCATCTGGATGCACAGATGAATGAATCCTGGCTGTCGGAACTGGAACGGCTGATCCGCCATCCGCAGGTACTCGCCATAGGTGAATGTGGTATTGACCGGTCGACCGGAATCCCCCTTGATCAGCAGGAACCGGTTTTCATCCGGCAGGCAGAACTTGCCGAGGAACACCCAAAACCACTGATCCTTCATGCGGTACGCAGTTATTCCGATCTGCTCCGGATCAGAAAGGCCCGCCGGTTCAAAACCGAATGGGTCCTCCACGGATTCACCGGAAATGATGAAACGACGAAACAGCTTCTGAAACAAGGATTCTTTTTTTCGTTCGGAGCTGCTCTTTTAAAGGACAAGGCTGCCCTGAATGAATCACTCCGGCTGGTCCCCCTCAGTCAATTGTTTTTCGAGACCGACGAGCAGGCTGTTCCTGTCAAAACTATTTATAATTTTGCCTCTTCAGTGCTGGGGATCTCCGTCGAAAAATTAAAGGAGACAGTCGGCGAAAATTTTGAGAGGATATTCAGACCATGGGAAACTGGCAGGAACGAACAGCCCTGATGTTGGGCGAAGAAGGACTTGGAAAGCTGAAAAAGGCACATGTGCTGGTAGTCGGGCTCGGGGGTGTCGGTGCTTACGCTGCCGAGCAGCTTTGCCGGGCAGGAGTTGGTAAAATGACCATCGTTGACGGCGATGTGGTAGAGGACAGTAACCGAAACCGGCAGTTGCCGGCTTTGATCAGCACCGCCGGACAAGCCAAGGCAGAAATCCTGGGCCGGCGTTTCAAAGACATCAATCCTGAGCTTAGTCTTCAAATGATCAATGCGTATTTAAAGGATGACGCCATGACCGACCTGCTCGACGGCGAACATTACGATTATGTGGTCGACGCAATCGACACCCTTTCTCCAAAAGTTTTTCTCATTTACCACTGCGTGTTACGGCAGATCCCCGTTGTCAGTTCGATGGGTGCCGGGGGAAAACTGGACCCTTCGCTTATCCGTATTTCGGACCTGGCCGACTCCTATAACTGCAAGCTGGCCCGCGTGCTTCGCAAGCGGCTTGGCAAGCTGGGCGTGCGGAAAGGGATTACCGTGGTCTTCTCGCCTGAAGAAGTGGAGAAAGACCGGGTCAGAGAAGAGGAAAGCCGGAACAAACGCTCTGCTGTCGGCACGATCTCTTATATGCCCCCTCTTTTTGGCTGTTACTGCGCATCAGTTGTGATCAGAAATTTGCTGAAATAAAAACCATTATGGCATCTGTTTTGTAATTTTAGCACAAACTAAACACCGATGCCATGATTACTAAAATTCCTGTATACATCCTCGCTCTGGCGGCTCTTTTGACTGTTCAATCCTGTTACAGCCCGGCCAGTCTGGTAAAGCTGGCCCCCCAAAAAGAGCCCGATAAATGGTTTTACGGGCAGGCTCTGGTCCGTGACACCGCTCTTGGCATTGAATATGAGG
>JBFXKJ010000253.1:0-5690 GCA_050173895.1 Mangrovibacterium sp. | reverse complement strand
CTTCCTGTAATTGTGATATTTCTGTTTCCTGCATCTTCCTGTTTAATTTTCAACCTTCCGGAAATCTTTATCCGGCAATGTGATCGTATAATTTTTCCCCGCGGCATTGGTCAGGTAATTTTCTCTCAGCCAGGGATTCAGCATTTTCAAAAGCTTATAATTCGTGCCGTGTTCAAAGGCAAACAGTGCCAGATCGGGAATGGCTGTGTTAACCCGGACTGCAGAAGTTTTCAGCAAGGGATATTTTTCCTTCTCATCAACCTTAAATCCATAGTCGCGGGGGTTTTCCATAATCAATTTCAATGCCAGGATCCGAAACAGGTACCGCTCAGTCTCCTCTCCCAAAAGAAGGTCATAATAAGTCTGCTTTCGCTGAATGGTCATCATCCGGTCAACAAAGCGCCTCCCTGAGTTATAGGAGGCTGCGGTCAATGTCCAGCTTCCATATTTTTTGAAGGAATCTTTCAGATACCGGCATACTGCGTGGGTGGCCAGTTCCAGGTTATAGCGTTCGTCGACCTCCTTACTTATTTCAAGGCCATAGTCTTTAGCCGTACCTTCCATAAACTGCCATATCCCGACAGCGCCCGAAGGCGAGACCACCCGGTGATTGAATCCGCTCTCAGCCAGGGCAAGGTACTTAAAATCGGCAGGGATGGAGTCCCTGGCAAGGATCGGTTCAATGACTTCGAAATAGCGCGGGACAAGTTTAAGGTAACGCAACGTCTGAGAATGAAAATAACTGTTCACGAGCAGTTCGCGGTCAAGACTTTCACGAACATCGAAATACTCCAGGGGCACAGGTTCTCCGGCAAAAGACAGGCTGTCCGGGATGGGAGGCGATGAGTGGAGCCTTTTTTCAGGCGACTGCGGCTCCGGGTAAGTGGAGGCTCCGAAAAAATAAAGTCCTGTGGCCAGCATACCTGTGAAAACAAGCATAAGGAATAAACGGCTAACTATCTTCTTCATCAAAATCGTCATCGGTTAATCGGTAAAAATAGCATATTTTTACCTTGCTGCCAATCCGTACGGTATTAAATTTAAGTCATGCCAATCCCCCTGGTGCCGGCTGAGGGACCCCTGAAAAGCACATTAAAACTCGTAGCTGACGCCGGTATAAATACCGATGGAATAAGGCTTGAAGCGGACATCAGGGTTCCTGTTCAACGACTGCAGGTAATATTTCAGCTGCGGTTCCACCTGCAGCCTTATTTTTTCGCTGAGACGGTAACCCATACCAAGACCTACGCTTGCAGAATAACTCAGGCTGCTCATATCACTGGTCTTACCAATATAGGATTTCCCCTGGTCATCGTTGACATACACCCTGTTCCCAACCAGCATATTGGCGCTTACTCCACCCAGCATATGCATCTTCCAGCTCTTGTCGATCAGCCTGTACCGAATCAGCAGGGGAAGTTCAACATACTCGAAATTCTGTTCAAAGTTATTTGAACTAAGCAACAGATCAGCACTCCCTACGGTTGACTCCATAAGGCCGGTGAGCCGGCTTGTTGCCGGAACCCGGTTCAGTTTGATCACCCCTGCAGCCCCATTCATCACGGCATTTCCTGACGATTGCACCTGAACCTTGTTATTGTAATAACTCGACGCTATTCCTTCGGCCGGAGCAAAGTAGGTCTGCTGGTGGTTTCCGGAGCCGGATCCCTGCGTAAGCCGGCTGTAGCGCAGGCCGCTCTGCACGCTCCAGCGGCTGTTCCTCCGGTATTCGACCAACACAGCTCCCCCCAGGCTCAGCGCTTGTTTGTCACCCGGCCTGGACATATTGCTGGCATAAACGTCCCCATAAGAAGTTTCGTTAACCGAAAAAGAGGGTGAAATTTGCGCACCGACCGTCCAACTTCCTGCTGGTTTAGTAGTCTTAACCGATGCAAAAAGCTTCTTATTCATCTCAACGATCTTTCTTTCGCTGTCGGTCAGTCCATCTCTTTTGTCAGACTTTTCAGCCGACTTGTCTTCCAATAGCCCGGCAGCAAGCGAAGAACCTGAGCCGTTACTTGCCAGATCCGGGACCGCCGGTTCTGTGCTCTTCTCCGCAATGCCGGTCTGCTGTCCCTCAAGCTGCTTATCTTTCTGCGGCTGTTCCTGATTGCCGCCGATAAGTAAACGGGCGGACGATTTATCCGGGCCGGGTGTTCTGAAAGAAGGCTTTCTTTCGTGACCGGAAACATTCTCTACCTTTGGCCGGGTTTCATCCGTAAATAATTTGTTTTTTAACGGCCGGATGGAATTCGCTTCGGGGGTTTCCGCTTCGCTCCAATTCGCATAGCCAGGGTTTTCATTCCTGTTTGTGTTTGGCACAATCATGCTCGTTTCATTTTGTGCAGGACTTTCGTCCGGGACCCGATCGGTTTTGGGATAAACCTTTTGTATCTGAACAATTGGCAGCTGATGAACAGCCTTTTGACTTTCCCGCAACTGCCACCCCAGCAAAAATGCCAGGATAAGTGCCGCTGCGATCCCCGATGCACGGTAGAAAAACATTCGGCGGCCCCGCTGACCGGCTCTTTGCTTTTCCTGTATTTTCATCCACACATGCGAAGGAGGATCCTGTTCAAAATTCTCCAATTTTGAACGGAACAGTTCGTCTAATATGCGGTCATTATTTGTCATGCAGAATAATTATTCTCCGTTTGTTGAAAATATTTCACGATTTGCCTTTTCAAAATAATCCGGGCCCTTGCCAGGTTCGACTTGGATGTTCCTTCCGAAATACGCATTTCCTCTGCAATTTCCTTGTGGTTCATCCCTTCCAGCACATACAGGTTAAAAACCATCCGGTAACGGGGAGGCAGATCGCTGATCAGTGCCAGCAGATCGTTGGCCGATATTCCGGAAATGATCTCATCGTTCATGTCGGGCATTTCAAAGGGAGTGAGATCATCAACTGTCTGAAGAACATTCTGCTTACGGTACTTTTCGAGTGAAACGTTGACCATGATCCGCCGCATCCACCCTTCGAACGATCCTTCATGCCTGAACGTACCAATTTTTTCAAAGATCTTGATAAAGCCGTCCTGCAAATTGTCCTCAGCTTCAGCAGCGCCCTTCGAATAACGGAGACACACGCCGTACATCCGGGGCGCATAAAGCTGATAAAGACGGGCCTGGGCCTTCGACTTACCAGCAGCACAATCCTTTATGAGCCGACTCAGATCTTCCAAAATTCGTCAGTTGGTTAAATCAAAATTAGCAATTTCTGCCTTTCCCTTTACCCGCTTTATATCTTTCTCAAGATGCACGGGAAAAAGAAACAGTTGCGTCACCAAAAATATTTTTCCCTCGAACGCAACCAACCACTCAGCCGCCACGTCTTTCATATTCCGGGAGGCCCCGGGATTAAACAAGATTCAGTAAAACAGAATTAAAAACGATTCAACCCGGGCATAAGCCGTATATTGAATCGTTTTCTTTTCCATTTCCGCCGCATGTCATGCCCTTCTTGTTCCGCTTCCGGGCACCGGATTGTCCGGCAGCACCGGTTTATTTAAAAATATGGTAGGTCAGGCCGATTGAGAAATCCACGTTTGTTTTGCTGTAAATCTCCTTGTACGATCCGAGTTCACCATAGCTGATTTCCTTTTCTCCGTCTTTATACACAGTGAACAGGCCGCCCAGATCAAGATCAAACCGTTCATTTACATGAAACTGCATTCCAAAGCCAACGGTATTGGAACTGAGGCTGAAGCTCAGGTCAGTCTGATAACCCCGGCCCACACCTGTTTCAGAATGCATCACCCCTGCGCTGACTGCCGTCTTTTCCGTGAGTTGGTATTCCATTCCCAGCATCACTTCATAAAGGTTTTTGTCGATGTCATTTTCCTTTCCCGACCAATTGGCACTCTTGTCAAAATAGTTGTTGAACGAGCCGGAAAGCTTAAAATTATCAAGCAGTTTGTATTCAACTCCGGCCGTAAAAATTGCCGGAAGGTCATTCCTGAATTTACCCCCGTCAGGATAAACCCCCAGATCATCCACATCGGTGTGATTGGTCATTTCCAGCCTCGTCTTAAATTCATATTTAAGACCAATATTTAACCGGTCGTCAGGGTGAATATTCAGGCCTATGATGGGGGTAACTCCTGTACCTTTTTGTTCAAGGCTCAGATACCGGTCGGCCGCTGCAGCGGCACCTTCCGAAGCATCACTGGCCTTTTTTGAAAAAGCTGCTGCCGCATCCCCAAAGGTGGTTCCTGAAGGAAATCCATACTGTGCGGCCACGGCGTCAGGCATGACGGCCGATGCCGGATACTGGGCAAAAGCTGCCGCGCCGGCCGAGGCCTGAGCAGCCAAACCCGTCATCAAATCTTTTACCAGGATACTTTTCCCATCCCTGATCACACTTACTTTGGTTATGTGTCCGTCGTAGTCATTTCCCGCCAAAATCAGCCGCATTCCAACAGAACCGCTGAACACTTCGCTGAATGCCCATGACAGATTCAGCTGACCACCCCAAAACACAGAAGTCCCGCTAAAATACAGATCGGCCGAGTAGGCAGATACGCCAACACCTGACTGTGCAAGGCTGAGCGGAATTTTTGAAAGAGGAACCTCAAAGGAAGGAAGACCGTTTTTGTACTCAGCAGTCCCTCCTCCTGAATTTGGGCCAAACCCAAACGATAAAGCCATCCTGTCTTTCTTGTATACCGCAAAACCCGACGGGAAAACAGGCACCGAAACGTCCCCCTTATAAACCGAGGAGTTAAGCAGCGGGAAACGGTTCTCGATGGTCTTCGACTGAAAGATACTTTGATTGTTCAAAGAAAAGTGAAATCCATCCTGCATTTTAACCAATCCGGCAGGATTGTAATAAGCAGCATCGATCTGCATGGATGCATTTCGCGACAACATTCTGACATACTGAGCGCTCTGATTTACATTGGTCAAAATACCTCCTGCAAAACTCACGGAGGCCCCCATTAGCCATGTAAATCCAAACAGAATTGTTTTTTTCATACTTTTAGAATTTGGTTTTTAACGGAGATATGAAAACTCCCTGTCACCGCGAATGAGCACATCGCCCCTGAAAATCGCGAAGTAACATGTTCGTTTCATGTTATGAAAGGTTAGTGTTTAAATTATCAAAAATATACTTTATTTTTCAGAAGAAAAATAGTTACTGAAAATCAGCATATTAAAAAATATCGAAGGGAACGGTCAGAAAATCAAAAAGGTCCCGCCAATGGCAGGACCTTTTAGGAATGCGGTATCTGGTAACAGGCGCTTACAGATGGATCACCTCATCATAGGCAGCAGCTGCTGCCTCCATAATGGCCTCGCTCATAGTAGGATGAGGATGGATCGATTTGATGAGTTCATGTCCCGTAATCTCGAGTTTTTTGGCAACGACCAGTTCTGCGATCATTTCTGTCACATTGGCCCCTATGAGGTGAGCCCCCAATAACTCCCCGTATTTAGAATCGAATATCAGTTTGACAAACCCGTCTTTTTGACCTGCAGCACTGGCCTTTCCGCTGGCTGAATAAGGGAATTTGCCAACCTTAACCTGATAGCCTGCGTCGACGGCCTTTTTTTCAGTCAGTCCCACCGAAGCAATTTCGGGGCCTGTGTAAGTACATCCCGGAATATTCTCATAATCGATCGGATGCGGATTCATCCCGGCGATTTTCTCCTCACATGCAATGCCTTCGGCGGAGGCTACATGAGCC
>JBFXKJ010000252.1:0-5728 GCA_050173895.1 Mangrovibacterium sp. | reverse complement strand
TCTTTACAACAACGATCTGGTCAACGACAATCTGAGAATCGATGTGAACACGAAGGCAGGTTCTGTGGAAGATGTGCTGACGGAAGCGCTGAGCCGGTCGAACCTTTCATTTAAGGTGGTGGGAAGTCAGATTCTCATTTATCCGGCTGCGCCGGCTGAGAAGCCGGGCGTTCAGACGCAGAAGAATGTTGTGAAGGGGGTCATCACGGATCCTTCAGGGCAGCCATTGCCCGGGGCAACAGTGACAATCGAAGGGTCTACCAAGGGAGTGATTACTGACATCGATGGGAATTACAGCATCGAAGCCAGTCGAGGAGAAAAGCTTGTTTTTTCCTTTATCGGGATGGAACCGGAAACAGTGGTTATCACAACCCAGAAGGTAGTCAACATCGAGATGAGGGAAAAATCGGAAGAGCTGGGAGACGTGACCGTCGTTGCTTTCGGCCGCCAAAAGAAGGAAAGTGTGGTTGCGTCCATTTCAACGGTTGACGTAGCCGAACTCCGTGTTCCTGCATCGAACCTGACCACGGCGCTGGCCGGAAAGATTGCCGGGATCATTTCGTATCAGACATCAGGTGAGCCGGGCGCCGATAATGCGCAGTTCTTTGTTCGCGGGGTGACCACCTTCGGATACAAAACCTCGCCGCTGATCCTGATCGATGGTTTTGAGTCGACCACCGACGACCTGGCACGCCTGCAGCCCGACGACATCGAGAGCTTCTCGGTGATGAAGGATGCCTCGGCAACAGTCATGTACGGTGCCCGAAGCGCCAATGGTATCATCTCGGTGGTGACAAAGGCCGGGCGGGAAGGAAAAGTGAAGATCAGTGTCAGGGGAGATGTGAACGTGGCCATGCCAACACGGAAACTCGAGTTTTTGGATGGGGTCAGCTACATGCGGCTGTACAACGAGGCGCAGATTACCCGCAATCCGACGCTTGGCGCCTATTATGACGAGCAGAAGATCCAGGCTACCATGCGCGGCGAATACCCGATGATCTACCCGAACGTGTATTGGTATGATGCCTTGTTCAACAAATCGACTGTCAATGAAAAAGTGAACCTGAATCTTTCCGGAGGAGGCAAGGTGGCCACCTATTACGTATCGGGCACTATGGAACATGAAACCGGCTTGCTGAAAGTGGACAAGCGGAACAATTTTAATAACAACATTGACATTACCCGCACCAACATCCGGAGTAACGTCATTTTCAAATTATCGCCGACTACAACCCTTGACACCAGGATCACGGGCCGGTTTGAGCGCTATACGGGACCCTGGGAGTCGGCCAGTGAGATCTACCGGCAGATCATGTGGTCGAACCCGGTTGATTTTCCCTTCACCTACGAGCCCGACGAGGCAAACAAATATACGGAGCATGTCCTGTTCGGAAGCACCCTGGTTGGTGGCGGAGTGAAGGTAAATCCCTATGCCAGCATGGTGCGGGGTTATGAAGACCGCAATGAAACCAGCATCACGGCGCAGGCCACCCTCACACAGGAACTGGACTTCATTACAAAGGGGCTGAAGATCAGTCTGAAGGCTTCGGCCAACAGTTGGGGCAAGTATACCAGCCGGCGCACCTATAACCCTTACTATTATGCACTCGAAAACTATAACCAGATTACGGGCGAGTATACGCTGTTTGCGCTGAACCCGACCACCGGGAGGGCCTATCTGGGTGATGTCTTTCCCGGGCGCGATGCCAGCGGACAGTATTATTACGAGGGGATCCTGAACTGGAACCGCGAGTTTGGCAAACACAAGGTAGGCTTTACCACGGTAGCCATTGCGCAGGAGAACCTGGTGACCGGAGGCAACAGCACATCGATTTATTATACCTTGCCGGAGAAGAATCTCGGTATTTCGGGCCGCACCACCTACGATTATGACAGCCGTTATTTCCTTGACTTCTCATACGGTTACAATGGTTCCGAAAAATTCTCAGGAAGCAAGCAGTTTGGCTTTTTCCCGGCGCTTGCCGCCGGATGGCTCCTGTCGAACGAGTCGTTCTTTGAACCCTATAAAAATGCGATCAGCGCGCTGAAGCTCAAATTCAGCTGGGGGCGGGGAGGAAATGACGCCATTGCCGGGCGCGATGGGCGTTTCTTTTTCCTGTCCGACGTAGCTTTGGGCGGAGGTTCCTACCGCTGGGGCAATACCTTTCAGAATTATTACCAGGGCTACCGGGTTTCGCGTTATGCCAATCCGAACATCACCTGGGAGGTGTCGACCAAGTACAATGCCGGCTTTGAACTGAGTCTGCTCAAGAACGAATCGATCCGTATTCAGGCTGATTTCTTCAAGGACAATCGCGACAAAATTTATATGGTCCGCGAAAACTTCCCGGCATCGTCGGGGCTGGAAGCCTCCATCAGCGGGAACGTGGGCAAGGTCGAATCACATGGTATCGACGCGTCAATCGACATCGAACACCAGTTTAACAGCGATTTCTGGATAACAGGACGTGCGAATTTCACCTATGCCACCAACAAATATGTCGAGTTGGATGAGAAGAACTACCCGGACGAATACCTCAAACGGAAAGGGCACAGCATTGACCAGTGGTGGGGATTGATTGCCGAACGTCTTTTCGTGGATCAGGCTGAAATTGACAACTCGCCGCATCAGGATTTTGGCGAGTACATGGCCGGCGATATTAAGTATAAGGATGTGAACGGCGATGGCGTGGTGAACAACAACGACCGCGTGCCGATGGGCTATCCCACCAAACCGGAAATCCAGCTTGGCGCCGGTTTATCGGTTGGCTATAAGAAATTTGACCTTTCGTTCTTCTTCCAGGGAAATGCAAGGGTGTCGATGTTTATCAATCCCGGTGTGGGCGGTGGCAATGACGGCTCGGAAGGGATCGCCCCCCTGGTTGGTCAGCGCAATGCCATGCCCTTTATCGCCGATGACTACTGGAGTGAAACGAATCCCAATCCGTATGCCTTCTGGCCCCGCCTTTCGACCACCACCATCAACAACAATCTGCAGCAGTCGTCGTGGTGGCTGCGCGACGTTTCTTTCGTTCGTCTGAAGAGCGCAGAGTTGGGATACAACTTCCCCGTGAAAAGATTGAGAATGGAGAACTGCCGCTTGTATGTTTCCGGAGAAAACCTTCTTGTGTTCAGCCGTTTCAAATACTGGGATCCGGAAATGGGCCGAAAAGGGATCGGTTATCCGCCCAACAGACGGTTTAACGTTGGTTTCAAATTAGATTTTTAATCCTCTTAAATTAGAAGAAGATGACGAAAGGATTTAAATATTGCATATGGATGATTTCACTGGTTGTGCTTTCGTCCTGCTCCGAATACCTGGACGTGGTTCCCGATAACACGTTGAAGCTGGAAAATATCTATGCCACAAAAGACGATGCCTACGATGCACTGGCAAAAATATACAGTTACCTGCCGAACGATGAGCATACCCACCAAACCATGTGGGAACTTGGCGATGAGTTTATCGGACGCATCGATGCTTCGGTCCAGAACAACAGCGGTCAGCTTCTCGCCGAGCGCGTTATGCGCGGGCTGCAGACCACCGGTTCTCCCTTATTGGGAAACTGGTCGGGTACCGGCGGCGGGCAGGCTTACTACCAGGCGATCCGGTCTACCAACGTGTTTCTGCAGTATATTGTCGCTACCCGCAACCTGGCTGAAAATGAGCGGGCTGACTGGATCGCGCAGGCTAAATTCCTGAAAGCTTATTACCATTTCCTGCTCGTGCAGAAATATGGACCGGTCATTATCTCGGACAAGGTGATCCAGCCCGATGCCACAGCCGACGAGCTGTTCCTCTCACGCTCAAAGGTGGAGGACTGCTTTGATTATATCATCGGCCTGATGGATGAAGCCATTCCCGACCTGACCGAACGTGCCGAGGAAAACAACCTGGGGCAGATCGACCAGATTGCTGCCACGGCCATTAAGGCAAGGGTGCTGTATTTTCGGGCAAGTCCGTTTTACAGCGGCAACAGGGAATTCTTCGGCGACTTTTACGATCCCACCGACGGGCAGCCGTTCTTCCCGGTTGATGATTCGGACCAGCGCACGAAAGAAAAATGGCAGGAAGCGCTCACCGCTATCAATACGGCCATCGAAGTGGCCGAAAACAACGGTAAAGCGTTATACCACTTCGAGAAGGAGGTTTACGTGAAGGACCGGAATTTTTATCTGCTTAATCCTGACCGGATGAAGACCTACTATGACTTGCGGATGGTGGTGGTTGATCCCTGGAACAAGGAACTGTTGTGGGCCAACTCGAATGTCGACATTTACAACCAGGGTGAACTGGCGCATTCCACCAACATGCGGCTGCCTGCCGGCTTCGAAGGCGATGTAAATGCGGCCGGTTTCTCCTGGCAGTGGCTGGGGGCCACCTACCAGATGGCCGAACGGTATTACACCGCGAACGGTCTTCCCCTGGAAGAGGACCTCTCCTTTAACTACAATACCCGGCTGGATGCTTACCTCACCCCGGGGGCAGAAGACCCGGATTACCCGGCCATTGCGGGAATCATGCAGCCTAACCAGCCCACCATTAACCTGTACATGAACCGTGAAATGCGTTTCTATGCCAACCTGGGCATCACGGGAGGTTATTACCGCTCGCATTTCGAGATCATCCCCGTGTATATGATGCAGGGGACCAACGGCGGCTATAACCCGAGTGTGAATTCGACCGACTTTTATTGTACGGGCATCGGCATCCAGAAGCTGGTACACCCGGAATCACGTTCATCGAACTGGCAACGGCAGGTGAAGTTCCCGTACCCGATTATCCGGATGGCCGACCTATACCTGATGAAAGCTGAAGCACTCAATGAGATTAAGGATCAGCCCGATCAGGAAGTGTGGGATGCTATTAACATAGTCAGGGAGCGTGCCGGTATTCCCAATGTCGAAGAAGTCTGGGCGAATGCTACGCTGGCCAGGACGGTGAACAAGCACCGCAATAAGGAGGGGATGCGTGAGATTATCCTGCAGGAAAGAAGCATTGAGCTGGCTTTCGAAGGCATTCACTTCTGGGATATGCTCCGCCACAAGCGGGCGCATATTGAGTTCTCCTCGCCTATCCAGGGATGGAACTATAAGGGGACCGCGCCCTCAACTTTCTTTGTTCTGGGAGTTGTTCAGGCCCGGCGCTTCACCATTCGCGATTACCTCTGGCCCATCGACCTGAACGAGCTGAACACGAACGGCAAACTCACTCAAAATCCGGGATGGTAATGAAGACCGTCAGATTTTCAGACGATCAGATCGTCAGACTGCGGGATCTCCGGACTGTCTGAATATCCGAAAATCTGAGAATCTGAACATCTGAACATCAAAAGAAGCATGATTTATTCAAAATTTAAAGAAAAGGATATGAAACGATATATATGGATAGCATCCCTGATGTTATTGGGAATTGCAGCCTGCAAGGAAGGTTCCAGGTTTGAGTCGGGCGCCGGTGACTCCCTTCCGCCGGGAAAGCCTGTGATCAATAACTGGAAACCGCTTTACGGGGGAGCCCGGTTTTTTTATACCATTCCTCCTGACGAAGATTTGCTGAGCGTGAATGCCGAATACAAAAACGCACAGGGGAAGACCTTTTATTTTACCTCGTCGTTCTACGTGGATTCACTCGATGTCATTGGGTTGGGCAGCACCGACCCGAAGGTGATCAGCCTGTATGCAGTAGACCGGGCCGGTAACAGATCTGAAATTGTCACCCAGGAAATCA
>JBFXKJ010000251.1:0-5755 GCA_050173895.1 Mangrovibacterium sp. | reverse complement strand
TCTTCTTTTTAAAATAGTCTTTGCTGCAGCCCGGAGATACCCGGGCTGTTTTTTTGTTGCATGATTTTTTCCAGCAGTTTTACGGTAGCCAGCGCATCGCCTGCTGCCCGGTGCCGCCCGTCGATCGTAATCCGCAGATCACTGCAGATGTTCCCGAGTGAATAGGAACGGTGTCCCGGAAGATATTTTCGCCCCAGTTTGACAGTACAAAGCGTTTTTCTCCTGAAGTCATACCCCAGCCTTTTAAATTCTTCCCGCACAAAACTATAGTCAAACAATACATTATGTGCCACGAAAATTTTTCCCGCCGTGAGCTCCACCACGGTTTTGGCAATCTCATAAAAACGGGGTGCATGGGCCACCATCCGGTCATCGATCCCCGTCAGCCGGGTAATGTATGAGGGAATGGAACATTCCGGATTGACCAGGCTTGAAAAAGACCCGGTGATCTCATGCCCGTTGTGCAGAAAAATGGCGATCTCCGTAATTTTTCCCATCCGAAGGCTTTGCCCGGTGGTTTCAATATCTATAATGCTGTACACGGTACAAAAATTTGCTTAGACAAAAAAAGCGGATCGCCGGGTAAAAAACAAAATTTTTTCTGGTCCGCTTACCGATCTGTGGAACAGAGCGGAAAACTTGGGTTTAAACTGAAAACCTTCATCGGATTTCGCCCGGAATCTATTATCTTTGCGCGTCTTAAAATTAAAAAAAGATGCAGATTGAACAGAGCCTCAGGGATACGATTGTCAAAGCCGTCTCGGAACTTTATGGCGCAGAAATTCAAGCCGGCAGCGTTCAGATCCAGGCCACCCGGAAAGATGTGGAAGGTGACCTGACTGTTGTGGTCTTTCCTTTTTTGCGTTATTCCCGGAAATCGCCTGAGCAGACTGCTGCTGATCTGGGCGGATACCTGAAAGCAAAAGTGGAAGACATCCGGTCGGTTGCGGTTATTAAGGGATTTTTGAACGTGAGCATATCCGAAAAATACTGGATCCGGCAACTTTTGGAAGCGTCGCAAACTGAAAAGTATGGCTGTGTTTCTCCCGGGGAGCGTTCGCCTTTGGTGATGATCGAATATTCTTCTCCAAACACGAATAAACCGTTGCATTTGGGGCATATCCGGAACAATTTGCTGGGCTATTCGCTGGCAGAGATCCTCGCTGCAAACGGTAACAAGGTGGTAAAAACAAATATTGTCAATGACCGGGGGATCCATATCTGCAAATCGATGTATGCCTGGCTGAAGTGGGGGGAAGGAAAAACACCCGAAAAGACGGGAACCAAGGGTGATCACCTGGTCGGAGAATTTTACGTCTTGTTCGATAAGCATTATAAAGAGGAGATCGAAGAACTGGTTAAACAAGGACTTTCAAAAGAAGAGGCGGAACAAAAAGCCCCTTCGATCCTTGCCGCGAGGGAACTGCTGCTTAAATGGGAATCGCATGATCCGGAAACCATTGCTCTTTGGAAGATGATGAACGAATGGGTTTATGAGGGATTTGACCTGACTTATAAAGAGCTGGGCGTTGATTTCGACAAGATTTATTACGAATCGGAGACTTATCTGGCAGGCAGGGACGAAGTGCTGAGAGGACTTGAAAAGGGTGTTTTTTACAGGAAGGAAGACGGATCGGTCTGGGCTGATCTTGCTGCCGAGGGGCTCGATCAAAAGATCCTGCTTCGGAACGACGGCACTTCTGTATATATGACCCAGGATATCGGGACGGCCAAACTCCGGTTTAACGACTATCCGATCGATAAAATGATCTATGTGGTTGGCAATGAGCAAAACTACCATTTCCAGGTCCTTTCAATTTTGCTTGACCGGCTTGGATTTTCGTGGGGCAGGGACCTGCACCATTTTTCGTATGGCATGGTGGAACTCCCGAACGGAAAGATGAAGTCGCGTGAAGGGACCGTGGTTGATGCAGACGACCTGATCGCTGAGATGGTGAAAGTGGCCCGGAAAACGTCGGAGGAACTAGGAAAACTGGAAGACTATACAGAAGAGGAAGCGGTAAAGACCTATAAAATGATTGCCCTGGGGGCCCTGAAATATTTCATTTTGAAAGTGGATCCCAAAAAGAGCATGTTGTTCAATCCGGAAGAGTCGATCGACTTCAACGGAAACACAGGCCCTTTTATTCAGTACACTTATGCCCGGATCCGGTCGGTGCTCCGGAAAGCTGTGGAAAAGAAAATGAAGGCCAGCCTGACCGGGAATGAAGACATCACGCTTTCGGGGAAGGAACTGGAGCTGGTCAAATCGGTCACCCTGTTCCCTGCGGTGGTAAAAGAGGCCGGCGACGTTTACAGCCCGGCGCTCATCGCCAATTACATTTACAGCCTGGTGAAGGAGTATAATCAGTTTTATCATGATCATTCCATCCTGGCAGAAAACAATGAAGATATCCGGAATTTCAGGTTGATTTTATCGGTAACGGTATCGGAAATCGTGAAAACCGGTATGGGATTGCTTGGCATCAATGTACCGGAACGGATGTGACAATTTAAACGTTAAAAATTAGAAACTCAACAGCATTTGGTTATGTTTGAAAATCTTAATGAAAAACTGGAGCGTTCATTCAAGTTGCTCAAAGGCGAAGGCCGGATCACGGAGATCAACATCGCTGAGACCCTGAAGGAAGTCAGGCGGGCCCTGCTTGACGCGGACGTCAACTATAAAATAGCCAAGTCATTCACGGAAACGGTTAAGGAGAAGGCCCTTGGCCAGAATGTGCTCAGCTCGGTGAAACCGGGTGAGATGATGGTCAAGATCGTTCATGATGAGCTGGCCGGGCTGATGGGAGGCAAGTCGGTCGATATCAACCTGCAGGGCAGTCCTGCCGTGATCCTGATTGCCGGTTTGCAGGGGTCGGGAAAAACGACTTTTTCAGGGAAGCTGGCCAGACACCTGAAAGGGAAGAAAGGTAAAAACCCGTTGCTGGTAGCCGGCGACGTGTATCGTCCTGCGGCGATCGACCAGTTGAAGGTATTGGGCTCTCAGATCAATGTTCCGGTTTATACGGAGGATGGAAGCAGGGAGCCTGTGAAAATAGCCCGCGATGCCATTCAGTATGCCAGGGCAAATGGTTACAATACGGTGATCATTGACACAGCCGGGCGGTTGGCAATTGACGAAGAAATGATGAAGGAGATTACCGCGATTAAAAGCGCCGTTTCTCCCCAGGAAATCTTATTCGTGGTCGACTCGATGACGGGGCAGGATGCCGTGAACACGGCAAAGGAATTTAATGATCGTCTCGATTTTGACGGTGTTGTTCTGACCAAGCTGGATGGGGACACAAGGGGAGGAGCTGCACTGTCTATCCGCTCTGTGGTCAGCAAACCGATTAAATTTGTCAGCACCGGCGAGAAGATGGAGGCCCTCGACATTTTCCATCCCGAGCGAATGGCCGACAGGATTCTGGGCATGGGCGATATTGTTTCCCTGGTTGAAAGGGCACAGGAGCAATTTGATGCCGACGAAGCGCGGAAACTGCAGTCCAAGCTTGCAAAAAACCAGTTTGGTTTCAATGATTTCCTTAGCCAAATCCAGCAGATCAAGAAAATGGGAAACCTGAAAGATCTGGCCGCCATGATCCCGGGGATGGGAAAGGCGCTGAAGAACATTGACATTGAAGACGATGCCTTTAAGCACATCGAAGCGATCATTTATTCCATGACGCCTGCCGAAAGGGAAGATCCTGCCATTTTGAACGGAACCCGCAGAAAACGCATTGCGGAAGGCTCGGGAACAAATATTCAGGAAGTGAACCGGCTGATCAAGCAGTTTGACGAAACCCGCAAGATGATGCGCATGGTTTCGCAGGGCAAGAATCTGGGCCGGATGATGGGAAATATGAAAAAAAGATAACAGGACGATATGACAACGTTAATCGACGGAAAGAAAACGGCTGCCGCAATCAAGGCTGAAATTGCTGAGGAAGTCAGGGCAATCAAAAGCCAGGGAGGAAAAGTGCCCCATCTCGCTGCAGTGCTGGTGGGCCACGACGGGGGCAGTGAAAGTTACGTGGCATATAAGATCAGGGACTGTGAAGAAGTCGGTTTTCAATCGACCCTTGTCCGCTATGAAGATGATGTGACGGAAGAAGAACTGCTTGCAAAGGTTGACGAGCTAAACAGAAACCCCGATATCGACGGCTTTATTGTTCAGCTTCCCCTTCCTTCCCATATCTCCGAGCAGAAGGTGATCGAGGCGATCGATCCGGGCAAGGATGTGGATGGTTTTCATCCGGAAAATGTGGGACGCATGGTCATCGGTCTGCCTTCGTTCGTTTCTGCAACTCCCTATGGGATCACCGAGCTGATCAAAAGGTACGGGATTGAGACCTCGGGTAAAGACTGTGTGGTTCTGGGCCGGAGCAATATTGTGGGGCGCCCTATGAGTGTTTTGATGTCACAAAAGGCTATCAATGCCACGGTTACCGTGGCACACAGCCGTACGAAGAACCTGAAGGAGCTTTGCGCAAAGGCCGATATTATCATCGCAGCCATCGGATCTCCTGAGTTTGTCAAGGGTGATATGGTCAAGGAAGGAGCTGTTGTAATCGACGTTGGTACAACGCGCGTACCGTCGCCGGAGACAAAATCAGGTTGGAAACTGAAGGGCGATGTGGCCTTCGATGAAGTGGCCCCAAAATGTTCCTTCATCACTCCGGTACCTGGAGGTGTGGGTCCCATGACCCGTGTCGCTTTGTTGAAAAATGCACTTTTGGCAGCCAAAAGATCGGCCGGATCAAATTAAAAAAAAACCGAATCCGGCAAGGGAGTTTTTTGTGAACTTTATCATTTTTTGTTCCCGTTTGTTTATATTTAGGTAGTATTTAAAAATCCGGAAAATGAACAGACAAATTAAATTCGCGGTTTTGCTTACAGCTGTTGTGTTTATGACGGCATCGTGCGGAACTGTTCCGCTTACAGGAAGGAGCCAGCTGAATCTGCTGCCTGAGTCATCCATGGTTGAAATGAGTTTGACCAGTTACAGCGATTTTTTGAAGGAAAATAAGCTTTCGGCCAATACTGCACAGGTACAACAGATCAAAAGGGTGGGGGCGAAAGTTTCTGCGGCCGTGGAAAGTTACCTGAGGACGAATGGATTTGAGAGTTACATTCAGAATTTCAAGTGGGAATTCAATCTTGTACAGAGCGATGTGCCGAACGCCTGGTGTATGCCCGGTGGAAAGGTGGTTTTTTATACCGGGATCCTGCCCATGACACAAAATGATGCAGGTGTGGCTGTGGTGATGGGACACGAGATCGCCCACGCGGTTGCCCGGCATGGAAACGAGCGCATGAGCCAGTCCATGATGCTTGAAATGGGCGGCACGGCACTCGCTGAGGCGCTGAAACAAAAGCCCGAAAAAACCCAGGCGCTCTTCTCCACTGCTTATGGTCTTGGAACCCAGGTCGGAGTGGCCCTTCCATTCTCCCGTAAGCATGAATTGGAGGCTGACCAAATGGGACTGATCTTTATGGCGATGGCAGGCTACGATCCCAGGGAAGCAGTAGCCTTCTGGAAAAGAATGGCCGCTAAAGGAGGCTCCGCAACGCCGGAATTTCTAAGCACCCACCCGGTTGATACGCGAAGAATCGCTGAACTCGGAAAGTTGATGCCCGAAGCAATGAAGTATTATCAGGGACAATAACGAACGAAAGATTGAAATGCCGACGTCCGCGCTCTTTCTCAGGAAACTCATTCTGAAAAAGAACATATATTCCGGGCGAATTT
>JBFXKJ010000250.1:0-5808 GCA_050173895.1 Mangrovibacterium sp. | reverse complement strand
TTGACAGCAGGAGCGACCTTTTGGCTTCATCGGCGATGAATTATTACAGGAACGTCAGCCAGAAAGAGGCAGAAGATTTTTATGCCGGACGCCGGAAAGCATTTGGAGAGCAGGCTCCGTCGTTTGGACTGAACACAAGGCTCGTAAAGGAGAAAAATGAACTGAGGGAGGAAATATGGAAGGCGGATGGGACGTACGGTCCGGCTATCCGGCAAATTATCGGGTGGCTTGAGAAAGCATCGTTTTTTGCGGAGAACGAGCGACAGCAGGAACTCATCAGGAAGCTGATCACCTTTTACGAGACCGGCGATCTTCGGCTTTTTGATGAATACAGCATTCTTTGGGTCGGTGAGAACGCGGGCCTGGTCGATTTCGTGAACGGCTTTATCGAAGTGTACGGAGATCCGCTGGGTATAAAGGGAAGCTGGGAATCGATCGTCAGTTACAAGGACGTGCGGGGCTCGCAGAGAGCCGGCAAACTATCGGAAAATGCCCGGTGGTTTGAAATTCATTCTCCGGTGGATGAAAAATTCAAAAAAAACGAGGTGACTGGTGTAAGTGCCCGGGCAATTCATGTGGCAACTCTTGGCGGTGACTGTTATCCGGCTACCCCCATTGGCATTAATCTGCCGAATTCAGAATGGATCAGGGAAAGGTACGGCTCAAAATCAGTGACCATTGAAAACATCACCTATTCCTATTTTGTTGATTCGCTTCAGAATGGCATGCTGGAGGAATTTGCATGCTCGCCTGCCGAAGCAGAACGGGCCCGTAAGTTTGGTTACCTTGCCGGTAATCTGCATACCGACTTGCACGAATGCCTTGGGCACGGATCGGGGCGGATGAGTCCGGGGGTAAATACCGGCGACCTGAAGAACTATTATTCCACCATCGAGGAAACGCGGGCAGACCTGTTTGCTCTTTATTTTATTGCAGACGGGAAGATGGCTGAGCTGGGGCTTGTTCCCTCGGCTGAAACAGCGAAAGCTGAGTACGATTCCTATATCAGGAATGGACTGATCACTCAGCTGATCCGGATCGAAGCCGGAAAGGAACTGGAGGAATCGCATATGCGAAATCGTCAGCTGATTTCGTCATGGGCGTGTGCAAACAGCGCGGGAGCAATCGAATGGATCAGAAAGAATGGCAAAACGTTCGTTGTGATTCGTGATTATGACCGCCTGCGTCAAGCTTTCGGAGAACTTTTGCGGGAAGTGCAGCGAATTAAATCGGAAGGAGATTATCCGGCAGCCAGAGATCTTGTCGAAACGTACGGTGTACAGATTGATGAGAGTTTGCACCGGGAAGTGCTGGAACGTTTTAAAAAGCTGGGGATTGCTCCTTATGCCGGATTTCTCAATCCCCGTCTGGAACTGGTGAAAAACGGCCATGGAGATGTAACCGACGTGTCGGTCGATTATCCCCGGGACTATACGGCACAGATGCTGGAATATGCTGAAGAGTACGGCTTCCTAATGCCCCGGACTACCGGCTGACGGGACCGGGGCCGGTAGTTGTTGCCCATGCTGAAGCCGCGGAGCATAAAGAGGAATGGTAAAAATAAAACTTGTTCCCACCTGTTCCTGGCTTTCAACGAAAATGGTACCGCCCATTGCTTCAATGAACTCTTTACAAACGGAGAGGCCAAGCCCCGTGCTTTTTTCCCCTTCGGTCCCGTTCTGGATGTTTTTGACATCAATTTCAAAGATGCTTTCCATCCTTTCCCTGGAAATGCCGATGCCGTTGTCGCTGACGGTAATCCGGGCAAATCCCTGGCGCTGTTCGCAGATAATCTGTACTTTGCCCTTTCGGGCTGTGAATTTGATCGCATTGTTGATCAGGTTCCTCAGGATTGTCTGAAGCATATTCCGGTCTGCCAGGAGATAACAATCGCCGTCCTGCTCATAATGCAGAGCGATCTCCTTATCGATCGACACCGGCTGATAAATTTTAACGCAATGAGCAACCACTTCACTTAACTTTACTCGTTCAAAGACGGGAGTGAAGCTTTCAGTCTGGCTTTTGGTCCAGTCCAGCAGGTTATCTGTCAACTCTAAAAGATGATCATTTTTCCTGTCCATTTGCCGGGAAAGTTCGGCTGCCTCATTGTAGCGGCTGTTGTCGATATAAATTGTGATCAGCTTAATAATATTCGAAAGGGAGGCCAGCGGACTTCTCAGGTCATGTGCCATAATACTGAAAAGCTTGTTCTGGGCTCCCACTGCCTTTTGCAAACGTTCATTCTGCCGGGAGATTCTGGCCTGCTGATTCATGATCCTCCGGCTTTGTCTCTGAAGCACGTGCGTCATTCTTTTGTAATAAGAGAAAGAATAAATAAAAAATCCCAGGACCAAAAGAATGAGCATGACAAGAAAAAAAAGATAACGCCGCTGAATCTGCCCGCTCTTTAATTGACTGTTGGCAATCTGCTTTTCCTTTTCCAAAAGTTTTATCTGGTTGTTTTTCTTTTCCGTTTCATATTGTTTTTCCAGTTCAAGAATCCTTCCGCTTGTTTGTGTCTGATACAGGCTGTCGTTCAGATAAGCCCATTTTTTAAAATACTCCAGTTCCTGCAAAAGAAATTGCTGACTGTTACTTTTTTTGCGCATGAGGCCATAGGTCGTGAAAATATTCTTATAATTTTCCAGGATAATTTTTGGATAGCCTATTTCCCGTGCCAGTTCCAGGGATTGTTTAAAAAAACTTTCCGCGAGCGGATAACTTTCCTGTTCAAGATAAAGCATTCCCATGATCCTGGATGCTTCTTCCGCCAATTCGTCTTCGTCATTTTCCTGGAATTGGCGCAATGACTCCATGATCAGGTCCCATGCACGGGCATTCCGGCCCTGTTTAAAATAAAGCTTTCCGATATTAAAAGCAGTTTGATTTTTTATGGCCGGCGAATTGCTTTTTACAGACTCGTCTTTTGCTTTTTTGAGGAAGCTCTCTGCGTTCCTGTAATCATTCACGCTCATATGAACCATCCCGAGATAATTGTATAGAAGACATTTTTCAGTTGAGTTCAGCTCGCTAAAAAAAGTATCGTAGATTTCGCGGAAATAATCAGAGGCTATGGGATAATTCTCCAGAAAATAATACATCAGCCCCTGTCTGCTTATGACCTCAAAGCGGATCGTGGCCGAATCGGTGTTTTTAATGAGCTTTGCGGCAGACGCCAATTCGATGAGTGCTTCTTCATAATGATGGTCCCGCTGATGAAGATTGCTCCGGTGAAGAAGGCTGCGGATATGAAACAGGCGATTCCCGGAACCGGGAATGGAGTCAGGTATCCATCCATAATTTTGCTGAGGATGGCGGGGAGTTGAAAATGAAGCAACAGCCAGTCCCGGATTGAGAACAGTTAGTATTGAAAAAAGCAGAATCAGCTCAGCAAATCGAATAGTTTCCATAAGAACGTAGTACATGAAAGTATGTGCACGTACTCCTACAACAGCTTTCTTCTTCTTTTGTTTCTCGCAGCCACCGTATTTACAAGTGTGACAATTCGTCATTTTTTTTCTGTGGCACAGGCTTTGAAAACGGTCTATCGCCAAATAATGTTTAATTATTAAATCAAGATAACGATGCAGACAGGTAAAATTGGAGTTTCGAGTGACAATTTGTTTCCGATCATCAAAAAATTTCTTTATTCTGATCATGACATTTTTCTTCGTGAAATCGTATCCAACGCGGTTGATGCAACTCAGAAGCTGAAGACCCTTGCCGCCAGGGGAGAAATCGCTGTTTCAACTGACCAGGCAAAAGTCCGGATCTCGCTCAATGAAGAGAAGAAGACGATTACCGTATCGGATAACGGGATCGGAATGACGGCCGAAGAAATCGAAAAGTATATCAACCAGATCGCCTTTTCCGGGGCCAACGAGTTTCTGGAGAAATACAAGAACGATGCAAATGCAATCATCGGGCACTTCGGGCTCGGATTCTATTCCGCTTTCATGGTTTCGTCGAAGGTTGAAATCATCACCCGTTCTTACAGGGAAGGCGCCACACCGGTAAAATGGTCATGCGATGGCAGCCCGGAGTATACCATCACCGAAACAGAAAAGGATGAGGTGGGAACCGACATCGTGATGTACATCAACGACGACTCAAAAGAGTTCCTCAGTAAAAGCCGGATCTCAGATTTATTAAAAAAATACTGCAAATTCCTTCCCGTTCCCGTTGTATTTGGAAAAAAGACTGAATGGAAAGACGGTAAGGAAATTGAAACGGAGGAAGATAACCAGATTAACGATACCAATCCGGCATGGACTAAAAAGCCTGCCGATCTGAAGGATGAGGATTACCAGGCATTTTATAATCAATTATACCCTTACAGCGAAGAGCCGCTTTTCCATATTCACCTGAATGTGGATTATCCGTTCAATCTGACAGGAATCCTGTATTTCCCCCGGATCAAAAATACGATTGAGGTACAGAAAAATAAAATCCAGCTGTACAGCAATCAGGTGTATGTGACCGATTCGGTCGAGGGGATCGTTCCGGAATTCCTGACGCTTTTGCATGGGGTACTTGATTCGCCCGATATTCCGCTCAATGTGTCGCGTTCCTACCTGCAAAGCGATTCGAATGTGAAAAAGATAAGCTCCCATATCACCAAAAAAGTGGCCGACAGGCTCAGCCAGTTGTTTAAGGATAACCGGGAGGAATATGAGAAGAAGTGGGACGATCTGAAGATCTTTATTGAGTACGGAATGCTTACCGATGAGAAGTTCGAAGAAAAAGCTTCGGCCTTCTTCCTGTTGAAAAATACAGACGGGAAGTACTTTACCTTCGAAGAATACGAGAAGCTGGTATCGGAAAATCAAACCGATAAGGACAAGAAGCTGGTCTACCTGTACACTGCAAATAAAGACGAGCAGTACACCTTTATCCGTGATGCGAAAGAGAAGGGATATGATGTGCTGATCATGGATGATGTTTTGTCGACCCACCTGATCAACAAGCTTGAACAGAAACATACCGAAAAGCGCTTTGTACGCGTCGATTCGGATGTTGTCGATAACCTGATCCGAAAGGATGACGAAGAGGAGCACATGAGCTGGGAGGAAAAGCAGGATCTGAGCCCGGTGTTCCAGTCGGTATGCCCCGAAACGAACGGGATGAATTATCTGATCGATTTCAAACCTTTGGGAGAGAAGGCACAACCGATGGTCCTTACCCGCAATGAATTTATGCGCCGGATGAAAGATATGAGCAAGATGCAGGGCGGGGGGATGAATTTTTACGGGGACCTGCCCGACAGTCTGAATTTGGTGGTGAATACCGATCATCCTTTGGTTCGGAAGGTGCTGACTGAAAAGGATGACTCTGTGGGAGGGGAAGTAGCGTCACTGAAAGAGGAACTGAATTCATTGAGAGCGGAAAAGGAAGCGGCCGAAGCCGCCAATAAAGGGAAGAAAGACGAAGAAATTCCTCAGGAGGATAAGGAAAAGATAGAAGATCTGGAAAAGCGGATCACAGCCACCGAAGAAGACCGGCGAAAGAAACTGGAAGCTTTTGGCAGGGATAACAAACTGGCACGGCAGCTGGTCGATCTGGCGCTTTTGGCCAACGGAATGCTGAAGGGAGAAGACCTGGACAAATTTGTTCGCCGGAGCGTGGAAATGATCAACGAATAGTTAAGGCCAGCAGTAAATAGTTGATGAGAATGACCACAGCCTGAGAAGGATCTGTGGTCATTCTTTTGTTAATGTCCCAATAAAAAGAAAACCACAGACTTCAGTTAATCTGTGGTTTTCCAACTATTATTTAACTTCCTGAGCCTCAGCTCCGGAAATTCGGTTT
>JBFXKJ010000249.1:0-5888 GCA_050173895.1 Mangrovibacterium sp. | reverse complement strand
TTGAACAGATGCAAAACAGGCGGGAAAACCGCGTCCATCGACTCTTCGGCGCCACGGGTCGAGCCCGGCAGCGCCAGCACCAGCGTATTTCCAACAAGACCTGCCACAGAACGGGATAACATGGAATAGGGTGTGCGGTTTTGTCCGTAAGCCCGGATTGTTTCTTCGATGCCAGGTATGCGCCTTTCAATAATCGGGAACAAGGCTTCCGGAGTGACATCGCGCGGCGAAAGGCCGGTTCCCCCCGTGATGATTACAATATTCAGATTTTTCCCGGAATAGTTTAGCACCCGCTCGCGGATCATTTCGGCTTCATCGGGAATAATAATGTATTCATCCACCACAACATCGTGTCGTTGCAGATTTTTCACAATTGCTTTCCCGGACCGGTCTTCTTTTTCACCTGAACTGATGGTATCGGAACAAACAATAACAGCAGCATGAAATTCTTCTCTCACCGCGGTTTGCGCGAACTGGCTTTTACCGCCCGTTTTTTCGGCCAGCGCAATTTTCTCAATCACAATAACCGGGTCGATGGGTTTGAGCATATCATAGACAGTGAGCGCGGCCACCGAAGCAGCATGCATGGCCTCCACCTCAACGCCTGTTTTGTAAATCGAATGGATTTCAGCTTCAATATAAATTGTCAATCCTTCTGTACGCATCCGGATTTCGGCAAATTCAACCGGAAGCGGATGGCAGTCGGGAATCATATCGCTGGTTCGTTTGGCAGCAAACAGCCCCGCAATTCGGGATGCCTCAAAAACATCGCCTTTAGGAACACGTTTTTCCATTACAGACTGAATGGTTTCCGGAAGGCTTACTTTCACCTCTGCCTGTGCAATGGCTGCACGTAATGAGTAGTTTTTACGGGTAATATCAATCATTGGTTCTGCTTATTTATTATCTGTTCGTACAGGCATTCTTCTTCCATACGTGTTGATCATTCCCGAGCAGTTCACGTCCCCATACTGGCAATTCTGCCTTTATTCGCTCCACGATCTCATTACAGGCATCGATAGCTTCCCTGCGGTGTGGCGCTGAGGTAAACACAAAAAAGCAAATTTCGCCTGCCTTCACCTGGCCCATGCTGTGATAAATATGCATGCAGGTGACCGGATATTTTGCAAAGACTGCCTCCCTTATTTCATGTGCTTTTTCGATCGCCATTTCTTCGTAAGCCGTATATTCAATGGCCGCAACGATGCCTTCTTTCAGCTCGTCGGCCCTCACCTGTCCCAGAAAGATGGCATGTGCACCAATTTCTTTCTTTGCAGCATGTTTTTGAACCGACTCGCTTATTTTTGCGGTGGGAATTGCTCCCCGGATAAAAATATTTTCAGGTTTTCCTTTCATCCGTAAATAATTCATTTACATTAGTCGTTTTTCACGCTCGGCAAAGCCGCAAACTCCGTTTGGCCTTTGCCCTCGCTTAATCAAAACATTTGTTTTTTAATGGTCGGATGGAACTCGCATAGCGAGGATTTTCATACCTGTTTGTGTTCAGTACAGTCATGCTCGTTTCATTTAAATCTGGTGTTTGACAGGTGAATCAGGATGTTCCACGCCACCTGTAACCGAATAAATACGGTTCCTTTTTAATATTCCCCGCAACGCTGCTGCCGCCAGTCTGCTGCGGATCCCATGCTGGCAAAAAAGGAATACGGAGGTGGCATCCGAAAATAATTCCTTCTTCTTTTCCAGTTGCCCGACAGGAATTTCAAGGCATTGGGATTTCGACCACCGCGGCATTTCATCCGGCTCACGAATATCAACAAAAACAGACGTTTTTAGGTTTGAAGCAGTAAGCGCTTCTTTCCAACCGATCTCCTGCGAGGCACTACAATTTACCGAATAGTCGGTATTTTTAAATTCGTCCGGTGTCGTTGGCCGGTTGTTTTGAGTGTCCCGACGGGGAGCCAGATCAACTTCATAAAAGGAATGATCCTTCAGGTTACAGAAAAACACTTTATTGATAAGCAGTCTGCCGATCCCGGCAATCCACTTGATGGCTTCGGCTGCCTGCAAGGTTCCGATCATGCCCGGCAAAATGCCCAGTACCCCAGCCTCTGAGCAATTGCCAACTTCCCCGGAAGCCGGTGTTTGCGGATACAAATCGCGGTAACCGGCGTTTCCGGTGCCTGCATTAAAAAGAGCAACCTGTCCTTCGAACCGGTATATGGCACCGTAAACCAATGGCCTGCCAAATACGACCGAAGCATCGTCCAGCATGTACCGGGTGGCAAAATTATCGGTTCCGTCGATTACAATATCGTAATGGGGCAGAATCTCCGGAATATTTTCAACGGTAAGAAACTGGTCATAAGCATTTACCTGAATATCAGGATACCGTTCTGAAATGAATTCAGCAGCGGCTATTGCCTTGGATCTGCCGATCTGATTAAAACCAAACAGTACCTGCCGGTTTAAGTTGGTTACGTCAACCCGGTCGCCATCGGCAATGCCGATGGTTCCCACACCGGCTGCTGCCAGGTAAAGGACAGCAGGGCACCCCAGACCACCGGCGCCGGCAACCAACACTTTTGCCGCACGCAGTTTCTGCTGGCCTTCCCGTCCCAGTTCGGGTAATCTTATCTGCCGTTCAAATCGTTCCATTGTTATCTTTTTATCGTTCCCTGTTTTAACCTCCGGAAAAGGGCGGTAACAAAGCGATCTCGTCGTTTTGCCCAAGCCAGGTGTTTTGATGCACAATTTGCCTGTTTACAGCAAAAACAAATTCCACTCCTTCCAGTTGGGGATATTTCTCCAATAACAGCGCACGAAGGTGATCCGTCTGATCCACGAACGAAATGGTCATATTACCTGTTCCGGTTTTTTCGGCAACAACACCGAACATTTTTATTCTGAGCAATTTTTCTTCCATCTTTTTCTACGCCAGTAACAGTTTAACAGCTGCAAACAGCAACACCGATGTTAAAAGATACCTGAGGGTTTTCAGGTTGAAGCGGAAAGCCCCGTACCATGCACCCAACATTCCTGCAGCGATGGTTCCGGGCATCAGCAGCCACACTTCAGTACTGATAGCCGGATAAAATGCGCCGGCCCCCAAAAATCCGGAAGCAGAGTTCAAGAAGATAAACAGCGCGCTCATGGCGGCGGTTTCCCGCATGGAAGCCCAGCCGGTCAACAATAAAACCGGTGAAAGAAGAATTCCACCGCCAATACCGATCAGCCCCGACAGAAATCCGATCAGAGCGCCCAGGAGGGGAGCCATCCAGAACTTCCTGACAACCTTATACGCTTTGTTTTCGGGAAACAGATTTAGAAAGCGGGCAACGGGGAACAGCAGTAACACTCCCAATATTTTACGGTACAAATGCTCATCAACAACAACAGAGCCACCTAAAAATGCGGCCGGAACGGAAAAAAGGATGAGCGGCCAGAATAAGCTGTGCTGAAACCGGCATGTTTTCCGGTAATTTAAAAAGGCCAGTCCGGAAACAAACATATTCATCAGGAGTGCGGCCGGTCGAATCTGCAAGGGGTCTACCTGAAAAAGGGTCAGCAGCATCAGATAACTGCTTGCCCCTCCATGCCCCACTGATGCGTAAAAAAAGGCTGCGAGCGGCAACAGCATAAAAAGGATCATCCAGGCTGTATCGTTCAGTGCCATTTTTAAAGAAAATATAGATTAACAGGCGTACCGGCTTTGACAAAATCCGCCTCTTCCGGGAGTTCGGCAAAACAATCGGCCCTGGAAAAAGCAATGAGGTTAAACGATTGTTGTCCCTCTGCAAGGAACACTTTCCCGTTTTCAGCATAAGCTTTCATAAAAAAGGTCAACCCTTTCTTTTTAACGCTGTCCCCGGCCAAAGGAAGGCTTATGTCTGGCTGCCAGACGTTGTTGTGCCCCATAAAATAGCGAATGCAAGGTTTCACATATTGGTTGAAACAACTCAGCACCGAGGCTGGATTTCCCGGCAATGCAAATACCCGTTTATTTTTTGATCTTCCGGAAAAAAAAGGCTTTCCCGGGCGCTGTTTCACTTTGTAAAGCAACTCTTTTATCCCTAACGCGGCCATACTCGATTTCACGAAATCGTAGTCCCCCACCGATATTCCCCCGCTAATGATAACGATATCGCTTTTATTCAGTTCCTTTTCAATGGCACTTCGAAGCTCGGGCTCATTGTCGGCTACACGGCTGGTAGAAATGTCACGGACACCTAAGCGGTTGAGCGCAGCCTCCAGCATCGGGCTGTTGCTGTCGAAGATCGCTCCCTGCGGCAAGGGTTCACCCGGTGCGCACAGCTCATTGCCCGTTACAATAACTGATACGATCGGCGGCGAAAATACCTCAACAGTTGCAAGACCGACAGATGCAAGCAGTCCTACTCCCCCCGCTGACAGGAGCGTTCCCTGTTGCATCATGACCTCACCGGTTTTGATCTGTGTTCCTTTATACCGTACATTTGCGCCCTTTTCTATTCCTGACGACCGGTAATAAATGATGTTTCCTTTTCGTTCAGTTTGCTCCTGAGGAATGACCGTATCTGCGCCGGCCGGCATTGGCGAACCGGTATAGATGCGAGCAGCTTCTCCTTCGGCAATATGAAAGTTCCGGGGTGAACCGGCCGGAATTTCGGCAACGACAGTCCGGCTTTCATGGTTGTTATCCCAGGCCAGTGCATATCCATCCATAGCCGAATTGTCAAAGGGCGGCACATCAGCAGGAGAAACAACATCCCTGAACAGGACCAAACCTGCTGACCGGGAAACCTGAACATGAATGCTTTCACCGCGTATTAAATTGTCTTCCAATATTCTCCTGGCTTCGTTTACCGAAATCATACCTGTTTTATCCTCCAATTTGAATCATACTTCTGTTTTCAATTTCTGTGGGATCTGTTTTTTGATATCCGTTTACAAACTGGCCTCCCATTATTTCATGTTTACCGGCAATCGATTTCCTGATCAGCGTTTCAACCGACTCTCCCTTCCGGTACGCACCCAGGACGTCGAGCTCGCCTTTTCCAAAAATACAATTTTTTATCTTGCCGTCGGCTGTCAGTCTGATACGGTTGCATTCTCCGCAAAAATGGTCACTCATGGTGGTAATAAAAGCGATGGTGCCTTTATAACCGATTACCATATACTTTTTAGCAGTCGCGTGCGGTTCATCCTTAAGTTTTACCAGGTCGTAGCGGCTTGCCGCCATATCAAGCATCTGCCGGGCCGTTATGACCTTGTTGTTTTGCCAGCGGTTGCCGGCAAAGGGCATAAATTCGATAAACCGTACATGCAGCGGAAGTTCCCGGGTTAAGTCGATAAAGTGGAACAATTCGTTTTCAATGATGCCAGCAATGGCAACGGTATTCAGTTTTACCCGGATGCCATTTTCAAGCAGCAATAAAATATTTTCCCACACCTGCCGGAACGTATCCCTTTGTGTGACGGAACTAAAAACTTCAGGATTCAGTGAATCGAGGCTCACATTGACAGAATGAATTCCCGTTTCTTTAAACAGACCGATAAATCTTCGCAATCGCGCGCCATTGGTTGTCAGTGTCAGTTCTACAGGCAAATGGGAAAGGCGTCTGATCATATTTTCCACGCCGTTTCGTACCAGTGGCTCTCCTCCTGTCAATCTGATTTTTTCTACGCCAAGCCTAACGAAAACTTTTGCTATCTCCTCAATTTCGTCAAGCTGCATCAGCCGGTCTTTTGGCATAAAAGTTACGTTGTTATCGGGCATACAGTAGCTGCACCGAAAATTGCACTCATCCGTTAATGATATACGCAAATAATTATGAATTCTGCCGAAACGATCAATCAACATAGGGAATTCCTCAAATTAACTGTTCTGTTTTTTATGGTTCCAAATCACCAGTTGATAGGGTCTCCAAAGATAAGCAAGCGGATATACC
>JBFXKJ010000248.1:0-5902 GCA_050173895.1 Mangrovibacterium sp. | reverse complement strand
CGGGAGAGAGTGGTCCAGGCCACATAAGGCAGGGGAATCAGCGGCACGGAGATTACCGACAGGTCATATTCGTTAAAAAGGGCAGTTGAATAGATCGTATCGCCCGCCGGGAATAGGATTTTAGCGGTTTTGACCGACCGCGGCAGGGTACTGGTAAAAACGGCAGATTTGGAGCCGGAAATCAAGGCTCTTACGGGCAGGGGATCAAAATCCGGAACGCCTAGTGTGTCGTATTGCTCCAGCAGTTCTGCAGCCCTTGAGGAGGTGCACAGGAGGGGTTTTTTGAGGTCGACCCGTGCATGCCTGATCAGATAGAGCTCAATAATTTCCGTTTCCTGGGAAAAACTGACAGATGAGGCGAACGCCAGGAGGAGTATCAGGCAAAGCTTTCTCAAAATTTGAAATTTAAGGTGACCTGAAGCATCTTATCTTCCCTGCTCCCATTGTAGGTGACTGTGAAAACAGCCATTTCAAAAGGCGAAACCCAAAATCCGCCGCCGTATCCCTGATGCCATTTGTCCGATTCTTCGTTTTCAGCCCAGACTTTTCCCGCATCATAAAATCCCAGCACGCCAAGTTCGCCGTTCAGAATATAAGAGGAGAAGTCGGATAACTTAAAACGCATTTCCATGTTTTGATAGAAGGAAGAATGACCATGGAACCGGTCGGACAGGTAACCGCGGAGGTTGGTCTTGCCTCCCAGTTTTGCCGCCTCCAGAAAATTAAAGTCACCAAAATTACGTGTTCCTCCGGCGCGTATAGCTAAAACCGCCCGGGAATTGTCAAGAAGACTCAGGTAGGCCCGCAGATCGGCGTTTAGACGAAAAAAATGGTTCTGTTCGTCATTGAGGTGAAAGAACTGTTCTCCTGAAAAAACAACCTGATATCCTTCATACGGATTGATTTCATTATTGAGCTTTGAATAGCTGTATTGGGCATATATCCCTGAAAATATTTTTTGGCTCAGATCATCTTTTGTCAGTCCGTTCCGGGCAAGGTCGGAGATAAAGTGACCAGCTTGCTCTTCAACATCCGAGCTTTTGAAGAATGCACCAAGCAGAAGCTCACTCTGGTTGACTTTTTTGTCTGCCTTTACTTCCTCTTCATCTTCTTCCTTTTTTTCACGGGCTGTTTTTCCCCATCTGTACCCCAGGGCATAATTCAGGATCAGCTGGTTGACATTCAGTCTGTAATATTCGTCGCCAAAGGCGTCATCTTTCAGGCTTTCGTTTCCCATTCCGAAATAGTTCATCACATAGTTGGGAGCCTTCAGTTCAACCCCTGCATGATGATCAAATCCTCTGATTTCACTCTCGGAATCAAATTGGTAGCGCACATTAAAAGCGCTGGTTTTGGTAGCAAAATTGGCCATGACCGAACGGCTGTCGTGCCGGCGGAAACGGTAATTATTAAAAACCGGACCTCCCCCGATAAAGATGCCGTCGTCCTGATTGTAACCAAGCCAAACTCCCGGTGTAACCACATTATACCGGAAAGCTTTGCGATCGTATGTGTTTATGGCAGGGGTGCCTGACAGTTTAATCCGTGCGTCTTTTCCGGGACTGACTGCCGTGTTTTTTTTCAGATCATAGATCAGGGTTTGCTTTCCCGGTTTTTTCACTACCGACTGGTTTACAATGGTGTCGGCTCCTTTTCCTCCGATGATGCGTATCCGGCTTCCTTTTGTCACCTCCCCGGACAAGGCATAGTGATCCTCCCCGTCCATCCCATACAGCCGGATCTCTGCGGTTTCATCAGCCTGGAATACCCGCTGGTACCAGGGCTTCTGCATCACAGTTCCGGAAATCCGCGAATAAATTGAGACCAGGGTCTGTCCGTTGGCCTTGCGGTTCACTTCAAACCAGTCGGCCCTGTCAGTGCCGGTGACATCTACCTGCTTTGCCAGTGTAAGGTAGTGCCGGCGGGCCATTTGTTCGAGGTGGTCCCTTCTTTGTTTCAGGATTGAAGCTGTTTTCTCTGCGACCAGGGGCTGTACTTCTTCGGGAAATTCCTGCATGGCCAGTTCAATCTGCTCATCAGTAAGCAAGGATTGCAGCGTATGAACGGCCGTTTGCCAGTCGTTCCAGGAAGGCTGGTTAAGAAAAGTCCGGTCAAAATACCGGGCATTATAGATCAGGCCATCCATATTGCGTGTTACCGGAGCAAATCCCTGTATTTTAGGCATCAGCCATTTTCGTGAAGCAATCCAGGGAAGAATTCCTTCATTGACATAAAAAGCCTGATCGCGGTCGCGCGGTATTGGCCGGTAAACGGTCTTGCCTTCCTGCTTAAATGATGCCCACCGCCACTGATCATCATGCCGGTCCCAGTCATTAATGAAGGTATCGAAGATCCGTGCCTTCAGCACGGCCTTCTGATCGACCTGATGAGCCGGCGATTCCATTATCGCCTCCAGCACGTCATCGGTTCCGGCAATATCATCCGAAAAGCCGAAACTTTCCGTCTGAGACCAGTCACCGGAGGGTCTTTCTTCCATTAAAAATAAATTTCCCGAAAAATCTTTCCGGTATTTGCCAAGACGGGCATCATGGGGAACAAAGACCACCCTGGGGTTCGTGTGCATGATGCCTGCCGATTCCGCCAGCCGGGCAACGGGCATAGCCGCATAAGGATTCGATGCGGAAATATTGTCCTGGACCACATCAACGGCAAAGGTGTGATGCACATTCTCCGGAAGCGCACCTTCCACAAATTTTTCCAAAGAACGAAGCGCGAACTGATGCCCCTGGTTATCCTCAAGTCTGATAGATTGGGTTTGCTGTCCGCCTCCGCTCTTGAGAATCTTAAGACCACCTTTTTCCGTGCCGATATCAAAAACAGGGACCTTCACAGGCAAACTCCATACATCCCTGTAGTTTTTGCCCATCCATTTCTGTTTTTTCCGGGAAGCTTTATACTGTCTGCTTGCCGGATGAATGACACTGTCGGGAAGCACGGCCTCCTGAGCAGGAAACGTCCGGGTCATTCCGGGCGCTGTGCCGGAACAGGTCATGAGCAGGAGCACGATATGAAAAATAATTTTTCGCATTGATGTTTTTTAACTGTTCATCCGAAGCGCAGTCAGTCTAATTTTATATTTTTAGTGTCTGCATCCTGAAATTACCATTATGGAAATAACTGATCAGGCAAAATTGTTCGTTATTGATTTCTTTAGTCAGAACAGAGATCCCAAATACACCTTTCACACGCTGGAACATACGCTTCATGTTGTGCGGCAGGCGGAGGAAATTGGCAGAAGAGAGGGACTGGATGAGAGAGAAATGCAGGCGGTGCTGATTGCTGCCTGGTTTCACGACATTGGTTACATGGTTCAACTGGAAGATCATGAATTCCACAGCATTCAGATTGTCCGCTCCTTCCTGGCGCAACATGCGGTCCCCCCCGAAACCGGAGATGTGGTTGAGGCTTGTATCAGTGCCACCAGACGTGATCATGAGCCGCTTACGCTGCCGGAGAAGGTCATTATGGATGCTGATGTCTCTCATCTTGGTGATCCTGAGTTTATTACAATTTCAAAAAAATTACGCAAAGAACGTTCGGCCTGTGGCAACTGCGAAGTGCAGCCGCTCGATTATTGGAAAGGCACCCTGGCCTTCATGGAGCGGCAGCAGTTCTATACCTCCTTTGCTGTAAATAAGTTTGAGCCGGTAAAGATACGAAATATTGAAAAAGTCAGGAGCCTCATCGGAGAACAGGAAACCGGAAAACCCAAAAAGTCACCTGCGAATTCCCGATCCACCGAAAAAGGAATTGAATCCATGTTTCGTCTCACGGCAAGCAATCAGATTCGTCTCAGCGCCATTGCCGATAAAAAGGCCAATATTCTTATTTCAATTAACTCGATATTATTGTCTGTTTCAGCAGCACTGATGTCGGCACAGCCGTTTTCGAATATTTTGGGAGACAGCTTTCCGCGAAACGAATTGCTGATTCCTGTCATTATTTTATTTTTTTGCACCCTTCTTTCGCTCGTCTTTGCCATCCTTTCGTGCCGGCCTCAACTCAGTTCAAAAAAATATACCGAAGATGATCTGAAAGCACGGCGGGTAAACCTGCTTTTTTTCGGGAACTTTCATCCGATCAATTACTCCCGTTATCAGGCGGCCGTGAGAGAAATGATGAATGACTACGATTATCTGTATTCAAATATGATTAAGGACCAGTATTATCTCGGAAAATCGCTGTTCCGGAAATATAAATTGCTCCGTACTGCCTATGACGTCTTTATGTATGGTTTTATCCTTGCTGCCATAGTCTTCGTTGTTCTGCACCTGACGACCAATTAACCCGGGGCAAATTTATTTTTCGCCCTGTCCAATGATTTTCGTGTGGGAAGAAGGTTCTGGTAACAATTCCTTTTCCACCGGCTCGATCGCATAGATATCGACCGGATTTTGTTTGCCTGCCAGGGAGTCGAGTGCAAGCCATTCAATCCGATAGCCGGACGATACCTCTCCAAACTTTTTGGCAAATTGCTTGGTAACCAACAGCCTTCTGTTATAACTCTTGCATTGTTTTTGAATCCGGGCCGCCGTATTCAGCACGTCGCCATGAAAGGCTATTTCACTTTTGATGGTGCCAACCTCTGCCACCATGATCTTTCCCGAATTGATCGATGCAGTAAATTCCGGGATAACGCCGAAGGCCTTTTCGAAGTAACTTCGTTTCCGGTGAAGTTGTCCGGTAAATTCATAATAAAAATTAACGGCATTTTTGAAGTTTTTGATCTTTGAAGCTTCCCAGCTAAGCACCACCTCATCGCCGATAATCTGGTACTGCATGGCATGGTACTTGATTTCGAGCAGTCCCAGTTCCAAAAAACAAGCCTGCAGAAAAGCGCTGTACCTCTTATGCCCGAGTAATTCGGCATACCGGGTGGAGGAGATCAGATCGATAAAGATGAAGATCCGGTTCTCCTCCCGGGGGGTCCGGTAATAGCCCGAGATAACCCTGTAAAAGTTTTCATAACCCACTTTCGATTTGATGGCTTTGGAGAAATTAATCAGAAAGGAAATCAGAATACCTACCGTAAATAAATACAATGCCGCATGATTCAGGAAAAACCACTTGATAAGCAATAAATATTCGGAAAACCCGGTGAAAATCCTGTCATGATAATGGTACAGCGCGGTGATCAGGAAAACGGTGATCAGAATAATCGTTAAAAAAATGATCCGGAGCAACATCAGCACGCCCAGACTTTTTTTTGACAGATAACGGTAGAAAAGTATATCTTCCTGAAGCCAGGAGACAAAGGCAATTGTAGAGGCCATAACGCCAATGATCCAGCCGTTTTGGTACATGAGTTGAAAAACTTTAGCCCCCGATGTGGCTATTTCCGGATAAACTAACACGTTCAGGTACAAAAACAGCCGTAGAAGGACATTCCATGAGACGAGATTATAAATCAGCTTACTCAGCAGCAGTGCCCGGTGATGGCGGGTGTTTTGACCCTGCGTTTCGGATATGGTTCCTTTCTTCTCCATTCGTCTGATATTGCCCTGCTAAATTAAAATAAACGAATCTCTTTTTAAAATAAACTTAGGCCACCCCCGGAAAGAACTGGTAAAAGAGCTTTCCGTCGCTGAAATTCGGCTAAACCTTTAGCGGGCACAAGGTGCCAGCCAATTTTCCCGGCCATTGGAACAAATCTGATTTTTGTGTATGTTTGAAATAAAAAACCTATGAAACTCCTGACGACATCTATCCTGGCCCTGTTTTTTTTCTTTCAGGCAGCTATCGCACAAAAGCCCGTGAAACTCTTCAACGGGAAAAATCTCTCAAACTGGAATTTTGTGGTGGAAAACAATTCCGTTCCGGCTGATCAGGTTTATTCGGCAGAAAAAGGCGTGATTACCATCAAAGGGCAGCCGCTGGGCTA
>JBFXKJ010000247.1:0-5907 GCA_050173895.1 Mangrovibacterium sp. | reverse complement strand
ACGGCATTTGAACAGATTAAAAATTCGGACAAGGCAAAACCGGTGCTGCTACATGGAATTACCTCGAGCGGAAAGACCGAGATCTACATCAGGCTGATTGAGGAACAGCTTGCCCGGGGGAGACAGGTGCTTTACCTTGTTCCGGAAATCGGGCTTACTGCCCAGCTTATCACCCGGCTGAAAAGAGCTTTTGGAGCCCAGGTGGGCATTTATCATTCAAAATTCAACGACGCGGAACGGGTGGAAACCTGGTTCAATGTATTAAGAGAGTCGGACCATACCTACCAGGTTGTTCTGGGAGCACGCTCAGCAGCCTTCCTCCCGTTCCGGAAACTGGGTCTGATCATTGTGGATGAAGAACACGAAAACAGCTATAAACAGTTTGATCCGGCTCCCCGTTACAACGCCCGCGATATCGCCGTCGTGCTGGGCCAGCTTCATCACGCGCGGGTCATCCTCGGAACGGCGACTCCTTCGTTCGAAAGCTATTTCAATGCACAGGCCGGTAAATACGTCCTGGTGGAATTAACGGAGCGGTTTCAAAACGCTGGGCTTCCGGAAGTGCAGGTGGTCGACACCGGTCAGCCGTTCCGGAGAAAACGGATGAAATCGATGCTCAGCCAGGAGTTGTATGAGGCGGTTGCTGCCGCCCTGGCAGCAAAAGAGCAGGTGATCCTGTTTCAGAACCGCCGGGGTTTCGCTCCTTATATCCAGTGCGCCGCATGCGGGTGGATCCCCCGATGCAATCACTGCGATGTGAGCCTCACCTACCATAAACATCTTTCGGCCCTGATCTGCCACTATTGCGGTTACACACAATCGCTGCCTTCCCATTGCGGTGAATGCAGTTCGGACGACGTTCGGACAAAAGGTTTCGGAACGGAAAAGATCGAAGAAGAGTTGAGCCTCTTATTTCCGGAAGCCCGCGTTGCCCGCATGGATCTGGACACCACCCGGGCAAAGAAAGGATACGAGCGGCTGATCTATCAGTTCGAAACCGGAGCCATCGATATCCTGGTGGGCACACAAATGGTGACCAAAGGACTGGATTTTGATCATGTGAGCGTTGTCGGTATCCCTGACGCCGACCAACTGCTGAACTTTCCTGACTTCCGTTCTTTCGAACGTTCCTTTCAGATGATGGCACAGGTGAGCGGAAGGGCCGGCCGGAGGAATAAGCAGGGGAAGGTGATTATCCAGACCACTCAGCCTAAACACCCGGTACTGGACAGCGTGGTTCACAACAACTATGTCCGGTTGTTTCACGATCAGATGCATGAACGCCGGCTTTTCCGCTACCCGCCTTTTTTCAGGCTGGTGAAAATCGTTCTGAAACACCGTGAACGCGTCAGGCTCGACTATGCAGCCGCACTGCTGGCCAGGGAATTGAAGGAACTGTTCAGGGACAATCTCCTGGGTCCTGAATACCCGCTGATTAACCGTATTCAGAACTGGTATCAAAAGGAAATCTGGGTTAAACTGGAACGAAACAATAAACTCGGAGAGAATAAAGAGCGGATCATGGCAGCCGTGGCACAAATCAAGTCTTTGCCTAACTGCAGTGGCATGCTCACCTACCTGGATGTTGATCCGATGTAGCCCGGGCTGCTTCGCCTCCGATCCGGTAGTGCCCTTCCGCAGTTCTGATACTTGCGTCTGTTTTATACTTTTTAACTTCCGGCTTCTGCTATTCCCTGTTAAATTTTACTACTTTTGCCCTGCAAAAAAATACCGCCGGAAAAATTCGCGGTTCGCCTGTGAAAAATAAGGTTGTTCAGTTTGATTCATAGACTGGATCCCATTTAATTTTTTTAAAAACAGGAACTTTTCTGCATAAAATATTAACTTTGAAACACAGCAAAAATCAGGATTTACTAAATGGGAAAAGTAATTGCACTTGCTAATCAAAAAGGCGGCGTAGGGAAAACAACTACAGCAATCAATCTGGCTGCCAGCCTGGCTGTATTGGAAAAAAAAGTCTTGATCATTGATGCTGATCCGCAGGCCAATGCCACCTCAGGCATCGGATTTGACGTTAAAAATGTAAAAACAAGCATTTACGAGTGCATTGTGGACGATCTGGATCCGCGGAAAATTATTCTGAAATCGGAAATTTCAGGATTAGATCTTATTCCTTCCCATATTGATCTGGTCGGAGCCGAAATCGAAATGCTCAACCTTCCCAACCGGGAGAAAGTCTTGTCGATCGTTATTGAAAAGATCAGGGACGAGTATGATTTCATCCTGATCGACTGTTCACCTTCCCTGGGACTGATCACGGTAAATGCGCTTACCGCCGCGGATTCGATTATTATCCCTGTGCAGTGTGAGTATTTTGCGCTGGAAGGGCTTGGTAAGCTGCTGAATACGATCAAAATTATCCAGACCCGGCTGAATCCGGGACTGGAAATAGAGGGTTTTCTGCTGACCATGTACGATTCGAGGCTGAACCTCTCCAATCAGGTACTGGAAGAAGTCAGGACCCACTTTGGAGATATGGTTTTTGAGACCTTGATTTCCAGAAATATAAAACTGAGCGAGGCTCCGAGCTACGGATTGCCGGCTGTACTGTATGATGCCAGTTCCAGAGGAGCTTCGAGCTATATGGATCTGGCCCGTGAAATTCTGCAAAGGAATGACTTGACCAGAATGAAGAATTCTGAAAAGATAATTGAATAACCTGTTATGACTATGGCTAAAAGGAATGCATTGGGCAGGGGTTTGGGAGCACTGATCGATGATGCCGATGTCGTTAAAAAGGCGCATGGTCCATCTATCAATGAGATCCCGATCGAGTATATAGAGGCCAATCCTTTTCAACCACGTACAAAATTTGATGAAACCGCATTAAATGAGCTTGCCGCCTCCATCAGGGAGATCGGCATTATACAGCCTGTTACCCTGAGGAAGGTCGATGAAGATAAATATCAGATCATCGCAGGGGAGCGTCGGTTCAGAGCCTCAAAAATGGCAGGCTTAAAGACAGTTCCCGCCTATGTCAGGATGGCTGAAGACACCGGCATGCTGGAGATGGCACTGATCGAGAACATCCAAAGAGAAGATCTGGATGCTATCGAGGTGGCCCTTTCTTATCAACGGCTCATAGAGGAATGCCAGCTCACACAGGAAACCCTGAGTGAACGGGTGGGTAAAAAGAGATCGACGATCGCCAATTACCTGCGCCTCCTGAAATTGCCGGCTGTCATTCAAAAGGGGATCATCGAAAAGGCAATATCGATGGGTCATGCCCGTGCGCTGGTCAATGTACCCAATGCGGAAGACCAGCTTTCGATTTATAATCAGGTGCTGGCAGAAGATCTGTCCGTCAGAAAGGTGGAGGAACTGGTAAGAAAATTAAATGAGCAGCCGGAAGAAGACCCTTCTGAGGATCAGAAAGCAAATCAGGAAAAAAAAGAAAAGCACCCGATAGAATATGGCGAATTGCAGGATCATTTAAGCAAGTTCTTTCATACGAAAGTCGACTTTTTCCTCAACAATAAAGGGAAAGGAAAAATCGTTATCCCCTTTGGTTCGCCCAAAGACCTGGAAAGAATTATGGGCATCCTGGATCGGCTAAATGGATAGGCAGCATCAAAATAGAGGATCCCGGGTCAAATGGAGAATAATCTTCCTGTCTGTCCTGATGGCAACACAGGTCTGGCTTGCATCCGGACAGGAGAAAAACAGCGGGGACACAATCCGGGCAGTAGCCGCAGATACATTGACGGGGGAAACCCTGTCAAAAGATTCGCTGGACAGGCTGACAACAGGACAGGACTCTCTTGCTGCGAAGGTCCGGAAAAAAAACAATGGCAAGGTGCATTCGCCGAAAAAAGCGACGATCTATTCGGCGGTGATGCCCGGACTGGGTCAGATCTATAACCGAAAGTACTGGAAGGTGCCTCTTGTTTACATTGGGTTTGCCAGTTTAATTTATGCGATCGACTGGAATAATGATTATTATACACGTTACCGGCAGGCTTATATCGACATCAGCGACAATGACCCTACGTCAAACTCCTTTAAGGAACTGGATATTGAAGGCCACTGGGATTTTGACGATCCGGCACAGGTGGAACAATTTAAGACCAGGCTGGAGAACGCCAAGGAATCGACCCGACGGTACCGTGACCTTTGCATCATTGGGACAGCGGCTTTTTATGCCATCAATATTATTGATGCTTCAGTCGATGCCCATTTCTTTGACTTTGATATCAGTGATGACCTGACCATGAACTGGATGCCACAGCCGATGTATGCCATGGGTCAGCCGCTGATGGGAGTTTCGTTTGTTGTTAATTTTTAAAAAGTGCAGGTAATGAGAAAAATTCAGCTTCTGACGTTTTTAATGATGTGCTTTACCGGAGCAGCTCTGGCATCTGGCTATGGCAAAGAATCAGTCAAACGCCTGAAACGGATCGAAATCGTAGCATTAGACACGGTCGGATATGAATCCGTGTACGTCAATCCCGACGAAAACCTCAATGATCTGTTTGCAGAACAGATCGACAGCATGTTCAATTCCTGGTATGTCCAGAACATGTTTTCCGCGAACGATCTTGATTCGGAGCTGAGCGATGCACCCATTATCGCACTTCCTGACTCCGTTTATATTCAGCGTCTGCAATCGATCGAATCGTTTGTTGACCTGTCCTATAACACCACTGTCCGAAATTTTATTGAACTCTATACACAGCGCAAACGAAGCCTGACAGAATTCATCATTGGCATGTCGGCCTATTATTTCCCGATGATCGAGGAGCAATTGGATAAATACAATCTGCCAATGGAACTGAAATATCTGCCTATTATTGAATCAGCCTTTAATCCAAACGCCCGTTCACATGCCAATGCGGTCGGGCTCTGGCAGTTTATGTACGGGACGGGAAAGATGTACAAACTTCAGATCAGCACATTTCTGGATGAGCGGCGCGATCCGGCGAAGGCAACCGAAGCGGCAGCCAGGTACCTCAGCGATCTTTACAAAATCTATAAGGACTGGCACCTGGTGATCGCTGCTTACAATTGTGGCCCCGGCAATGTAAATAAGGCGATCCGTCGCTCAGGAGGCACACATAATTACTGGAATATCTATTACAAGTTACCGCGCGAAACAAGAGGTTATGTTCCGGCTTTCATCGCCGCCGCCTATGTGATGAATCATTATGAGGCCCACAATCTGACGCCCAGGCTTCCCGAATTCTCCATTGTCACCGACACGATTAATGTTCGCGATTACCTGCATTTTACGCAGATCTCGGATGTTCTCAATATCCCGGTGGAGGAACTGCGGGCTTTGAATCCGCAATACCGGCTGGATATCATTCCAGGCAAGGCAGATCAGCCATACCCGCTCCGTATTCCCATGCAATATGTCGGCAATTTTCTGGACTACCAGGAAGATGTTTTTGCCTATAACCGCGACAAGTTTTTCCCCAACAATGAGATTCTGGTTCCAAGATCATCCGCGGCATCGGCCGTTCACCATCCCGTCAGCGTCGATGGAAAAGAAAAGATCTATTATACGGTCAAATCGGGCGATAACCCCGGCTTCATTGCCGACTGGTTCAATGTCCGGCTGAGTGACCTTCGTTCCTGGAACAACATCAGCAGAAATATGATCCGGGTCGGTCAGAAGCTGGCTGTTTATGTTCCCCGCGAATATACGAACTATTATGCCGAGCTGAACAACATGACGTTCAGTCAGAAACAGGAATATGCCAAAGGCAGGCCGGTGGCAAATGTGACTGTGGCTGCGGCTGTCGCGCCGGATAAAGCGGTGCGGAGCATGTCTGCTTCAGAAAAGGCTGAATTTGATGCCGAATATGTCTATTACACCGTACGCTCAGGAGATACCTTGTGGTCGATAGCCCAACAGTTTCCGGGGGTGACAAACAAGGATATTAT
>JBFXKJ010000246.1:0-5916 GCA_050173895.1 Mangrovibacterium sp. | reverse complement strand
GCGCGCGTTCCAATCGTGACGGGGCTTGTTGATGAACAGTTTGCACGCGGACGACTGGTTCCCCTCATCCGGTATATTGATGGTGACGAGTTCTGGAAGGTCCAGATACAGCAGCTTCATGTGGTGGAAGAAGACGAATTGCAGATGGTCCCTTTGGTTGGCGACCAGCTTGTTGAATTCGGCGAACCGGAAGATTACCTGAAAAAGCTCCGGAACCTGAAAGCCTTGTACGAACAGGGCTTTGCCGAAACCGGCTGGGCCCGGTACGACACGATTAATTTGAAATTTGAAAATCAGATAGTTTGTTCTAAAATTGAGGAAAATGGGCAAAGGCAATAAAGTAATCGCGGCGGTCGACGTGGGTACAACAAAGATCGTGGTTGTTGCCGGCATGAAAAATGAAGAAGGCAAGACCGAAATACTGGCGGTAGGAAAAGCGAAGTCTATGGGCATCAAGAGAGGTGTTGTGTTCAACATCAAGGAAGCTGTTGAGGCCGTCAATCAGGCGGTGAGCCAGGCCGAAGATGCCATGGATGCCGATGTGGATGAAGTGTATGTCAATGTGGAAGGTCAGCAACTGAAGACTGTCACCCTGAGGGCCGAACGATACATCGGAGAGGGGCGCATTGTTTCAGACGAAGATATTCAAAGCCTGTTCGAACAAGCCGAAAAAATCAAACTGCCCGACGGCTATAAGAGCTATCACATCGTTCCGCAGCTTTACAGCATTGACCAGGAAGCCGGTATCCCCGATCCTGTGGGTATCCCCGGCGAAAAGGTGGAGGTTGACTTCAAGTTGCTGGTAGCTCCCGACACCTATGAAAAGAACCTGAAAATGTGCTTCCATAAAGCAGGCATCGATATCCGGAAAATGGTGGTCGATCCGCTCGCCGCTTCGGAGATCCTGCTTTCCGACGACGAGAAGGAAGCCGGCGTGGTGCTCATCGATATCGGCGGAGGAACAACCAAGATGGCTGTCTATGTCGACGGCATCCTGTGTTATTCATCCATTATCCCCTTCGGAGGGAATGTGATTACGCACGACATTAAAGAAGGCTGTTCCATCCTTGCCCGGCAGGCCGAGGCGCTGAAAGTCCAGTTCGGACAGGCAATGGGGGATTTCGCTCCTGCCGATAAGGTGGTGACCATACCCGGCATTTCCGGCTGGGAACCGAAGGAGATATCCTTTAAAAACCTTTCCTTCATTATACAGGCACGCATGGAGGAAATTATCGATGCCTGCTACTTTCAGATTGAAAAATCGGGTTACCTGGAGAAGATCGGAGCAGGGATCGTCCTGACCGGCGGCTCAGCTTTGACTCCCAACCTGGGGCAACTGATCAAATACCGGACGGGGATGGATGTCCGAAAGGGAATACCCCGGCTGAAAATTGATCCGAAATGGAAAGATCTCGAAGATCCCCGGTACGCGACCGTGCTTGGTCTTTTTCTTGCTGCCGTGAATGAAGAAGAAACTGATTCGTCAAAGAAAACGCCAAAAAAGGAAAAGAAGCCCAGAAATACCCAACCCGGGTTTTTCAGTCAGGTAAAAAAGCAGGTAGCACGGCAGGTGACTTTATTTTTCGACGAAGATCAGGATACGGAAATGTATTAACCACTATAAAATCCTCACGGCATATGACAGAGGAATTGTTAAATTTTGGATTTGCACCGGCCGGCTCATCGGTGATCAAGGTGCTGGGCGTAGGGGGAGCCGGCTGTAACGCCGTCAACCACATGTTTAATGAGGGCATTCAGGGAGTCGATTTCATTATCTGCAACACCGATGCACAGGCTCTGCAAACAAGCCCTGTATCGGTTAAAATCCAGTTGGGTGTGACCCTTACCGAAGGGCGTGGTGCGGGTAACCTGCCCGAACACGGCGAACAGGCGGCCATTGAAAATATGCAGGATGTGCGTGCGGTGTTGGAGGGGACAACAAAAATGCTGTTCATCACTGCCGGAATGGGAGGCGGTACCGGCACCGGCGCAGCGCCGGTAATTGCCCGGCTGGCCCGCGAGCTGGAGATCCTCACCATTGCCGTCGTCACAATCCCCTCGCCGGCCGAAGGAAAAAGAAGGTTTCAGCAGGCAATCGAAGGAGTGAACAGACTGAAAGGGTATGTCGATAGCATGCTGGTGATCAGCAATGAAAAGTTGCAGACCATTTACGGTAATCTTCCCGCTTCACAGGCCTTTAAGAAAGCAGACGATATTATTAAAACCGCGGTGAAGGGCGTCGCTGAGATCATCACCGTGCATGGCAACATCAATATCGACTTCGCCGATGTCGATACAGTCATGGCCGGCAGCGAGGTCTTTATCATGGGAACAGGCATCGCTGACGGGGAAGACCGTGCAATGAAAGCCGTTTATCTTGCCCTTGAATCGCCTTTGCTCGACAGTAACGACATCTATGGAACAAAAGATATTCTGCTGAATATTATTTCCGGCGACGACGAGATTACGATGGGCGAAATTGGCGATATCATTGAATATCTTCAGGAAAAGGCAGGGCAGGATGCCAATATTATCTGGGGGAACGGCGTTGACCGGAAGCTGGGTAAAAAGATCAGCGTCACAATTATTGCTACCCGCTTTAATAAGAATCCAAACAGCCTTTTGCAGCCCAAACCTTCTGTGCAGGAGTTCGTGCTCGGGAACAACTTTGAACCGGAGATCAACATTGAGGAGGAGCTCTCCGATCAGGTAGCAGACAACTTCTTCGAACCGGCAGGTGTCGACGAAAAAAAGCATGGCGGAAAAAGAACAAGATCAGCAGCATCCGGTTATAAAAAGAAAGCCGGAAAGCCTGCGCCGGAGCAAAAAAAGGAGATGGGCGCAAACACCGACAGTTGGTTTCTGCGACAGTTTAACCGTTTCTTTGACGATCAGGATGACAAGGATCAGAAGCTGGAATAATGACCGGAACTTACCGGCACCGGAAGAAGAGAAGAATAGAATACGAATGGGATAAAACAGATAACACAGTAATTCAGAAGAGCTATGGCAAGCGAAATAATGAACTTTGACCTGGAAAAGTCGTCCGGGGCAATCATCAAGGTGATCGGCGTCGGCGGGGGCGGCGGCAATGCGGTCAACCACATGTATGGCGCAGGTATCCGGGATGTGGGCTTCATGGTCTGCAATACGGATGCACAGGCATTGGCAAACAGTCCTATACCGGTCCGTGTGCAACTGGGCGCATCGCTCACCGAAGGGCGCGGGGCCGGCAATAAGCCAGAAACCGGACGACAGGCAGCAATCGAAAATATTGACGATGTGAAACGGGCCATTGAGCCCATCACAAAAATGGTGTTCATCACTGCCGGAATGGGGGGAGGAACAGGCACCGGCGCAGCTCCGGTAATTGCCGAAGCCTGTAAAGATATGAACATCCTGACCGTGGGGATCGTTACCCTTCCTTTCCGGAATGAGGGCCGCCGGAGGATTAAACAGGCGATCGACGGGATCGCCGAAATGGAAGGACATGTCGATGCCCTGCTGGTCATTAACAATGAGCGGATCAGGGAAATGTACGGCGACTTCAAGATCTCGGAGGCTTTTGCCAAGGCCGACAACGTGCTGACCACTGCAGCCAAGGGGATCGCCGAGATCATCACTGTTCCCGGTTATATCAATGTCGACTTTGCCGATGTCGAAACGGTGATGCGAAAAAGCGGCGTGGCCCTGATGGGATCGGCACGTTCCAGGGGTGAGGGGCGCGCACTGCGCGCCGTGGAGGAAGCGCTGAATTCACCGCTGCTCAATAACAACGATATTAAGGGGGCCAAAAATATCCTGCTGAATATCACTTCCGGTTCGGAAGAGGTAACGATGGATGAAATCGGCCAGATTACCGATTATATCCAAACCAAAGCCGGGCACGATGCCGACCTGATATGGGGTAACGGCGTGGATGAAGTCCTGGGGGAAGATATTTCCGTGACCGTGATCGCCACCGGATTCAGTGTCAGCAGTATACCCGAAATGATGGCAGCCCGGCAAACCGGAAAAACCTATCATACGCTGGTCGATGAAAACCAGATGAGGCCGGTAACCAAACCCGTCCAGCCCAAAGGTTCGGCCACGAATGAAGCCGGATTTAAAAAAGCTGACCAGCGGACCATTGAGTTTGAGATCAGTACCAGCCTGAATGATGAGTTCGAGGAACTGTACCGTACCCAGGGAAACAGCCCTGAAAAACAGACGGCAAACACAAAGATCGATTTCTCCGATTCAGGCGACGATGTGGTTGATGAACTGGAGAATATCCCTGCCTACCGGAGGAAAAAAGTAAACATCATTGAAGGCGTAAGTAAGAAGATCGGTGAAAAATTATCCCGTTTCTCCCTGTCACCCGACGATGACGACAAAACCATCCTAAGAGATAATAATTCTTATTTGCATGATAATGTAGACTAAAGTTTTATCATTTAACCCTGTTTCATCATGAATTTATTCGACCAAATCAGTGAAGATCTCAAAAGCGCCATGAAGGCCCGGGAAAAGGAACGACTTGAGGCGCTCCGGAATATTAAGAAAGTGCTGATCGAAGCAAGGGCAGCCAAAGGCGCCAACTCCGAGCTCGATGATCAGGAGGTGGTGAAGGTAATCGGGAAGCTGGCCAAGCAAGGCCAGGATTCGGCCAATATCTACAAGGAGCAGGCGCGCCCCGACCTGTATGAAGCCGAGATGGCTCAGGTAAGGGTCTATGAGCAATACCTGCCCAAAAAGCTCAGCGATGAGGAACTGGCATCTGCCATACAGGAAATTATCGCTTCTGTGGGCGCCAGCGGTATGAAAGACATGGGCAAGGTGATGGGAATCGCTTCCAAACAGCTTGCCGGCAAGGCCGACGGAAAAGACATCGCTGACAAGGTAAAATCGCTGCTGAACTAATCAGGAGGCTGCTCTTTTGGGGCCGCCTCCTGATTAACAGGGACAACAAGGTGGTTCCCTTTTTTTGATCCTATTTGCTTGTGACCTCCGGTCTGGAAGCAGCATCCGCTCCTTTCGCGACCATTTCTAAAATATTCGGGCCAGAACAAGCAGCAGAATAATACAGAAGATGATCAGATAAGCGTAGGGGTTGGCAAAGTTCAATGTATACCCCAGCCATATGTTTCGCTTGGGGAGAAAGATCCGTGTATCTTTCGGGTTAAAATAAAAAATCCCCCACTTGTAATTGGCAGGGTCATTTCTCATTCGATCCAGATTTTGCTGGTTAAACTGGTTTTTCATACGTTAATAATTCATTTACATTAGTCGTTTTTCACGCTCGGTAAAGCCGCAAACTCCGTTTGGCCTTTGCCCTCGCTTAATCAAAACGTTTGTTTTTTAATGGCCGTATGGAACTCCATGTTGCTGAAAATTATTACCATATCGTTGGACGTTGTGAAGCAACATGTTCGTTTCATTATTTTCAGTATTGCCTCTTTCGTAAAATTAATTCAGCATATCATCGCTGCGGTTTGGGCACGCAACTGATCAGCCTTTGCCAGTGTGGCCTTTCCGGCGTCACACTGGTTGCAGTCCAAAACACAACAAGCAATAAGTTTTGCATTTTCAGGTGATCCCGGCGGGAAAATGTCCCGCTTTTTTCTTCGTTAAATTTACTGTTTTATTTTCATCAGTTCGTATATTTTGTTCTTGATTATATTCGTCTGAATCCTTACCTTTCTCTTTTAATAAGTTTCTCATGCACAGATTGATCCTGATCATGCCTGCGTTGATGTATATGGTTCCCGTAAGCGCTGCCGATCTGACGGCGTTTCTGCCCGGACAAAGCAATGAATGGTCGGCGGGAAGCGACCAGTATTTCGATAACGATAATCTTTACGACTATATTGACGGAGCTGCCGAGCTGTACCTGTCGTACGGATTCAACACGGTCATCAGCCGCCGTTACGTGTG
>JBFXKJ010000245.1:0-5919 GCA_050173895.1 Mangrovibacterium sp. | reverse complement strand
TTTTTAGTGACGAGATAGCCAGGTTGGCGGTATGCCCGACCACAATGATCAGAAAAAAGATAACCGGCCCGACATAGGGTGCCTTTCCAAAAGCCACAGCCATCTGATTCACAACCAGTCCCAGGATGGAACTGGCTACTCCCAGTGCAAACAGCCTGATATAGGAGAGCAGGTCGCCGAAGATGCCGGTTACATTTCCGTATATTTCCCAAATGCCTCCGCCAAGGCGCTGGAACACGGAACCCGTCCCCGAAAAGAAAATGATCAGGAACAGCGAAGCCGAATAACCGAAAATCCGGAGGACCTTCAGCGCCGGTGTCATCGCAGCATCTGCCAGCAGACCTTCAAATATGCCGGCGGTCAAAAACAGCAGCAGCCATCCGGCCGAGCCAAGGGCCACCCACCGGTAAGGCTGGCGCAACTGGTTGAAGATGCGGAGGCAGATTCCAAAAATAATCTGCACCGCGCCGATGATCATAGAAAGATAGAAGATGCTTTCCGACTGGAGGAATTTGTCTCTCACCGGTGCCAGGGCCGGGACATCCGCCAGCACAATGCCAAAGAAGGTTCCGAAAATCAGTCCCATGATCATGGTCGATAGTCCGAAGAACTGCCCCAGGGTAAGGTAGCTTCTCATTCCCGGAGAGGCAAACCGTTTTCCGATGGTCGTTCCCAGCAGGATAACCAGGCCATAGCCGGCATCGCCGAGGCAGAACCCAAAAAACAGCATGAAAAAGGGAGCGAAATAGACGGTCAGGTCCATCTCCCCGTATGACGGCAGTGAGAAAAGCTTCGATATCGGCTCAAACAAGCGGGCAAAGCGGTTGTTGATCAACTGCACCGGAGGCGTCTCTTCAGCAGCAGGTTCCGATTCAAAATACAGGATACCTTTTTCATCCAGATATAGATCCAGCCGGTCTTTTACCGTGACGGGCACCCATCCTTCCAGCAAGGCTATTTGTCCTTCCCCGATCCGTGAGGTGCGGTTATCCAGGATGTCAAGCCAGTTCATCCGGTCGCGGAGCGCCGCCAGCCGGTCTTTCAACGGCAGCCAGTTATTATTGGCCAGTTGTTCCAGTTCCACCCTGATGGCGGCAATTTCTTTTTTAAGATTCTCCTGCCGGTGATTGAGCTCAGACAAAGGCTCCTCCGGCGGATGCAGTTCACGCGCCCCTTCGAAGGTCACTTCCTGCTTCCCAATGCATATAAAATGAACTTCCCGGTCGGAGCGGCTGATAATTTCAACCGGGAACAGTTCCAGCCAGCTTTGGCTGAACCTCTTTGCAGGAATCGTGTAAAAGCGGATAAAAACACCTGCTTCATTCAGGTGACGGATGACTCCGGCGGAATAATCACCCCAGATACTCCGGGCTTCGATGGTCTCCTGAAGCTGCTCCAGGGCCGACCGGCCATCATTCAGCCGCCTGGACAACAGATTGTTCAGGCCGGCGATCTCAGCCGTTGTCAGCAAGCCTGACCTTTCTTTTGCCTGGTCGTGTAAATAGTTTTTAAACTGCTCCAGCAAGTGTCCGATCTGTGCGGCTTCATCTGCCAGTCCGGCTGCTTCCCCCTCAAGTCGCCGGACTGCGCTGCGGTCAACATGGACCACCTCAAGTTCCTGCAGATCGTCGAGAAATTGCCGGTAAAAGGTGTCATGAACAGCAAATGTATAATGGATCATCGGTGTTATCATAGCTGCTCCGTCTTTTGCATTTTGGTTTTCAACAGTTTCTGAGAAGCCTTCGATAAGTTATCCTCATCCTCCAGGTAGCGTTTGATCTGCCTGATCGCCGACTCTAGTGCAGGGATCTGCACCTTTTCATACAGGTTGACTTTCTGCGTGGCTTTCTTCCTTGCCTGCTCGAGGAGAAGCAGCCTTTCTTCCAGTACCTGCTGCCGTGCGGTGTCCTGTAAAAGTTTTTCCAGAGCCGGAAGTCCTTCACTGAACCAGTCGGGATAAAGTGTGAGCGGAAAATCCTGCATCCGTGTCTCCAATCCGTCATATTGCGGGATCAGGATCCCGGCAACTTTCGTCCGGCTAACCCGGACCTGATCAACCTGAAGCAGCGAAAAATCAAACTCATTCCACAGGGCTTTCCAAGACTCCATTTGCTTTAGCTGTACAGCCAATGCCCCCGCTGCTTCTTCGAGGCGTTTGCGGGTTTCAAACACCATGGCCCGCAGGGCGGCTTCCTTGTTTTTCAATGTCGGCAGCGCCTTTTCACGCATTTTCAGCTTTCCCTGGAATTCGCGTAAAACAGTTTTATTGTATTTGATCTCAAGCTTCATATGGCATTATCAGGAAGACACACGACACAGGGTTGTGTGCATTTTAATTAAGTTCAGATTCCTTCCAGAAACGGTCAACGAACTCCTGCTTGATGCCCACTTCGTCGCGGGTCATATACTGGCCGAAAAGCCGCCAGGTTTCATCAAGCATTTCATCCGTTCCCAGGTTCACGTCAATGGCCAGGATATTGCGGGAATATTCCTCTGCGAAATGCAGCACCCGCTTATCGTAATCAGAAAGTTCAAATCCGTTTTCGAGCTTGGTCCGGGAATTGGCGGCATCGGCATACAACCGGATGGCAGCGTTCATGACCTGCGGATGATCGCTGCGGGTGGCCTTGCCAATGACAAGCTGTTTCAGGCGCGAAAGGCTGCGGAAGGGATCGATGATCACCTTGTTCACCTCCGGCGACCGGCGAAGGAACAACTGCCCTTCGGTAATATATCCGGTATTGTCGGGGATGGCATGGGTGATGTCGCCGCCCGACAAGGTCGTCACAGCCAGGATGGTAATATTTCCGCCATCGGGGAACTGCACCGCCTTTTCATAAATCTTCGCCAGGTCACTGTACAGCGATCCCGGCATACTGTCTTTCGAAGGGATCTGATCCATGCGGTTGGAAACGATGCTCAGGGCATTGGCGTACTGCGTCATGTCGGTAAGCAGTACAAGCACCTTCTCGTTCTTCTCCGTGGCAAAGTACTCGGCGGCCGACAGCGCCATGTCGGGGATCAGCAGGCGCTCGACCGGCGATTTATCGGTGGTGTTGATGAATCCGATGATCTTGGACTGGCCGTAACCCTTCTCAAAGGCATGCTTGAAAAAGAGATAATCGTCGCGGGTGAGTCCCATCCCCCCCAGGATGATCTTATCGACTTGTGCCCGGAGCGCGATCAGTGCGAGCACCTGGTTGTAGGGTTGGTCGGGATCGGCAAAAAAAGGGATCTTCTGCCCCGATACCAGCGTATTGTTCAGGTCGATCCCGGCAATGCCCGTTGCGATCAGTTCGCTGGGCTGCATCCGGCGGACGGGATTCACAGACGGCCCGCCAATGGGATACTCCCGTCCCTCCACGGCCGGCAGGCCGTCGATGGGGTTGCCAAAAGCATCGAAGAAGCGGCCGTTCATATAATCACTCAGGGGAAGCCAGGGCGGGCGGCCTGTAAAGACCACCTCCGCATCGCTTCGCAGCCCTTCTGTTCCTTCGAAAACCTGCAGGGTCACTTTGTTTCCCACGATTTTCACCACCTGAGCCGCACGCCCCTGCACCCAGGCCATTTCTTCGTAACCCACACCCGAAACCTCGAGCGTACAGGTGGCCTTGGTGATATTGGCCAGCCTGCAATATATTTTTTGAAATGCCCTTGCTTTCATTCTGCTGTGATTTTAACGGTGGTGAGCTCTTTTAACTGTTGCTCGTAACGGTGAAACTGATCGGAGTTGAATTCACTGTAGTTCATCTGTTTGAAAATATTGATGATCTTTTTAAATGCCTCCCGTACGGTGTTGAAGTCGGTGAATCCAAATTCAGTTTCCACCACGCGGATTACCTTTTCAAGCATGTATTTCTGTCTTTTCAGCGGCGTATTGCTGTCGACCGCATCAAAGGCATCCTGCTGAAGAATGGCAAAATCGATGAGTTCGGCCTTCCAGAAGATCTCGTGATAGTCGACCGGCACGCCGTCATCGCCCAGGATGTTGATCTGCTCACGCACTTCCTGCCCGCGGATCAGAAAGTTTTTAACAAAATCAATCTTTTCGATCCAGTTGGGACCGATGTGGCGATAGGCAAAATCAATGTACTCTTCGTACTCAATATATTTGGAGTAGCTGTCGATCGGATCAATAGCCGGATAGCGTTTGCTGTCGGCCCGGTTTTGAGAAAGGGCAAAAAAGCAGCGCGCCACTTTTTTGGTGGCCTCGGTCACCGGCTCCAGCAGGTTACCTCCCGCCGGCGAAACAGTGCCGATAAAGGTAATTGACCCCTTTATGCCATTATTCAGGATCGTATAGCCTGCCCTGGAGTAATAATTGGCAATAATAGCCGAAAGGTCCATGGGGAAAGCATCGGGGCCGGGGAGTTCTTCCATCCGGTTAGACATTTCACGCAAAGCCTGTGCCCAGCGTGAAGTGGAGTCGGCCAGCAACAAGGTACTCAGACCCATGGAACGGAAATATTCGGCCATGGTCATGGCCGTATAAACGGATGCCTCCCGGGCAGCAACCGGCATATTGGAGGTATTGGCAACAATTACCGTACGTTCCACCAGTTTTCTTCCTGTTCGGGGGTCATCGAGATGAGGGAATTCGGTGAAGATCTCGACCACCTCGTTGGCCCGTTCACCGCAGGCGGCGATGATCACCACATCGGCGGCGGCCTGTTTGGCCAGGGCATGCTGCAGAACGGTCTTCCCGCTGCCGAAAGGCCCGGGAATGAATCCGGTCCCCCCCTCGAGAATGGGATTCATGGTGTCGATCACCCGCACGCCCGTCTCAAAAAGGTTTCCCGGCCTGAGTTTTTCACGGTAGGCGGTGATGGGTATTTTCACCGGCCAGCTTTGAACCATCGAGACTTCCTTTGTTTGCCCCGATTCGTCCGTGAGCCTAGCGATGGTTTCGGTCAGCCCATATTCGCCCGCAGCCGCGATCCATTCCACTTCCCAGGGTCCCTTAAATTTAAAGGGGACCATGATCTTATGGCGGATATGGTATTCCGGGACCTCGCCAAGCCAGTCGCCGGCATGAACAAAGTCGCCCGGTTTGGCCAGCGGGCTAAATTCCCAGCGCGATCCCCTGTCAAGGGGAAATGTCCGCGCCCCGGGTTCCAGAAATACACCTTCCATCTTATCCAGGTCGTTCTGCAGGCCATCCAAATTCCGCGTGAGTAATCCAGGTCCAAGCTGAACCTCGAGCATCACTTCCGAGAAGAGCACTTCCATCCCGGTATGAAAGCCCCGGGTTGACTCAAACACCTGGGCAAAGGCCTTATTCCCTTCCGTTTTGATGACCTCTCCCATGATCTCCTTGTCATGGTGCAGAAAAAAGCAGATACCGTTCTGGATGAGCGGCCCGTCTACGACTGCCTCGACCAGATTGCCCACGATGGCTGTCACTTTTCCCCGGCTGATTATTTTTATGTCTTTTTCCATGTTTTGGTTTTTTAAATTCCGGATTCCTGATCATACCGCCGGATTTTCCGGCGTCGCTTTCACAGATGAATGAGTCTTCCCGCCATTTCACCAAGCCCCTCCGTCTCTTTCCTGCTGAAGATGTCCTTCCATCGCTCCAGGATCAGCACCTTTTGAAAATAGCCTAAAAGAACATCAATACTAAAGTATTCAAACCGGTTAATCTCGTCGATGGCTTCCCAGCTCAGCCGGTCCATTTCCTTTTCCCGCTCCAGCAGATTGGAACCGGACAGGAGCGATTCGAGTTTTGCGGCTGCCGCGAACTCGGTATGAATGATTTTTTGGGTGATGGCAAATTCCTGCAGCAGTTCAAAGTAGCCATTCCCTGCGATAAGCTGTTGTCTTTTTTCCTTTCCCTGTGCTTCCGAGCGCACCGCTGCCAGAAAATAAATACGGATTAGTTCCCAATCCCCCCATTTCTGCATAAAATGATTTTCAGAG
>JBFXKJ010000244.1:0-5942 GCA_050173895.1 Mangrovibacterium sp. | reverse complement strand
GCGGCTTCCCGAAAGGAGCGACCTCTTCCCGGATCCGAAGTATTTTCTGTTCATGCGCTTTGTAGCCGTCCATCAGGACCTCCCAGGCGGCCTCCGGATTTTTCCGGTATTCATTGTCAAAGACAATCGAATTGCTGTTTTCGTGACCCGGATCGAACATGTGGTGAAAGGCCACATAGTCAAAATGATCGCCGGCCGTCTCGATCATTTGCTTTGCCCAGCCGCTGTCGCCCCACCCGATGAGCCTGACCGACGGATCCACTGCCCGTATCGCCTTGGAAAATTCAATCGTCTTCTGGGCAGCCTTGTTTAGATCGAAGCGCTCTTTGCTGTATGACGTCTCATTTCCCAACTGCCATATCTTCACATCAAAGGGGTTTTTAAAACCATGCGCAATCCGTTCCCTGTTGGAGGGATTATTACAATAATCCACCCATTCGGCAGCCTCCCGGGCATCAGCAAACCGGACTTCTCCTTTGGAAGTTTTCGCCCAGTTGGCATAGCCTTCCGATTCGAAGTTCACGCAGATGAGCGGGTCGGCTCCCACCTGCCTGCAAAAGTCGACAAACTCGGCCGTTCCCACCTGGTTGCTTTCTACCCCGCCCCAAACGAGGTTTCGCATGGGAATTCGCCGGTGCCGGGGACCAACCGCTTCCTTCCATTTGTAATAGGCGCTCAGTAATCCGCCCCATCTCACCATTGCCGGAGCAAGCTCTTTGGTGACCTCGACCACATCTTTTCTCCAACTGTCGGTTTCGTGGTTCCATGCCGCTTCGACCGAACTGTCGGTAACCCCGAGCGGCTCCATGAACTGCATATAAAGCCAGGGTGACAATTCAAATTTTGGAACAGGATTTATCCGGATAGCCTGTTCAGCCGGTACGTTATTGCCCCAAAGCCTCTTTCCCGGCGAGGCGAGGGCCAGCGATGCCCCGCCTATTCCTGCCAATTTTACAAAATCTCTTCTTTCCATTGTGTTCAGATTTATAGCAATTGAGGAAACCCTCTCCACCTAAGAAGCCGGACTCTAAAGATAAAAAACCATCATCATTTCTAATGAAAAATTTAGGAAATTCGATATTTTCGATGAAATTGCGCTCATGGACAGATTAAAGCACAAAAAAGCGGTCATATTTGACATGGATGGTACCCTGGCCGATAGCATCCCGTTTCATAAAGAAGCGTGGCTCACATTTTTAAGCAATCATGGAGTCAATCTGGCGCCCGAAGACTTTCAGGCCCAAAACCATGGAAATATCGACGAAATGATCAGGCGGTTTTTTGGAGATGGTATTCCGGACGAGCAGATGAAATCACTGGGACAGGAAAAGGAACAAACCTACAGGGATTTATATAAAGATTACCTGGAAGAAATTAAGGGACTGACCTCATTTCTGCAAAAACTAAAGGTTTCAGGATATGGGATTTCACTTGCCACCATGGGTGATGCTCCCAATATCGAGTTTATACTGAATGGGTTAGGCATTAAAGATTATTTTCAACCAATAACCGGTGGTCACGAGGTTGTAAGAGGAAAGCCCGACGCTGAAATCTTTCATATTGCTTTGGACAAATTAAAATTAAAAAAAGAAGACTGTATTGTCATTGAAGATTCTCTCGGAGGAGTGATTGCATCGCTACAGGCAGGAATCGATGTAATAGGGATTACAACTGCACATCCGTCAGACGAACTGATAAAAAACGGCTGCATTTTTACAATTAACGATTACCGTGATTTTAAATAGAGTAGGAAAAGTTTTAATCAACTATTAAATACTCCTTGTGACAGCCCGATTTCAGGAGTGGTGAAAATGTTCATGGCGGTGGTGCAGATCCGGGTCGTGAGGATGGTCGTGTGTGATCGCCTGATGGACATGAAAATGCGAATGCCACTTACCATCCGGAACTGCTTCCCCTTCATGCGTATGGTAATGATGTCCGTCATCATGCCTGTGGTAGTGAATATGTTCCATTGCCACATGCGTATGCCGGTGTTGATGAGAAAATAAGTTCGTAATGACAACGGCCAGCGCTAAAAGGACAATCGAGATGAGGTGAACCCATTGAAACGGTTCGTGAACAAACCAGTACGACAAAATCACTCCCCAAAGGGGTGCAGTCGAAAACAGGATCTGACTTCGTGTTGCCCCGATATTTTGCGCCGACGTGACATAGAGCACAATACTGATCCCGTATGCGAAAACCCCGACAATAACTGCGGGGATGATACTTTCGAGCACCACGATCTGCCCGGCGATGATGCATCCGATCGCTAAATTGACAGAACCGGCCACTGCTCCTTTTACAAAGGTTACGGTTTGGGGAGAAGCGCCATCGGAAATGGCCGTTAAGTGGTTGTCTGCGGCCCAGCAGGCACAGGCCGCGGTTATCAGCAAGCCTGAAGCGATACCGCTTGCGCCTTCGCCCAGCGTGGTGATGATACCGGCCAGAAGCGTTAAGGCAACTCCGGTCCATGTGCTGCGGTCGAGCGCATCTTTAAAGAGCAGCACGCCCATAATCGCTGTAGCCACCAGTTCCATATTCAGCCAGATTGATACCGAAGCTGCATTTGCCGTCCTCAGGCCGGCCAGTAAGAGCAAGGGGCCCGCGAATCCTCCAAAGAAAATGATGCCGGCGGTTTTTGCGCGGCTACCCGGCTGAAACAGTGCTTTCAGGTTATTATTTTTTCGGAATATATACGGCAGCATGGCCAGGGCAGCACCTAAATAGAGCAAGCCAGCTAATTGAAAGGAATTCATTCCGTTCAGCAGCAGCTTACTGAACGGCGTAGCCACACCAAAAAGAAATCCGGAAAGGATACCTGTTATAACTGCAAGCCGCTTCATACACTTGTTTTATTCAAAGTTACCGTCATTATTAAGATTTTCTATGTACTTGTGTTTGAATTCTCACCGGGTTGGCGTAAATTTCGTTAAAAACAAACCGACATGGGAAGACAAATAATCACCGAAAAAGACTTGCGTGGTTTTTATGATCTTGACGAGTCGACCGCATCTTCAAAGGAATATGCGGAAAAAGAAGAACCACGGGAAAAAAAAGACGCCACTGCCCTAAACGCCAAAAGTAAAGACGATTACTTTAACCGGCTGCTAAAGTATATTCCGGCCGAAATTGTCGGATTATATCTCACGCTTGTGAATATCACCAATACGCAATCTGTTGCCGAATGGATCAGCTGGTTCGTTTTTGCCCTCTGTCTGGTGTTAACCCCGCTCTATCTGTGGCGGGTATTGAAAGTTTCAAAATCCACGCAGTTAATTATTTCCACTTTGTCGTTTGTCGTCTGGGCCTATGCGCTTGGGGGGCCTTTTGAACAAAGCGGATTGTTCAGCAATGTTTTTGCTGCAGTTCTTTTACCAATTTACACGGTACTGATCCCGATTATTAAACCGGAAAGCTGAAACAGGATACTCAATTATGGACAGTTGGAAAACTATTTTAACATTCACCTATCCTCACGAAGCACATCTCGCCAAGGGGTATCTTGAATCGCAGGGAATCGGGGTATTAATCCGGGATGAGTTGACTGCTCAGGTTAACAACTTTTATTCCGGGGCTATCGGCGGAGTTAAGATTTTAGTCGCAGAAAAAGACTATGAAGCAGGATTAAAAATACTGCAAAAAGGCGGTTATATCTGTGAAGGTAAGACACAGGGAAGCAAAAAGATAGAATCTTACTTTATCCATTCAAAGGCTGAGAAAAACAGATGCCCCTACTGTGGTTCAGAGAATATAAAAGAAGCGAAAGAACCGAATTTGTTTTCAGTTGCCGTCGTTCTGTTCATTTACGCCTTCTTGCCGTTTTTCCGGCGGCATTATCATTGTTTCGATTGCAGGAAACAATGGAGATTCAGGATAAAGAAATGATTTTTGACTGCCGGCAGAGGTAAAAGCTTCTGCCGGCAGTCAATTACGGAGCCGGTTTGGATGCAGATTTGCAGGTTAATCGGTCTTCACCTTCACATCCCTGAACATCCAGGGATTATCACTCACTCTTAAAGGCTTGCCGCTTGCGGTGGTCACATTTTTCAGAATCACTTCCCTGGTTTTGACGTAAGGGAACTTCTCCTGGTAAGAATCATCTTTCATTTGCGGATTGAAGTCGGTGAAAATAGCCGGCCCCTGGTAATTTTCCGGATGACTGGAATCGTCGATACGGAGATTTTCAATGGTGATCCGCTCCGGCATGTAACAGGTATAGCCAAAATCATGCTGACCGGAATACGATCCGCTGAAGAGGGCCGCGCTGGCCGGCTTTCCGTTTGCCGGCACGAACGTGCAGTTGCGGATAATGAATTCGCCCTGCCACGTGCTGCCATAATCAGGACGCAGATTGATCAGACTCCTTCCGCGAATGGTGGAGTTCTCCACGGTGAATGTCCCGGTACCAATGGCATTAATGCCCATGTGTCCCAGGGTTGAGTTGCGGATGGTGGCATTGGCAACGCCCATATGGGCATCGAAGCGGGAAAAGGTGCAATTGTCATACAACAGGTTCTTGCAGAAATTTGAGCCGAGGATTCCCCAATAAGTGGCGTCGTTGATGTCGTTTGTTTGTTTGCAGTTCACGAACGACACGTTCAGTGCGCGGTTCACCGAAAGATCGTATGTGCCCATGGAAACAGGCTTCCCTGCCGCGCCGATGGTGCGGTATGTTTTATGTCCCGTGAGGATTGTATTCTTAACCGTTACGTAGCAGCAGTCACCGACACTGATGAAACCGCCATAGGGTGCGCCATGATCTCCCTCACCGGTAATGCGGTGTTCCAGCCGGTCGACAACGACATTGGACCGCCTGATGGCGATGTTGCGGTTGTAATAGGTGTACCTTGAGTCAGCCTGATTGGCAATGGTGGTAAAACGCCCGCCGGTAATGGTCAGGGTCTTCTCATCAACAGGAAGAACAGTGATATCGGTGATTTGATCGAAGTCCCAGATAATGGGAGCGTTCATGTCGACATTCCCGCCCTTATCGACAACGAAAATATCGGTCTGCGAAGACCCGTTGTTTTGATTCAACCCGTACCGGATGTACCGTTTTACGTTTGAATTGGTGATGGTGATAAGGCAGGGCCCGGGCAGGGAGATGCCGATTTTCTTTTGATTCCTCTTCAGCGAAGCTATCCCTTCCGGTTTAAATGGCTGCAGGTTGGAGCTGACCGTAAATACAGATGCATTCCTGTTTTGCACATTGGTATCGTCAATGATGAATGCCGCTTTGCCGAAATCGGTATTGGTCTGGATGACCGCGGTACGCTCCCTTCCTCCGATATAGTATGTTGCTTTATCGTCGGCTTTCACCACCAGGCCATGCTGATTGGCAAATGCGTGAGTCGCGGCAATCGCATCCATATCATCGGTTTTGCCGTCGCCCCGGGCGCCGAAATCGCTGTAACGGACCAGTCCTCTGGCCTTAAATTTAAGGGCATCTTTTGGAGCTACATTTACCTGTAACTGCCCGTTTTCATTGGCGCTAACCTGCGTTTTCCCTTCGCCTGACGTGATCACCACATTTTTAAGCGGGTCTTGGGTCTGCCCGTGCGTCCCGATTGCACAGAGCACGAAGAATAATAAAAATGCTCGTTTCATTTGCATATAGATTAAGTTTAGAAGGTTGCGAAATTGTCAAGCTCATCACCAGTTTGTTTGAAAGCAAAGTTAGCAATCTATCGGTCATTTGGGTAGTGGCACAAGGTGTTTTACATCATACGGAGGTGTTCCGATTGCAAAGGGCGACCGGACACTTAATAAATATCGAAGATGTTAGCCCGTATATCCAATTGCGCCGGCAATGGCATTAATACAGCGAAGCAACTCAAGAGGATGGAGTCAGCTTCTTCCTGATTTCTCCCATCATTTACCTGACGCCATTTATCCAAAAGATTGACCTGATGTTGATGCAAGGGGCGCATGGCGTCAGC
>JBFXKJ010000243.1:0-5962 GCA_050173895.1 Mangrovibacterium sp. | reverse complement strand
TTTCAGCAGAGGTGGACAGAGATCGGGCACGTACCTTTCAGGGATAAAGATGCCATTCAGAATGAATTCAGAATGCGGTCAATGCGCATTTCGATCACCTGAAAATAGATGAGCAGAAAAGGAATCTGCTGAAATTTAAAAGCAAAATGACTAATTTTTCCGTAACCGGAAAAGGTCAGAATAAAATGCGTTTTGAGCGGGACAAGTATGTCACACGGTTGAAGCAAATGGAAAATGACCTGGCTTTGCTCAATAATAATATCGGCTTCTTTGCCAATACGAAAAATGCAGAGTCGCTGATCGATGATGTGAACAAAAAGATTCAGAATACGCAGGAGAAGATTGAACTGCTGAGGGAGAAGATCCGAATCATCGATGACATGGAGGAGGAAGATTAATCCGATATAAACCCGCTGGTTCCGGCGGGTTTTTTTATTTCTTTATTTAAAGCGCCACCGGTTGAAAAATTTTTTGAACCGAAATGGTTTTATTGCTTAACTTTGGCGTTTTAAAAAATATAAAATTTTCAGTCTTGTCAGCAACCAAGTATATTTTCGTGACCGGAGGTGTAACCTCTTCCCTGGGCAAGGGTATTCTGGCCGCATCATTGGCCAAGTTATTGCAGGCCAGGGGCTATTCTGTGACCATTCAAAAACTGGATCCTTACATTAATGTGGACCCCGGAACGCTCAATCCCTATGAGCACGGTGAATGTTTTGTAACGGAGGATGGAGCCGAAACTGATCTGGACCTGGGACATTACGAACGTTTTCTGAACGTGCATACTTCCCAGGCAAATAACGTGACCACCGGCCGGATCTATCAGTCGGTGATCAACAAGGAAAGACGGGGTGATTATCTCGGGAAGACCGTGCAGATCATCCCCCATATTACCGATGAGATCAAACGGAAAATAAAGTTTCTCGGCACCAAGCGGAATTATGATATCGTGGTCACGGAAATCGGTGGCACAGTGGGGGACATCGAATCTCTTCCATACATTGAAGCCGTGCGGCAGTTAAAATGGGAACTGGGACATAATGCGCTGGTGGTGCATCTGACTCTTGTGCCCTTTCTGGCCGCCTCGGGTGAGCTAAAGACAAAGCCAACCCAGCATTCGGTGAAGATGTTGCTGGAAAACGGGGTCCAACCTGACGTGCTGGTACTTCGTACAGAACATGACCTGGATATCAATCTCCGGAAAAAAGTGGCCTTGTTCTGTAATGTGGAGATTAACGCGGTCGTGCAGTCGATCGATGTCCCGACTATTTACGAAGTGCCTATTAAGATGCTGGAGGAAAAACTGGACGTCACGGTACTCAAGAAACTAAAACTTCCTTTGCGGAGTGAGCCGCAACTGGACGACTGGAATGAATTTCTTTATAAGCATAAGCATCCGGAAGGAGAAGTAAAGATAGGACTTGTCGGGAAGTACGTGGAGTTGCAGGATGCTTACAAATCGATTATGGAGGCGCTGATCCATGCCGGAGCGCAGAATCGGGTGAGAGTCAATCTTAAACTGATCCATTCGGAAAAAACGGATGCCGATAATGTGGAGCAAATGCTGAGCGGACTTTCAGGAATTATCGTCGCCCCCGGCTTCGGGCACCGCGGCGTGGAAGGAAAAGTGCTTGCGGTGCGGTATGCCCGCGAGAAAAACATTCCCTTCCTTGGAATCTGTCTCGGAATGCAAATGGCTGTGATCGAATTTGCCAGGAACGTCCTTCATCTGGAGGGAGCCGATTCGACCGAAATGAACGAAAAAACGGAGTTCCCGGTGATCGATCTGATGGAAGAACAAAAGGGAATCACTGAGAAGGGAGGAACAATGAGATTGGGAGCATACCTGTGCCGGATCCTGGATAAAACATCGAACCTGTTCAAAGCATATGGGCAGACGGAGATCAATGAACGTCACCGTCACCGGTATGAATTTAACAATCATTATCTTGATGCTTTCAAAAAGGCCGGAATGAAGCCCGTCGGGATCAATCCTGACACGAACCTGGTCGAGGTGGTGGAAATCCCGGACCATAAATGGTTCGTCGGCGTTCAGTATCATCCCGAATATTCCAGCACCGTATTGAGTCCCCATCCCCTGTTTGTCGCTTTTGTGAAGGCAGCAATGAATTAATTTTTATAGAAGAAGCGTTTATGGATAGAAATACAATCATCGGAATTGTTCTGATCTTTGCGGTTTTAATAGGATTTAGTTATCTGAGCAAACCTTCCCGGGAGGAATTGGAAGCGATCAAGCAGCGCCAGGATTCGGTTGCCAGGGTAGAAATGCTGCATCAGCAGGAAGTGCAGGCTCAGAGTCAGATGGAAAAAAATCAGAAGGAAGATACCCTTGCAACGGTTCTTTCCGACTCGGTCAGGATGGCTCAAAATGCGGATCGTTTCGGTGCGTTTGGCGCTGCTGTTTCCGGGGAAGAGAAATTCATCACACTCGAAAATAACCTGATGAAAATCAGGGTATCGACCAAGGGAGGAAAGATTTACTCGGTTGAATTAAAGGATTATAAAACCTATGATTCCCGTCCGCTGATCCTGTTCGATGGTCCGGAGAACTCATTCGGACTGAACTTTTTTGCACAAAACAGAAGTATCCGTACCGATGACCTTTTCTTTATCCCTTCAACCGAAGATGCGGTATTGGAGGCTGGCGGTCCGCAGGTGAAGAAAGGAAAGGAAGGAAATGAGAAGTACAACGAAGAGAATCCCGGTGAACAGCAAGCCCTGCAAATGAGGCTGGCGGCAAGTCCGGATGCCTATCTGGAATACAGTTACACGCTGAAGCATAATTCGTATATGGTCGACTTTGATGTGAAACTGGTCGGGCTCGGTCAAATCATTGCAGCCAACTCAAATTATTTGAATTTCACCTGGGCGCAGGCCGGTCCGCGACTCGAAAAGAAGTCAAAGTACGGAGAAGATAATTATACCTCGGTAAACTATAAGTTCTTTGAGGACGATGTCGAAAAGCTGAGTGCTGCGAAAACAACGGAGGAAAACCTGACTACCCGCGTGAAATGGATCAGCTTTAAACACCTGTTTTTCAATTCCACGCTGATCGCCGATGAGGGCTTCCCCAATGCACAGGTCAAATATGCCTATCACGAAGAAAGTAACCGCTTTGTCGGCGATTTCTATGCCGATATCGCTTTACCTTATGAGAGCAAGCAGACCCAGAATTACGGCATGAGCCTTTATTTTGGCCCTAACCACTATCAGACGCTGAAACAATACGATCTTTCGCTCGACAAGCTGATCAACCTGGGTTATTCTATTCTGCGCCCGGTGAACCGCTATCTGGTGATCCCGGTATTTAATTTCCTGCGGAACTATATTGGTAACTTTGGTATCATTATCTTGCTGCTGACCATCTTTATCAAATTAATTCTTCTTCCCTTCACCTATAAGTCCTATCTGTCGCAGGCCAAAATGAAGGCGCTGAAACCGGAAATGGATGAGCTGAATGAAAAGTTTGGCAAGGATAAACCCATGGAAAAGCAGCAGGCCGTGATGGCATTATATAAAAAGGCAGGCGTAAATCCGATGGGAGGCTGTTTGCCGATGATCCTGCAGATGCCGATCCTTTTTGCCATGTTTTTCTTTTTCCCGGCTTCCATCGAACTGAGGCAGGAAAGTTTCCTTTGGGCAACTGACCTCTCTTCGTACGATTCGATTCTGAACCTGCCTTTCACGATCCCCTTGTATGGCGATCACGTCAGTCTTTTCTGTTTGCTGATGACCATTACCACGATTCTTTCCACAAAGCTGAATTCGCAGGCTACTTCCGGACAAACCATGCCCGGAATGAAGACAATGATGTATATGATGCCGGTGATGTTCCTGTTTATTCTGAACAGTTACCCGGCAGGACTGAGTTATTATTATTTCCTGGCCAACCTGATCACGATCGGGCAAATGTTTCTTTTTCAGCGCTTCATCGATGAGGATAAGATCAGAGTTCAGATCCATACCAATAAAAAGAAGCCGGTACAAAAATCAAATTTTCAGAAAAAGCTTGAGAAGATGGCGCGTGAGCGCGGCATGCAACTTCCAAAATAAGAGTTAATACCGCTGAATCGAAGCACAGGCAGAGGACACGCCCGTGCTTTGTTTTTTTACAGGGTTCTGATCAAAATCAGGATCAGCGGAATGATAATGATGAGCAACAGGATAAGCTTCCTCCACTGAAAAATGGAGGCATAAAGTCCGGCAAGCACTAACACCGGATGGGATAAATCGGTTCGGATGTGTCCTTCCATATAGTTGCCGGTATAGACCAGGATTTCCCGGTGGTTACGAAGAATAGCCCAATGGCCTGTAAAGAGATTACTGCACCGGAGCTGAAAGCTTTCACCAGTATTGAGGGTAATGACACCCCTGATCCCAGTGCCTTTAAAATAAATTTTTCCCGCCCGTTCCATGGTGGCAGAATCATAGATATCGATTTTACGCAGCAGAAATGCCTCAGGGCGGAAGATGTATTTTTTCCCGTTCATACAGGCGATTGTCTTGCTGCTGAACGCAACCGGGCTGATTTCCCCGATTTGCTGATCCCCGGAAAAAAGCTGATATTGACTTTCGTACCATTTCTTATACCAATGTATTTTTGTTTCCATCGAGCATCAGGTATATTTGGTAATACATTTATCCGGGTTTAAGCCACGGCATTTTACGTGAAAGTTACAAAATTATCTGCTGTTTGTTGGTTAAAATTTCTTTATCTTGTCGGAAACCTAACTTTTGTGTGATGAAGAAGAATATTGTAATAACCGGAGGAGGTCAGGGAATCGGCTTTGTCACAGCTCAGAATTTTATCGTGGACGGCGGGATGACCCGTAAAATGATATACGTATAAGCTTATTTCCCTGTCCGTTTCAGGGCGAGGTTTCCCGGTGTATATTTCTCAATCAGCTCCAGCAGGAGAGCATTGCACACCGGTTTGGTAAGGTAGTCGTCAAACCCTTCATCGAGCGCCTGCCTCCTGTCTGAGTCAAGGGCGTAAGCAGTCTGTGCAATAACCGGGAGAGAGGGTCGTATTTGCTTGATCCTTCGGGTCGCTTCGTAACCATCCATCACCGGCATCCGCACGTCCATCAGCACCAGATGAAGTTCCGGATGCGAGATGCAAAGATCCAGCGCCATTTTCCCGTCATAGGCCCTCAAAATATGGACATTGTACAGGCTTAGAATTTCCGCGATATACAGGTAATTATATTCTTCATCTTCCGCAATCAAGATATTGATTTTCCTGTGCGGAAGAGCGTGGGCTGCATCTTCTTTCTGCATAATAAACTCAGATTTTTTAGGTCATAAATTACCGGATGCCGGATAGGTGCCTGCTCCATGACAAACACCCTTCGAAAGGAAATGTTTAAAATAAATGCACGTTTCGCTGCTAAAGAGATTCCCTGTGGATAAACTCAAACGGACATTTGATCCGCCTGAAATCTTTCCTTAAGATCATCTCTGCGGCGATTTTGCCAATTTCGTCATGATTGGTCGAGATTGTGGCAATACCATCGCAGAGGATCTCCTTTACCGGACTTTCATTATAGGAGATAATACCAATCTGGTTGCCGGGCTGCCAGCCACGCTTTTTGATATTTTTGATCAGTTCATAGAGATCATTATCCGAGACCACCACGTAAATTTCACCGGCCGATACAAGCTTTTCCTCCGGAGACTCAAGAACCCGGTATTCGAATTGATTTACCTGGCAGAAAATAATAAATCCTTTTTTAATGTAAGAAGGATAATACTCCTGGCGGGGGAAAATCAGGTTTAACCGCCTGTACTTTTTCAGGTAGGGTAAGGCTTCGGAAAGGGCATCGCGGATATCCTGGTCATATTCCTGATAAACGACCGGGTAATCTTTCAGCTCCTCCGAATACCGGTCCACAATAAGCACTTTCTCCCGCGGGATCTTCCTGATCACACTGACTACATC
>JBFXKJ010000242.1:0-5965 GCA_050173895.1 Mangrovibacterium sp. | reverse complement strand
CCTACCTGTTGTTTTTGTTAAAGCTGATTAGTAATGAAATATCGTCTACAAAGCGCGTCATCGCCTTAAGCGCTTCTTCGCACAGATAGAACGTTTCGTCCATCATTTTCCCGTCGGCAGTGAATTTCATATGCTTCAGCAATTCAATGTTCGACGAGAGAATAGCGAGAGGGTTCCTCAGTTCGTGAGAAACAGAGCTTATGATCTGCCCGGACAGATCAACAACTGTCGTTTTCTTGTTTTCCAGGCTATGTTCTTTTATTCTGTTATCTGCAATTTCAGTCATAAACAAATGTTATTATTCGCATGCATCAGCCATTCCAGCCTGGAATAGCAGTGCATACACCAGTCTGCTCCCCTTGTGCTGTTCTGGCTTTTTTAGGCGGGCCCTTTCCGGGGCCGGGAAGACATGTTAATAACGAACAATAATCACCATTAGTTTATCACCAGGCGGAAAATAATGCAGGCCTGGGAATATTTAATGATTTCATTCGTAAAAATTAACATAAACTCAACAGAGGCTGGGTGTACGATCCGGCAGCAGGCGGAGCAACTGCTTGTCGAAGCTTTTTTTGAATGCGGTTTCCCCTTCAGGACATGCTGCTCATAACTTTTTTATATCTTCGTAGAAAAAAGATGATTCCAAATATAAAACACGAAGGACAAAACTTCCTTCTCCTGGCGGGTCCGTGTGTGATTGAAGGAGAACAGATGGCCTTCGACATTGCGGAGGTCATTACAAGGATAACAGACCGCCTCGGGATCCCGTTTGTCTTTAAAGGATCGTACCGGAAAGCAAACCGCTCAAAGCTCGATTCCTTCTCCGGAATAGGCGATGAAAAGGCCCTTGGTATTCTCCGGTCTGTCGGAGAGAAGTTTGGCATACCGACCGTGACCGATATCCATTCGGCGGAGGAGGCCAGGCTTGCGGCAGCTTATGTCGATGTTTTGCAGATCCCCGCATTCCTGTGCAGGCAAACCGACATTCTGGTGGCAGCAGCCGAAACCGGGAAAGTTGTGAATGTCAAAAAAGGACAGTTTTTGTCGCCCGATGCCATACAGTTCGCAGTGAATAAAATACGCGAGAGCGGAAACTACAACGTGATGATCACGGAAAGAGGAACATTCTTCGGATATCAGGACCTGGTGGTCGATTACAGGGGAATACCGGAAATGAAAAAGAACAACTGTCCGGTGATACTTGACATTACGCATTCGCTCCAACAGCCAAATCAAAGCAGCGGTGTAACCGGAGGAAGACCCGATCTGATCGAAACCATAGCCCGGGCAGGAATTGCGGCAGGCGTGGACGGCATTTTCATTGAAACCCATCCGGAACCGGCATCTGCAAAATCGGACGGCGCCAACATGCTTCGTCTTGATCTGCTTGAGAACCTGCTCACGAAGCTGGTCAGACTTAAACAAACCGTTGATCAATTATAAACCAAAAATAAAAGAATGAAGGACCGACGACATTTTTTCAAACAGCTCACGGCAGGAACAGGTCTGGTGGGCCTGTCGCTGCTGACAGGGACGGTCAGGGGCGCGGAGTTGAAAGTGAAGCTGGAACAGGCCATGATTCATCATGTTTTTTTCTGGCTGAAGAACCCGGATGACCCGGCTGCCTGCCGTCTTTTCGAAGAAGGACTGAAGATGCTGATTTCAATTCCGGAAATCAAAATGAGCCACGTCGGTAAAGCAGTTCCGTCAACACGGGAAGTTGTGGACGATTCCTTTACTTACTCCTACCTGGCGGTCTTTGAAAACCGGGACGATCAGGACCGTTACCAAACCCATCCCGTTCACCTTAAATTTATCGAACAATACGGGCATTTATGGAAAAGAGTACAGGTGTATGACGCGGAAAGCTAATTATGGATCCATTTATTGAACATCTTGCGAAAGAATTTACACTGCCTTTTCAAAATTCAGTGCTTAGTTTCACGGTCATCCTGATCATTATTCTTTTAGCTCCCTTTCTTCTGAGGAGCATCCGGGTGCCGGGGATTATTGTGCTGATCATTTCCGGGATCATTATCGGTCCGCAGGGATTTAACCTGATTGCACAAAATGAAGCGGTTGTCCTCTTTTCCACCATTGGAATCCTGTATATCATGTTTCTGGCAGGACTGGAACTGGATCCGGACGAATTCTCGGGAAACCGGAACAAAAGTATCCTTTTTGGAACGCTTACCTTCACACTTCCGCTCCTGATCGGCTTTCCCGTATGCTATTTTATTCTCGGCTACGGATATCTTACCAGCCTGCTCACGGCAAGTATGTTTTCGACCCACACGCTGATCGCCTATCCGATCGTGAGCAGAATGAACCTCACGAAAGATGAATCGGTCGCGATTACCGTGGGAGGAACGATCATCACCGACACAGCCGTGCTCATTAACCTGGCGATCGTACACGGGGTCCATACACAAAGCGGCGGTTGGGGCATGTGGGTCCGCATGGGGGTATCCTTCTTTATCTTCTTCCTGATCATGTTCCGCCTGATCCCCATTATGGCGAAGTGGGTATTGAAAAGAATTGAAAATGAACGTTATTCCCACTACATTTTTGTTTTGGCGACCGTGTTTCTTTCGGCTTTTCTCGCTGAGCTTGCCGGACTGGAACCGATTATCGGCGCATTTACGTCGGGACTGGTATTGAACCGGCTGATTCCGAAAACATCGCCGCTCATGAATAAAATCGAATTTGTGGGGAATTCACTGTTCATCCCGTTTTTTCTAATCAGCGTCGGAATGATCATCGACCTGAATGCACTTTTCTCAGGACCAAGGACCCTCTGGATTGCCCTTACCCTGGCGGTCGTTTCATTTTTGGGGAAATGGATCGCCGCTCACACAACCGGATATTTTCTCCATTATTCCGCATCCCGGCGGCAGCTGATCTTCGGGTTAAGTTCTTCACACGCGGTAGCCGCACTGGCGGTGATCACCGTGGGGTACAATATGGGAATCCTCGACCTGCACATTCTGAACGGAACGATTATCCTGATCCTGCTATCCTGCATTGCCTCCAGCCTGATCACCGAAAATGCAGGAAGAAAGCTGGCCATTGAACGCTCGACCGAAATCATGCCGCTTCCTGAGAGCGAGTATGACCGGGTTCTGGTGACGATCTCCAATCCGGCGACGATGACTGCTTTAACCGATTTTGCCCTGAACATTTCCGAACCCAGGAACAATGTTCCGGTTTATGTGCTCTCGGTTGTAAACGATAACCAACTGGCCCGGCAAAAGCTGGCGGAAACCCGCCAGACACTGCAGCAGCTCAAATTACACGGAGCTGAAACAGAACGGGAAATTGAGGTCATTACCACGCTCGACCAAAACGTTGCCAGCGGGATCAGAAGGGTCATCACCGAAATTGCCGCCACCGACCTGGTGCTTGGAACCTCCCCGAAATCCAGGTTTTCGGACGTGATCTTCGGTAACCTGATGCAACATTTGATGAATTCAACCAATAAGCTGCTGTTTTTTTACAAGCCGGCCCTGCCTTTATACCAGCAAACTTCCCTGCAGGTGATCTGCCCGCCCCACTCCGACAAGGAATACGGGTTTCAAAACTGGCTGCGTAAAATTTCGTTGCTGACCAAAAACCTGAATATCTCAGGGAAATTTTACAGCGACCGGAGAACGGTCGATGCAATTCGCAACACACTCGAATACGAAGGGATAAAAAACAGCTTTGAATTTGAAGCGGTCAATGTCTTTACCGAAATGAAGCAGTTTAGCAGCCAGTTTGTCGAAACCGATCTGCTGGTCCTGGTTCAGCCACGCAAAGGTTCGGTGTCTTCGTTCCCGGGCGATCTTGCCGATGTAACCAGTATCATGGACGACGAAAAGAAAAACTATTCTTACCTGATCATCTCGCCGAACTCGTCCAATCAGGTATTGGGCACAGAATAGCATCAGTGGAAAAACAGATAGCCCATAAAGATCGCAGCGACGATGCCTGCAAAATCGGCAATTAACCCGCAGGTGAGCGCATAGCGGGTATTTTTAATACCGACCGAACCAAAATAGACGGCCAGGATATAGAACGTGGTATCCGTTGCCCCCTGCAAAATACACGAAAGACGTCCAACAAACGAATCAGGCCCAAAGACCTTCATCGCATCAACCATCATACCGCGGGCACCGGAGCCGCTGAGCGGCTTCATAAAGGCCGTCGGGAGCGCGCCCACGAAATCGGTGTTCAGCCCGAAAAAGCCAAAACACCAGGCAATCCCGTCAATAATCCAGTCCATAGCCCCGGATGCCCTGAAAACACCGATCCCAACCAGGATCGCGATCAGGTAGGGAATAATGGTCACAGCCGTTTTAAAACCATCTTTCGCCCCTTCAATGAAGGTCTCGTAGAGGTTGATCCTTTTGCGAAGCCCCAAAAGAATGAAAGATACAATAATGGAAAACAGGATCAGGTTACTGGCGACATTCGAAACGGCAGCGATCTGTTCCCGTTTAAGACCGGAAAAATACCAGATCAAGCCCGCGATCAGGAGAGTGAGGCTGCCCAGATAAGCCATGATCGTTTTATTGAACAGGTTAATCTTTTGATAAATGGACACAGCAATCATTCCGGCAACGGATGAAAAGAAAGTCGCCAGTAAGATGGGAATAAAAATGTCGCTGGGGTTTACGGCTCCGGCCTGAGCCCGGTAAACCATGATGCTGATCGGGATCAGCGTCAGTCCGGAGGTATTCAGCACCAAAAACATGATCTGCGCATTACTGGCCGTATCTTTATCCGGATTCGATTCCTGCATTTCCTGCATCGCTTTTAGTCCCATGGGAGTCGCGGCGTTATCCAGCCCCATCATGTTCGCTGCGATGTTCATCATGATCGAGCCATGGGCCGGATGGTCCTTACCTAACTCCGGGAAAAGCTTTCTGAAAAAAGGTCCGGCAATGCGGGAAAATAACCTTACGGCACCGCCCTCTTCGCCGATCTTCATGATCCCCATCCACAGGGTCAGAACTCCGGTCAGTCCCAACGAGATTTCAAAGCCCGATTTAGCCATATCCATCATCGAATTCATCATAGCCGGAAAGATCTCCGTATCACCCATAAAAAGAAGTTTGGAAAGCCCGACGACAAAAGCGATCAGGAAGAAGAAGATCCAGATATAATTCAATGCCATGAAAATGGATTTAGGATTTCGCCCATAAAGATAAAAAAGCAGGGAAATTTTAGCTACTTTTTTTTAGTTTCGGCACAGGGAAACGAACAAAGCTATTTTTTTTACCTTTATATAGCAGAAACATATTGCCTATGCTCCTGTTAAACATTGCCGGGACAAGCCTGCCTTTGACCAATCCGGTGGTCAAATTTTTAGTGATCCTCATCATTATTCTGTCGGTGCCTATTTTGCTGAACAAACTGAAGGTTCCGGCCATTCTGGGTCTGATCGTGGCAGGAGCAGTGATCGGGCCCAACGGTTTTAATCTTCTTCTGCGCGACAGCAGCATTATTCTGTCGGGAACGGCTGGCCTGCTGTATATCATGTTCCTGGCGGGACTGGAAATCGACCTCAGCGATTTCCGGAAAAACAGCGGCCGGAGCCTTGTGTTCGGTGCCTACACCTTTATGATCCCTATGATTACCGGCACATTGGCCGGCTTGTTCCTGCTTGGGTTTTCAGCGCCCACCTCCGTTTTGCTTGCCAGTATGTTCGCCTCACACACACTGATCGCCTACCCTATTCTGAGTAAGTTTGGCGTAACAAGAAACCGCGCGGTCAATATTTCCGTCGGAGGAACGATGATCACCGACACCCTGGCCCTTCTCGTACTGGCAGTGATCGTCGGGATGGCTACCGGTGACACCGGAACGCAGTTCTGGATCCGTCTTTCTGTCTCTATCCTGATCTCCGGACTGATCATCGTGTTTCTCTTTCCAATCATTGCCCGTTGGTTCTTAAAACGCTACGGAGATAATGTAAGCCAAT
>JBFXKJ010000241.1:0-6013 GCA_050173895.1 Mangrovibacterium sp. | reverse complement strand
GACAGTTGTTGATCTGTCCGGGCAGATCATAAGCTCTGTTTCTCACGAACTGAGGAACCCTCTCGCTATTCTCTCGTCGAACATTGAATTGCTGAAGCATATGAAATTCACTGCCGACGGGAAAATCATGGACGAAACGTTCTATCTGTGCGAAGAAGCGCTTAAGGCGATGACGCGCTTTGTAGACGATATTTCATTACTAAACAGCTTTAACAAAAACAACAGGAAGGCCCAATACGAGGAGTTTGTTTTGGGCGAATTGTTCCAGGAAATTGTTCAACAGTTTCCGGAACACAACAGAAGCAGGGTGTTATTGGTTACAAACCACGAGGCTGCGCGTTTTTACACAGACCCGTTTTTGTTGTCGGTAATTTTGAAGAATTTAATCGGTAATGCGCTGAAGTTTTCTTCAGAACAGGTCGTTCTGAAAGCGGAATGCCGGAACAAAGAACTGAACGTTCGGATCGAAGACTCGGGGATTGGTATTCCTCAGGATGAGGCCGATCGTGTGTTTGAACCATTTTACAGAGGCAGCAATGTGAAGTTTATGTCGGGAAGCGGATTGGGATTGGCTATTGTGAAAAGGAGTATGGATTTATTAAACGGTACGGTCGAAGTGAACAGTTTGATAGATCATGGAACAACCTTCAATATAAAAATTCGCAGCAATGGATGTTAGAAAAATTTTGATCATCGAAGATGATGTGATGTTTTCAAAGACGCTAAAAAATGTGTTGACGGCTTACGGTTATGATGCTCTGGTCGCCAATTCCGGCGCAGAAGGTATCCAGAAAGCCTATGAATTTTCACCCGATCTGATCTTGTGCGATATTAATATGAGTCCCATTGACGGGTATCAGGTATTCAATATCCTTGAGGATAGTTCGGTGACAAACAAAATACCTTTTATTTATATCACGGGGAAATCGGACCTGGAGGATATCAGGTTGGGCATGGAATTGGGAGCCGATGATTACATTGTGAAGCCATTCAGCAATGAAGAATTGCTGAAGTCTATCAAAGTAAGGCTGGCGAAGTATGAAAAACTGGTGAATATCGGAAAAAGCAATTATCAGGCCCTGGTTGAGCTTTCGCCCAATGGTATCTTTATCTTTGACGGTGAAACCATTTATGAAGTCAATAACGCCTTTAGGGAAATGACGGGTTACACGCCTGACGATTTAAATAAGGTGAGTTTTAAAGATATTGTCGATGATAAATCGTTCATTTCCATTCAGACCAAAGTATTGAAATGTGCCAAAGGTTTGATGAAAAGCTTTGATGAGCAGATCACCTTAATTGCTGCTGATCGCCGTCAGATCCCCGGCAAACTGTATGTCACTGCCAGTCAGAAGTTCAGAGGATTTACGCTTCTTATCGGCCTGCTGGAAACGATTGAAGTGAACCTTTCGGAGTATGACCGCCTGGTGAATATTCTCTCGGAAGAGAAAGTGGATATATCGGGTAAACTGGCCACAAGACTACAGCGGGAATTTGAATTTCCTGCACTTAAACAGGCAACAGCAGAGAGAGCGGTAGCGACGAATATTTTTTCCAAACGGGAACAGGAAGTCCTGAGGCTGTCATGCAGGGGATTACCTGTCAAGATTATTGCCGACGAGCTTTGCATTTCAGACCGGACGGTGGAAAAACACCGCGCCAGCCTGATGGAGAAAACCGGGTCCAAGAATATCGTGGAAGTGATCATTTACGCCCTCAAAAACGACCTGATCGTATTATAGATGGGCTGGCTTCGAATGTTTTCCCGGCGACGAGCTCCCGGGGAAGGTCAGGGGGCCAGCCTGGATCGCGTCCACCGGTCCTGATCCCGTTCATAGACGATCCGGTCGTGCAGGCGACCGGATCGTCCCTGCCAGAATTCCATTCGGGAGGGGATAACCCGGTATCCTCCCCAGTGATCGGGTTTGTCGATTTCTTTATCCGCATACAGCTTTTCAAAAAAGGAGTAGCGATCTTCCAGCGTCTTTCGGCTGGCGATCACCTGGCTCTGCCCGGAGGCCCAGGCGCCAAGCTGACTTTCGCGGGGCCGGCTTCGAAAATAGTCGACCGATTGCTGCTCCGTAAGCTTTACAACTGTCCCGCTAATCCTTACCTGACGTTCCAGTGCCGACCAAAAAAAATTCAGGGCCACATGCGGGTTTTGTGATAATTGGCGCCCTTTTGCACTTTGATAATTGGTGAAAAAAGAAAACCCGTCGCTGGTCATTTCCTTTAGAAGTACGATCCTTGAATCCGGCCATCCGCCGGCACAGGTTGACAGCGTCATCGCTGTCGGTTCTTCCTGCCCGCTTTCAAGTACTTCCTGCAGCCATACACGGAACAGAGCGAAAGGTTCAGCGGGAAGCCCCTCTTCTTCCAGACGGGCAAAATCATAGCTTTTTCTGATATCTTTAAGCACGGTCAATTCATTTATAAATTTTTGGCAATGTCATTAAAACAAACCGGTAAGCCGTTTTGTTAGGTGACGTTTACCGCCAAATTGCACTTAATATATAATTGTAAAAAATTGAGCGTATAAAAAGTTTCCCTGGACGTTCAAATGAGATTTCAAATTTAGTTTTACCTTTGGTTCATGGAACACTATCTGGTTGAGGTCGTGTAGACTGAAGGGAAGACGTCCCGGCAATTATTCAAAAATTTTTATTGTAAAAATGGAAAATCAGATCATCACCGGATTAGACTCATACCTGACATTTCTGGTAGGGAAAGAGAAATTTGCGGTCAATATTGGTTATATAAAAAAAATTATAGAGATGGTCCCCATCACCCGGGTGCCACATGCCCCCGATTTTTATCCGGGAGTGATCAACCTGTTTGGGGAAGTGCTCCCGGTGATCGACGGACGTTTAAAATTTGGCCTTACAAAAAAGGAAGCCGATGAGAATACCTGCATTATGATCCTGATGATAGCCATGGAGGAGGGAATTCAAAACATAGGGATGGTCGTTGATCAGGTACTGAAAGTTGCAGATATCACGGAAGAGGAAATGAACGCTGCTCCCAAAGGCAGGAAAAGATTCCGCGTCGACTGTATCCGGGCGGTCGCCAAAGTTAACGGGGAATTCATCCTCGTTGTGGACCCGGAGAAGCTTTTCAGCAGCGACGAATTAAATCCGGAACCAATAGACAATTAATCTTACCTATATGCGCTTTCTCAGTCAAAAATTAAAAGTTAAGTTTTCTTGGAAAAGCGGGGTGCGGTTTGCATTGCACAGGATGAAAAATCCTGCGCGGTGTACGGAATGCCCAGAGAGGCTGTTTTGTTGAATGCCGCAAATCTTGTCAGGAATCCTGGTGAAATTATTGAGTGGATGAATAAGTTTGCAGAGGCATATGACTGATAATAAAAAGTACCCGAAAATTCTGATCGTTGATGATGTGGCGGTCAATATCGATTTGATGAAATCCATTCTGGAGGAGAATGGTTACCTCATTGCAGCGGCCCGCAATGGCAGGTCGGCGCTGGCTAAAACACAGGCTCATGCTTTCGACCTGATCCTGCTGGACATTGTTCTTCCCGATATTGACGGATTTGAAGTTTGCCGGCAAATCAAAGCCGGTTCGATGAACAGGGAAACACCGGTGATTTTCCTGACCGCACAGCGTGATGAGGAAAGCCTGGTACGGGGATTCCGCCTCGGAGCCGTCGACTACGTGCTAAAACCCTTCAGCGCTGAAGAATTAAGGGCAAGAGCCGAACTGCATATCTCGCTCAAACAGGCCGGCGAAGAACTGAAAAAGGCCCGCGATATTGCCGAACAGGCAGCCAACGCCAAAGCGATGTTCCTGGCAAATATGTCGCACGAGATCAGGACGCCGCTGAACGGCATCGTCGGTATGATCGACATTCTGCGCCAGACCGACCTGGATGATCAACAACGGGAGTACCTGAGTATCATCGATATTTCAAGTGAAACATTGCTGATGGTCATTAACGACATTCTTGATTTCTCGAAAATCGAAGCCGGACAGATCTCGTTTGAAAAGATCAGCTTTAACATCCGCAATGAACTGGACGATGTTTATAAACTCCTGGTGTACGGAGCAAAACAAAAGAAGCTGGAACTTTCTGTTGAGATGAGCCCCGACGTCCCCACAAACGTTGAAGGAGACCCCTTCCGTCTGAAGCAGATCCTGATTAATCTCATTAACAATGCCATCAAATTCACACTAAAAGGCTTTGTGCGGGTCCATGTTTCGATGATGCGCACGAACGGACAGGAAGACACAATCCGTTTTGAAGTGCAGGATTCCGGAATAGGAATTTCTCCTGAAAATCAAAAAAAGCTGTTTAAGTCGTTTTCACAGGCTGATCCTTCCACCACCCGGAATTTCGGCGGCTCAGGACTGGGGCTGGCTATTTCCAAACGCCTGGTGCAAATGATGAAAGGGGAGATCGGCGTGACCAGTGAGGAAGGAAATGGGTCCGTGTTCTGGTTTACAGTCACTCTGGAGCAGGCTGCAACGAATTCGCCGGTGAAGGAAGATGTACAGGGTGAGCACGAAACAAGGCCGTTGAAGATCCTTTTGGCCGAAGACAACGTGATCAACCAAAAAGTTTCAACGATTAACATCAGCAAACTGGGACATCAGGTGCAGGTCGCCGGCAACGGACTTCAGGCTGTGGAAATGTTCAGAAACGAAGTTTTCGACCTGATCCTCATGGATGTGCACATGCCGGCGATGGACGGGCACGAAGCGACTACTGAAATCCGCAGGATTGAAAAACAACGCAATGAGTCGCACCCGGTTCCCATTATTGCGATGACTGCAACGATCTACGAAGAAGATATCCGCAATTTTTACCGGTGGGGCATGAATGATTATCTGGGAAAGCCTTTTAAACCAGTTGATCTGATGCAGGTAATCGAACGAAATATTAAGGTCTGACCGTAACGGCAGGAAAGGCTCAGGATGCCTTTTCCTGTTCCCAAAAATCAATTTTATCAGGAGATTTCATCCGGATTATACGGTGTTTCCTGATAGACGTAATAATTCAGCCAATTGGAAAAAAGCAGGTTTGCTGCCGATCTCCATTTCATAACCGGTTTCATTTTGGGATTGTCCTCCGGATAATAATTGGCAGGGATACTCACCGGCAGGTTCTTTGCCAGATCTCTTTTATATTCCGTATGAAGCGTATCGCGCGAGTATTCATGGTGACCCGTGATGAAGAACTGCCGTCCTTTCTTGGCCAGTACCATATTGACCCCCGATTCATCCGAGAGGGAAATGATTTCCAGTTCCGGGATCTTGCCGATATCTTCGGCCCTCACTTCTGTATACCGGGAGTGGGGCACGTAATATTCATCATCGAAACCCCTGAAGATCGGGATTTTATCGTCTGAAACGCGGTGCCGGAAAACGCCCGATATTTTATTTTCCAGCGGGTATTTCGGGATGCCATAGAAATGGTAAAGCCCCGCCTGCGACGCCCAGCAAATAAAGAGGGTGGAAGTGGAGTGGGTGACCGACCAATCCATGATCTCCTTCATCTCGTTCCAGTAGGTGACTTCTTCAAAAGGCAAATGTTCGACCGGTGCACCGGTAATGATCATCCCGTCGTACTTTTTGTTGCGGATCTGATCGAAGGTTTTATAAAAAGCCTTCATATGCTCTGCCGGTGTATGGCGGTGCTGGTGATCCTTGATTTTCAGGAAATCTATTTCAACCTGCAGCGGTGTGTTCGACAAGAGCCTGACCAGATCAGTCTCAGTGGTGATCTTAATAGGCATCAGATTCAGGATGACAATCCGGAGTGGCCGGATATCCTGATGGGCTGCTCTGGTTTCATCGATCACAAATATATTTTCCGCCTGCAGGATTTCAATAGCCGGTAATTTATCAGGAATATTTAAAGGCATAACAAATGGTTTTAAACTCCCTGCCAGCCTAATCTGACAGGGAGCGCAATGTACTATATTTTGCTCAAAGCTTGTTCAAAGTCAGCGACGATGTCGTCGATGTGTTCCAGTCCCACAGAAACTCGCAA
>JBFXKJ010000240.1:0-6089 GCA_050173895.1 Mangrovibacterium sp. | reverse complement strand
AGGCACGTTGTTCTTTTCCGTTCTCCGTTTTCGGCAGGTAGATCCGTTCTACTTTTGCCAGAGGGTATTGTGACAGAATGGCGATACCATAATAGCCGCCCGCATAGGGGATGGTTTTCCCGTAGGCTGTCAGCATGCCTGTCCGGAAACCCAGTTCGGTGGCAAAATCTTTTCCGTTCTGTGAAGGCGCCCGGTCGCGATTAGTCCTGCAATCCACTTCCTGCAAGGCGACGATATCGGGGTTTTGTTCCCTGATAAAGGCTGCCAGTTCTTCGAGCGAAGCCAGCTCGCCAAAGCGAAGATTATAACTCAATACCTTCAGCTTTACCGGTTCCGTACTTTTAGTTTCCTGCGCAGTGGCGCGTGGAATAATGAATATAAAATGGAAGGCCAGAAAAAGAAATAAAATGCGTTTTGTGTTCATCTGTTATAATTTTTCAATTTTTATATCAAAGCAGGAAATGCCGTCTGTTCCGACAGTTGTTTCCTGGTGTTCGCCCACTGCCCATTTCAGGCTCGTGACGATAAAGATAAGCTGGTTTGTGTTTCCATCTTTCCCTTCAATGAATCCAATATGGTAACTTGTTTCGGGAAATTCAGATTTTAATCTGTTTTTCAGTGTTTTGTCGGCTATTCCGAACAGGACGGTCTGATCGTCCAACTTCTGTTTGATGATTGCCACTCCCGTTGTCAACTGGGTTTCGTTTTCAAAGTTGATGGCGGCAACGTTCATGTTGATGCTTTCGTTAGCCATTAAAGGGATCGAAAAATAGCTGCAGCCGTCACTGACAGGAATGCTTCTCATTTGGCGGATTGTTTGTCCGACCAGAATGCCGGACCCTTCAACTCTTGTGCCCGCATAACGGTTCCAGATGAAAACCGGAATTTTTAAGGTTTCCTCAGCAATGCTAACCAATGGGTTCCGTATTCCGGACGAATTATAAACGGCATCAACCCGGTGAAGGATCGTGAAATAACTTTCACTGGTCCGGATCCGGCCGGTCACGGCAGCAAAATCGTCCGTGCTGAAAAGCGGACTGTTATTCAGGCGCGAATAAAGCTGAATGGGGAACGTAACTTTTTTCCCTCCGTCAGGCTGATCGGGCGGGGAGTCATCTTCTTTTCCGCAGGAAGCAAAAAGAGAGAAACTGATAGCCAGTAAAATGAGGATATTAATTTTTCGCATGTTCTGATTATTCAAATTCAACTTCGGCGACGATGGGGCAATGATCGGAAATCCCTGTCCTTGTAATCACCCGATAGCTGATCGTTCTGCACTTTTCTTTTGGATAGCCAAACAGGTAGTCGATCTTTTTTGTCGGGTTATCGGGAGCAGTCGGATCGTTATTGCAAAACCGCCTCCACGGCTGCATGACGTTGGCGATGGTACCTGACTCCGGTTGCGCATTGAAATCACCTCCCACGATGGTGGGCGTCTGATCATTCAAGAGTAAATTGTTGAGCGCAGCGGCCATAGCCGAGCCAATAGCATCGGTTGAATGGTCGAGATGGGTACTCGCGAACCGGATGTCGCGGCCGGAAGGAAGGCGGATCCCGGTAATCAGAACTGCCCGCTGTTCTTTTGTTCCGGCGGGGCTGGGCAGCGGTTCCGTTTTTACCGACAAAAAAGGATATCTTGAAAGCACGCCAATACCATATTCGCCTCCCTGATAGTAAATGGTCCTGCCGAAAACCGGGAACATTCCCAGGGCAGCCCCCAGTTTGGTGGTAAAGTCGATACCGGTATTGCGGGTTGTCTTATAGTCCAGTTCCTGTAAGGCAATGATATCGGGTTGGTACTGCCGGATCAGGTTTACAAAAGGCTCGACCGAATACCGGGTCAGTTCACCCGACCGGCATACATTGAAACTCATTATTTTTAACCGGACGGGATCTGTTTGTGCATTGCTCTTCCCAAAAGCAAACAGAAAACAGGACAAAAAGAGCAGGATTGCCTGATACCTGGCCGACCATCTGTTATTCTTCATTTACTGTGTTTTCTTTCCGGCATGCAGAATGCCGCGATTTTTCATTTACACCTGGTTTTTTTGTGGGAAAAACGCTGTGTAGCCCTGCGGTTCACTTATTTTACCACAGAGCCACACAGTATTTTGAATAAGCTTTCAGCGCTCTAAATTACAAAGAATTAGTTTCCGTCGTTTGTGGCGCCGTTCTCCCAGCCGGGATTCTGGACCAGTTGTGGATTGTTATTGAGCGCACCAACCGGGATGGGGTAGAAGTACTGCTTCGGTCCCCAGACTTTCTTGGAGTCGTTATTCGTAAACCAGGCCAGATAGTAACCTGTACCGTTGCCGGCCGGATGCACCTGAATGATTTCCGCAGCCGGGTCGGTGCTTACCTTCACCTTGTATACGCTGGTGTTGTTTGAAAGCGCTTCTGCGGCTGCCTTTCCGGTATCGTCGGTATAATAGATTACATCGTGGGTACCGTTGTGATCCACGTCCAGCGGCAGGTTAACAGCAGGTATATACATACCGGTCCAGCTCTTTTTAAACAGATCGCCGGCTTTCCAGCGCCGCAGGTCATCGAAGCGGAATCCTTCAAACATCAGTTCCACGGCCCGTTCACGGCGGATTTCCAGGATCACCGGGTCGTTAATGCCGGGGTAATAGGTGGCTTTCAGATACTGATCAACCACAGTCGGTTTTGCACTGAGTCCGCCGGTGATGCCGGCACGCTGGCGAAGTTTGCCAATGGTAGCTGCCCAGTCGGCATCGGTAAGCGTACCCTGCTCTGCTTTTGCTTCTGCGTAATTGAGCAGCACTTCGCCAAAACGAACCAGTTGGATGGCATGGGTACTTTCGCTTTGACTGTCGCCAATGGTTGCATCCACGCAAAGTTTAATGGGTTGATAACCCAGACGGGCGTATCCACTGAACACGGGCAACGCAAGCGATCCTTCCCGGATGTAACCGGGGTAACGCAGTGTGGCCTTCAGCCGGTTGTCGCGGTTCTGGAATTCTTCGTAGAAGTCCTCATACTCCCAGCCTGCCCGACTGGTATAAGGCGTCCCGTCTTTCTGCAGATAGGTGCATACAAACGGGCGGATCAGGTTTAGCCCGGTGCCGTAGGTTTCGGAGGTCCACCGCCAGTTGGCATTGTGCTTCACACCCAGGGCTGCGCTTGAAGCAATGGCCAGCAAAGTTTCTGATGCGGGAGGGTTGTCGCTGGTAAACAGAGCGCGATAGTTGCTGTTTAGTGATTTGCCCGACTCCTGCATGACTTTGTTTGCTGCGTCTTCTGCCCGTTTCAGCCATACATTGGCAGAGGTTGTCAGATTGAGGTTGTGGTATTTCCGGAATGTTCCCTCGAACAGACAAACCCGTGAGGCGAATGCCCAGGCAACCCATTTGGTAACAAGTGTACATTGCGTGGCATCGGTTGTCCGGCTGATATTCTGTGCAGCGAAAATCAGGTCTTCGTACACTTTCTCCATCACCAGCTCGCGCGAGTCACGGGAACCGTACAGGATTTCTTCTTCAGCGGGATCCAATGGATGATCCACCCACGGAACATCGCCAAACCGGCGCACTTTTTCATAGTAAAACCAGGCGCGAAAAAAACGGGCGAGGCCGAGATAGTTGTTGCGGACATTTTCTGAAACAGCAGGATCCACACAATTGACAATGAAATAATTGATATTGCGCAGGTCACCCCAACTCCAGCCCGATGAATTATTTTCGCTGAATGAGTTTAGCAGGGTAAATCCGCTGAGGGTATTGGTTGCCCCATAGTCAACCAATGATTGTTCAACGATTGCCTGATCGGTCGCACCGGGGAACATGTCGTAGAATGACATCGAGTAGGCTTTTAAGCCTTCTTCTGAACCGAATATTGCAAATTTGTCGGTTGAAGTGATTGCCCGTTCATCCATCTCGCAGCCGGGCCCCAGGAAAATTATCGCTAACAGGAATAAGATATATTTCTTCATTTTTCTGTTTTTTAAAGTTAGAAAGTAAGTGAAACGCCCAGCGACATGGTTTTCAGCAGGGGATAACTGTTTCCTGCTCCCTGGTTATAGCCACTGTTGAGGTCGGAGTCTTTGTTGCCGATTGCGGTCGACACATCCATGAAATTTTTGGCGCGTTTGTACAAGGGTGACCAACTGGCAAGGTTTTCACCGCTAAGATAGATCCGTGCGTTCTGTATGCCGGCTCTTGATACCCATGCTTTGGGCAGGGTATAACCTATTTGCAGGTTTTTCAATCTTAAATAAGCCACTTTCTGGAGATAGCGGTCGTTGGGCACGTGATTGGAAAATCCGAGCGTTCCGTTGTACTGGGCGTATCTTGGCAAATAAGCATCACGGTTATCTTCGGTCCAGTAATTTCCCAGGTGCCAGGCCGGCATCTGGTTGTATCCGCGGTTATACTGTCCCCAGAAGGCTGTTTCCGAGCCGGGATACCAGTCCTGTTTCCCAACTCCGTGGAAAAATGCCGAGAAGAAAAATCCATTCCAGTCGGCACTCAGGGTGAAACTGTACTGATAGCGGGGTTCGGTGTTGCCAATAATGGTCATATCGCCGGGATTATCGACGGTTTGTTCGCCTTTGGTGATCATGTTGTCGGCACTGTTATCGCGATTCCGGATTTTCAGGTCGCCTGCACGCCAGACGGCGTCGGCCGACGCATTGAAAATCGTGTTGATGTATTCGCCCGGAGCAGGATCTTCCTGAAACAAGCCGTCGGTTTCGAAACCCCACAATTCACCGATTGTTTTTCCGGCGTAATGATCAGAAATCTTTTTTGTAGGGTTGTAATATTTGTCAATTTTTGAAACATAGTCAAACAAGGTACCACGTACCTGATAACGAAAGGGTTTGTCGGCAACCGTGAACTGGTCCTGCCAGGTCAGCGTGACTTCAAAACCCTTTGTGGTCATGTCGGCATAGTTGCCCCTTGGTGAAGCGGCTCCGAAAATGTCCGGCAAAGTAGGCCCGGGCACATACATGTCGGTTGTTTTCCGCACATAGTAATCGCCGGTAAATCGAAGTTTCCCCTGCAGTGTTCCGAAGTCAAGCCCAAAGTCGGTTGTGGTCGCCTTTTCCCAGGTAAGCCCGTCGGGAATAGGGGAGGGTGCATTTGTTTTCTTGTTTTGGGCTCCGTCCAAAACACGTCCCGAAGTTCCGATACTGAGCAATTCGAGGAATTGATAAGGTGATATGTTCCCATTGCCCAGTGAACCATAGGAAGCGCGGAACTTGATATCGGAAAGAATATTCTTATCGACATTCCAGAAGGGTTCTTCAGACAACCTCCATCCCCCCGAAATGGACGGGAAAAAACCCCATTGCTGATTGGTCGGGAACCGGGTTGAGCCGTCATAACGGCCGTTTACTTCCAGCAGGTAGCGATCCTGATAACCATAGTTTACCCGGAAGAAGGTACCTGCAGTTTTCCATCGTGAAACACTTGCTCCGGGAGTGATCGAGGTGCCTGTTGCCAGTTGGACACTTTCGGCACTCTCAAGCAGCAACTGGTTCCGCTCAATGCTGTTCGCCTTATACGAAGAGGTTTCGTAGTTCCAGCCGGCCATCGCCTTGAGATAGTGCTTCCCGGCGAAGGTTTTTTCGTATTCTGCGTAAATATTGGAGGCCGTATAAACCGTGTGTCCCGTCCATTCGTAAATAATACCATTTATATCACCCATATAGGATGGAGCAGTTGCGTTCGCTTTCTGGTAGTAGGGAACCTTTACCCGTTTCCAGAAGAAGTCACGGCTGTCGTAGCGGTAGGTGTAATCGCCGTTAATGCGGAAGGTATTATGAAAGAAGTTTGTATTAAAGCCGATGGTATTCTTAAAGAGATATTTCTTTTCATTCTGATAGTTATTTCCATCGGCAAAGGCACCCAGGGTGGCCGCACCGCCGCGGGTATAAGTGCCGTCGGGATTGTACATGGGCAAACTGGGGAAAGCGTTTACCTCAATGTAACGCTGAATATTGGCGCTGCGTCCCTGTGCCGAAAACGGCATGTGGTACTTGTTGTCTGAGAATTCCATATTGTTGGTGAGCTTCAGCCACGGGTAGGCCTGCAGCGATCCCTTTCCCCGGAGAGTATAGGAACGAT
>JBFXKJ010000239.1:0-6188 GCA_050173895.1 Mangrovibacterium sp. | reverse complement strand
GGGAGGCCGAAAGCGACTGCAACGAATGCACCCTCTTCAGCGCCTGGATGTAACTCTCCTCGGCCATAATCCGGACCATCCGCTCGAAAGCCGGGCTTTGATCGAGCAAGTCCTCATATTCCGACCATTCTATAATGATTAACTCCGAATCTTCATAAGCCCGGATCCACTCGGGTGATTTTCTTGCAGAGACAAAGGTCTCATGACTGCTCACAATACTGTTACCGGGGGTGTAATAAAAGCGGGAGATCCACTCCTGTCCGTTCTCGGAAAGATAGGTTGCATACATCAATCCGTTCAAAAGAAGGCCCATCCTCCGGTTCTGTTCACCATAGCGGATAAAACTTTCACCCTTTTTGATCACCACGGGTTCCCGTTCAGAAAAGAAATCCCGCAACTGATCCAGTGTCTGTTCATAACCCGAAAGAAACCTGTCCTGATGCATGGTTAAAGACATCGGTTACGCAGACTGATCTGCATGAAACTGTTTTAGCCGTTCTTCCAGATCGGGGAACTGACTGCGCGCCACATGCGACACGCAGGCCCGCAGCCCCTCCCTTTCGCTTCCTGTACCCTTCAGGGTGATGGCGCTGATGCCGTAATGCAGCAGGCGATAAAGGAGTTCTCCCCCGCTCATACCCGGATAATGAACGGTAAAATAAAATCCATCGCCCACCGGTTCGTCACCATCCTTTTCGTAGACGATCTTAAATCCGTTTGCAATGAAAAGCTGCTTCATCACAGCAGCCTTCCGTCCGTATTCCTTCACATCTTCCACAAAATTCAGCTTCCCTTCATTGGCGGCTTTCAGCATGGCTGCAAGCGCAAACTGTCCGGAGTGGCTGGTTCCTGATGAAATGGCATATAACACTTTGAAAATATAGCAATGTCCGAAGCTGTTGCTTTGGAAGCGCGTTTTCAGTTTCGGGTAATCCCTTTTAAAAAGCTGATCGGACATCACAGTCAGTCCGATCCGCTGCCCGGCGTATGAAAATATCTTGGAGCTGGAAATAAACAGAATATAATTGTCAGTGTACCGGGCCACGGTGGGCTGGTAGGGAGGCTTTCCCGGCGTATACAGGTCTTTTCTGAAGTCCATGCCAAAATAAGCCAGGTCCTCCATCACGACCACGTCATAACGGTCAGCCAGTTCCCCGATGATCTGAAGCTCTTCCTCTGTGAAGCAGATCCAGCTCGGGTTGTTGGGACTGGAATAGATGATGGCGCTGATGTGTCCTTTGCTCAGGTAGCTTTCCAGCTTTTCACGCAGCCGCGGGCCGCGATGTTCAAACACGTCGAAGCTTTCGAATTTCCCTCCCATCACCTGCATTTGCTGCTTCTGCACCGGAAAACCCGGGTCAATAAACAGGATGGTATCTTTTTTTTCATCCAGGTTGCCGGCTACCAAAAGAGCAGAATAAGTTCCCTGCATCGATCCGACGGTAGGGACACAACTTTGAGGCGACACATCAATGTCCATGAATAATTTGACAAAACGTGCAGCTTCTTCCTTCAGCGGCTTTATTCCGTCAATTAGCGGGTAAACCGAGGCAATTCCCTGGCGGAGGGCGGCTATCTCCGCATCCACTCCTACCTTTTCAGGAGGCAGTCCCGGCACGCCCATTTCCATCCGGACAAATTTGCAGGAACTTTCTTCTTCTATCAGATTGACAAGCGCGACGATTTCCCTGATGGAAGCATCGTTTAAATCGCCGATGCGAAGGCGGCTCAGATTCTTCTCAACAAGATCCTTGCTGACAGGTGTATTCTTCATTTTACATGCTGTTTTTAAAACCCGAAGTCGGCACTGATCTCTTTCACCCAGGCCCTGATCCGTTCTCCGGTCAACTCCGGCTCAAAATCCTCATCCAGCGGCAGGCCCACAAACAGGCCATCGATCACAGCTTCCGAATCGTCAAATTCATAGGCTGAAGGATCGACTTTTCCGGTAAGTTTCACTCCGGGACCTTTTCTGAGGATTTCCTTCGCCAAAACGCCCATGGCGTTGACAAAATGTCCCGGGTAAGTGACATGGTCGCCCAAACCGAAGATCGCCACGGTGCGGTTTGTGAAATCGGCCTTGCTGATCTCCGGGAAGAAACGGCTCCAGTCGGTGTTTGAAAACTCCTGGTCCCATGTTTCCTTTCCTACGGTCGAGATCCCAAATATGATTTTATGGTATTTTTCCAGGTCAGCAACACTCGCACTGCCTACCGGGATCAGATCCACCCGGTCTTCGCCGGCCGCCTTTCTGATCATTTCAGCGGCACGGTGAACAGCCCCTTTCATAGGACCAAAGAATAATCCTGTCTTTTCCATTTTCCGGTGTTTTACTGGTTAGTCGTCCCGTCAAGCTCTCCACGGACGTATTCGCCTAAGATAGACAAACTGGATACATTTTTCAAGATATGATGGATCGCCTTTTCATAATTCTCTTCCGATTCGTATTCCACATCCACATGAATGGTATACTCATTCGGTTTACCCAGGATGGGAACAGACTGGATTTTATTGAGGTTGATCTTATGATCGGCAAATATGTTCAGCACTCTGGCCAGTGCGCCGTAGTAATGTCCCACTTCAAAACAGATCGATGCCTTGTTGTTTCCGGCAATATGGTTTGCATGTTTCGAAAGGATCCAGAAACGGGTGTAATTTTTCTTGTTTGTTTCGAGTCCCGTTTCCAGCACCTGCAGGCCGTATATATCAGATGTCCTGAGGTTGCCGATGGCTGCGGCATGGGTCAGCTTCTCGTCTTTCAACAACTTTCCGGAGGCGGCAGTATCCTGGTTTTCAATGATTTTTACATTGGGGAAATGATTTTCCAGGTATTCAGCACATTGCCTGACAGCGATTGGATGGGAATAGATTACTTCGATATCTTCCTTTTTCCCTCCGGGCAGCATCATCAGGTTCATTTGGATATGGATATAAATTTCCCCGGTTACACGGAGATGATAATCCCGGATCAGCGAATAATTCTGAAGAATACTCCCGGCAATCGAATTTTCAATGGCCATTACCGCGATATCAGCCTTATCTTCATCAATCAGTTTACAAACGCTGCTAAAAGAGCGGCACTCAATAATTTCGATTTTCTCATCGCCAAAGTATTTTTGTGCAGCATCTTCGTGAAATGACCCTGCAATGCCCTGGATTGCAATTTTCTTCATAATCAGTTTCTTTAAAAGAAGTCAAATTTACAAAAAAAAGACCTCTGTCTCTCTGCCCGTCCCTATAATTCATACAAATCGCTGGCCCGAAGCAGGTCCAGCTGGTGATCGGTCAGCACCTGGATACATTTTTGAATATTTTCGGGCTTGAGCACGATGTTTGCTGAAACTTTGTCCATCGAAAAGGCATAGAGGTATTCAATAAACACAGCTTCGGCAGCCAGAATGTTTAGGGCCCGCGACAGCGCTCCCGGCACATTCGGGCAGCGCAGGCAGACCACATCGGAGAGCCGGACGGTAAAACCAGCTGATTTCAGGATCCCGCCGGCTCTTTCAGGATCTGAAACGATCATCCGCAGAATGCCGAATTCGCTGGTATCGGCCACGCTGAATGCCGACATATTGATTCCGGCTTCCCCAAGCAGGGATGCCACCTCATTCAGTCGCCCGGCTTTGTTTTCCAGAAAAACAGACAATTGTTTGATTATCATTAGCTATTCCTCCTATAGTTTGCGGTTATCGATGACCCGTTTGGCTTTTCCTGCCGAACGTTCAATTGTTTTCGGTTCCACCAGTCTGACATTGACCGATATTCCCAATGTACTTTCGAGGCTCCCGCCGATTTTTCGGCGCAGCCCTTCCAGTTTTTTTATTTCATCCGAAAAGAATTGCTCCTGGACCTCGACCATTACCGTAAGCGTGTCGAGTGTGCCTTCCCGGTCAACAATGAGAAGATAATGAGGTTCTGTTTCACTCATCGACAGCAGCACGCTTTCCACCTGTGAGGGGAATACATTGACGCCGCGAATGATCAGCATATCGTCTGAACGCCCTTTGCATTTTTCCATCCTGACCAGGGTACGTCCGCAGGCACAGCGCTCATAAATCAGTCTGGTCAGATCACGCGTCCGGTAGCGGATCAAAGGAATTCCCTCCTTGGTTATTGTGGAAAATACCAGTTCTCCGATTTCTCCTTCCGCAAGGGGAAGGAGTGTTTCCGGATCGATAATTTCCGGGATGAAATGGTCCTCATTGATATGCATTCCGCACTGGTGTTCACATTCGCACGACACACCGGGGCCCATGATCTCACTGAGCCCGTATATATCGATCGCCTTTATGCCCAGCTTGCTCTCGATTTCCTGACGCATGTTCTCGGTCCAGGGTTCCGCACCGAAAATGCCTACGCGCAGCTTCAGTTCGTCCTTCCGGATACCCATTTCCTGCATGGCTTCGGCCAGGTAGAGGGAGTAGGAAGGCGTGCAGGCCAGCACGGTGGTACCGAAATCCTGCATGATCTGAAGTTGCTTGCGGGTATTTCCCCCGGAGATCGGAATCACCGAAGCGCCCAGGTTTTCACAGCCGTAATGAAGGCCCAGTCCTCCGGTGAACAGCCCATAGCCGTATGCCACCTGAACAATATCGTTGCGGTGCACGCCACCCATACAAAGCGCGCGGCTCACCATTTCCGCCCAATTTGTCAAATCCTTGCGTGTATATCCCACCACTGTCGGCTTTCCTGTTGTTCCCGAGGATGCGTGGATGCGGACAATCTCGCTCATCGGCACGGTGAACATGCCGAAAGGATAGTTGTCGCGCAAATCCTGTTTCACGGTAAAGGGCAGTTTAACCAGGTCATCCACCGACCGGATGTCGTCGGGGACAAGCCCCGCCTCCTGCATTTTCTTTCGGTAGCATGGGACGTTATGATATACCCGTTGTACAGTTTCCTTCAGCCTCTCCGACTGAATGGCTCTCATTTCATCACGTCCGGCACATTCTGCTTTCTCGTTCCAAATCATTTTGCCTGATTTATTTAGATTCCGTCCGGCAGATATGCAAAACGCCCATACAATCGTTCCGTTTAGCAGGGTGCCGGTCAACCGGGATCAAAAATAACACAAAAGCAGCTCGCAGCAACACAGCTACGGGCAGGCCCGCCACAAACAGGACTAATTTAAATTGAGTTTGAATAAAACAGAAGTTCAGGAATAAAGGCCCCGGGCATATGTTGTTGAGCAAAAATCGCAACAGTTATACCAGTTGATATACGAAAAGTCGGCCAGCTTACGTATTTTTAGTAAAAATAAATCAGCATGCTCCGAAACCTTTATCCCCCGCGCCGCTGGCACATACCGGTTATTCTTGCCTCAGGTGTGTTTTCAGGTTTTTTTCTGCTGGCTGTATATTTGTCGAAAGCTCATTCCTATTTGTCGGACGACCCCCAAACCTGCGTCAACTGCCATATCATGGCGCCGCAATATGCCACGTGGAGCCACAGTTCTCACCGGGAATGGACCAATTGCAATGATTGTCATGTGCCGCACGACAGTTTTTTCAGCAAGTATCTGTTTAAGGCGCAGGATGGGCTGCGGCATGCCTCGATCTTCACGCTGCGCCGTGAACCGCAGGTCATCTTCATCAGGGAAGCCGGGGCAAAGGTGGTTCACCAAAACTGCATCCGTTGCCATTCTGCCCAGTTGCTGGACAGCCGGCAGGAAGGATTGATTGCCGGTTATACGGAACACCGCACTTCCCGCAGATGCTGGGAATGCCACCGGGAGGTGCCTCACGGCCGGGTGAACAGCCTCTCCAGCACTCCCTGGGCGCGGGTACCACTCCCGGAAAGCCCTGTTCCCGCATGGATAAAAAATCAGATCAAGTTAAACAAATAAAGCAATCGCCCATGAAACCACTTCGGACAATCATCGAAAGACATCCCGCTTTAGGCTGGCTATTATTTCTGGCAACACTGCTGATCGTGTTCCTGCTCGGGCTGCTTGCCTCATCGATCATGGAACGAAGGGTGGAAGCCAGCTTTGTTAATGTTCCCCTGTTAAAGCTGTCTCCTTTCGAGCCGAGGAATGATGTCTGGGGGCAAAATTTTCCACGCGAATACCAGTCCTATATGCAGACATCCGATACCACGTTCCGGAGCAAATATAACGGCAGCGCCACGATCGACATGCTTGAGGAAGACCCAAGGCTGGTGGTCCTTTGGGCTGGTTACAGTTT
>JBFXKJ010000238.1:0-6208 GCA_050173895.1 Mangrovibacterium sp. | reverse complement strand
ACTGCCGCCGATCTGTCATTTTACCGGAAAGATATGAGTTTCGGGCCGGAAGCCGGAGAGTTTGAACTTTACGTGGGCGGCGATTCTGATACGAAGAACATGAAGACCTTTACATGGACTGAATAGTTACGAACACCGGTAGTCTGCCGGAGTTTCTGCGGCAGTGCAATGTCAGCGGACTGAATAACCAGGGCGCTTTTAGCCTGCTGTTATTTTGCCGACCCGCGACTATCTCGAAAACCAAAACCTTTTTCTAAAAACTGAAACTTTGCGCTAAATGAACAGAAAAGAAACAGCAGGATCAGCAATTACAGCCATGAGTCTGGCAACCCTTGGCGTGCTGGCGGCATGCCAGCCGAAAGAACAACAGCCGAAACGCCCGAATATCGTGTTTATCATGAGCGATGATCACGCTTACCAGGCCATCAGCGCATACAGCGACAAACTGATCAAAACGCCCCATATTGACCGGATTGCCAGTGAAGGCATCCTGTTTACCAACGCCTGCGTGGCCAACTCGATCTGTGCACCCTCGCGGGCCACGATCCTGACCGGGAAACACAGCCACATCAACGGGAAGATCGATAATGTTTTTCCTTTCGATACAACCAATGTCACCTTTCCGCAGTTGTTCCAAAAAGCAGGATACCAGACTGCCATGTTCGGGAAACTGCATTTTGGCAACAGTCCGAAGGGATTTGATGAATTTATGATCCTTCCTGACCAGGGTGACTATTACAATCCCGAATTCATCACCAATAAAGGAGATACGACTATTTTGGGTTACGTGACCGATGTGATCACCGATTTAACCCTGAACTGGCTGAAAAAGAAACGGGATCCGGAAAAACCTTTTATGCTGATGTACCTGCATAAGGCTCCTCACCGGGAATGGCTGCCGGCCCCGCGGCATTACCGGGAATTTACACGGCGAAAATTCCCCGAGCCTGAAACGTTGTTCGACGATTATAAGGGGCGCGGAACGGCTGCCCGGGAGGCGGAAATGCGCATCAGCGATCATATGACGGTTTCGGCCGATAATAAAGTATATCCCGAGGTAGCCACCGGACTGGGCATTCAGGAGCCGTCCGACTGGGGTACGCGGGTATTTAACCAGAAGTATGCCCGGTTCACGGAAGCACAAAAACAGCAATGGGATTCGGTTTACAGACCCATTAGTGACGAACTGAAGCAGGCTTACCCTTCCATGAGTAAGGAAGATTTTGCCCGGTGGAAATACCAGCGGTATATGCAGGATTATCTGGGTTGTATCGCTGCCGTCGATGAAAATGTGGGGCGGGTGCTCGACTATCTCGACGAAAACGGACTGAGCGAAAACACGATCGTGGTCTATACTTCCGACCAGGGCTTTTACCTCGGTGAACACGGCTGGTTTGACAAACGGTTCATCTATGACGAATCGTTCAAAACCCCATTGCTGATTCGTTGGCCCGAAAAGATCAAAGCCGGATCGCGCAGCGATGAAATGGTGCAGAACCTCGATTTTGCGCAAACCTTTCTTGATGCCGCAGGGCTCGATATTCCTGAAGATATGCAGGGCGAAAGCCTCATGCCGCTGCTGGAGGGAAACACCGGTCAGTGGACGCGCGACGCCGTTTATTACCAGTATTATGAGTATCCGGGTTTCCATATGGTGAAGCGGCATTACGGCATCGTCACTAAGGAATATAAGCTGGCCCACTTTTATTATGACGTGGATGAGTGGGAACTGTACGACCGGAAGAAAGACCCCATGGAACTGAATAATGTGTTCAATGATCCTGCTTATGCCGCGGTCACGGATTCGCTTCAAAAGAAACTGAAGGAACTGAGAACGAAATATAAGGATTCGGACGAACTGGACCGGCAGTTTATAGACAAGTGCAGGGAGCGGGGACTGATAAAGGAGTAGGGTGGAAACCAGAAAACAAGACCGGCAAAAGGTTGGCAGCCTGCAACCTGATTCCCGTGTCTGATCCATGCAGTAAAAAACAAAAGTAATGAAGCAGATAAAAAAAGCAGCGAACGCCGGGTTGATTTTAGGATTGGAGCTGTTCTTCCAGGGGCCGGTAAAGGCTCAGGACATGCAAATGAGCACCTATTGCAATCCGGTAAACATCGATTACACTTATATGATCTACAATGCCCACCGCGACATTTCGTACCGTTCGGGTGCCGATCCGGCGGTAGTGGAATTCAGGGGGGAATACTATTTGTTTGTAACCCGTTCGATGGGATACCGGCACTCGTCCGACCTGCTGAACTGGTCGTTCATCACTCCTGAAAAGTGGTATTTTGAAGGGTCGAATGCACCGGCGGCCTTTAATTTAAAGGATTCTCTCCTGTATGTCACGGGAAACCCATCCGGTTCCATGAGCCTGTTGTACACCGATGATCCGAAAAGAGGGAACTGGCAAGCCGTCCCCGCCATTCTGAACGATCTTCAGGATCCGGCGCTCTTTGCCGATGATGACGGCAAATGGTACCTGTACTGGGGATCTTCGAACAAATTTCCCGTCCGGGCAAAGACGCTCGACCCTTCAAAGCGGTTCCGGCCTTCCGAAAAGACCTGGGAACTGTTCAACCTGCGTCCGGAAGAACATGGATGGGAGCGTTTCGGTGAGAACCATTCGGACACCGTTTTGGGTGGCTACATCGAAGGTCCGTGGATGACCAAACACGAGGGAACCTATTACCTGCAATACGCCGCTCCGGGAACCGAGTTCAATGTTTACGGCGATGGCGTTTACACCAGCGATTCGCCGCTCGGGCCATTCAAATATGCGCCGAACTCGCCCTTTTCGTATAAACCCGGCGGCTTTATGAACGGAGCCGGACACGGGAGCACCGTTAAAGGCCCGGGCCAAAGGTACTGGCATTTTGCTTCGATGGCTGTGAACGTGAATATCGGCTGGGAAAGACGTATCGGGATGTTCCCGGTATTTTTCGATCAGGACAAGCTGATGTACAGCAACACCACATTCGGAGACTATCCGCATTACGCACCTGCTGTTTTGGGCAGGAACGGGGAATTCACGGGCTGGATGCTGCTCTCATATAAAAAAAAGGTGAAGGCTTCTTCACAACTGGACGAGTTTGACCCCGCACGATTGGTAGACGAGAACGTGAAGACCTTTTGGGTGGCGGCGCAGAATGACGGCCGGCAGTGGATTGAGATCGACCTGGGCAGCCCCGGGAAAGTGCATGCGGTGCAGGTCAACTATAATGACTACCATTCGGATATGTACGGGAAGATCCCCGGACTGTATCACCGCTACACCGTGGAAGGTTCTGCTGACGGGCAAAACTGGATGCTTCTGGTCGACCGCAGCCGGAATTTTCGGGATGTGCCTAACGACTACGTGGAACTGGAGAAGCCGGCTGAAGTCAGGTACGTCCGCTATAACAATATCCATGTGCCGACACCTCACCTGTCTGTTTCCGATCTGCGGGTCTTTGGCCTGGGACAAGGCAAACCTCCGGTCCGGGTAAAGAATCTGACCGTCGCGCGTGGGCCGGACGGCCGCGACGCGCTGCTGAACTGGGACAGACAGGAAAATGCACAGGGCTATCAGGTTCTTTGGGGGATCGCACCAGACAAGCTGTATAACTCATGGCTGGTCTACGATGACAACCGCCTGGAATTGAAGAGCCTGTCGGCAGGACAGATCTACTACTTCAGCATTGAAGCTTTCAATGAAAACGGCGTTGGGCCCAAAGCAACGGCGGTAAAAGTTGATTGACGACCGTTGCGGGAAGAGGACAAAGCTGTTGCCCGGTGCACTTTCCCGGTGTGCCGAAAGAAGATGGTCATTCCCTTTTTAACGCTTTTCTTTTTCCTGCCGGTACACTTCCAGCGCTTCGGGAAAGGGTTCCAGCGCCCGTTCAAAGATCCCCAGTGAATAGGCGATGGTAAGTCCGTAGTTGGTGATCGGTATGCCGGCCTGGCGGGCTTTCATGATCCGCGAAAGCATCTCCCTGCGGTTCCACATGCAGGCGCCGCAGTGAATGATCAGTTTGTAAGCGCTCAGGTTGTCGGGGAAGTCGTGGCCGCGTACATGGCCGAATTGCAGCTTTCCGCCGACAAAATGGTTCAGCCAGTTGGGAATTTTGACTGTGCCAATGTCATCTTCGATGGGATGATGGGTGCAGGCTTCCGCGATCAGTACCTGGTCGCCTGATTGCAGATTGTTGATCGTCATGGCGCCCCGGACCATTTCCGCCAGGTCGGCCTGGTAACGCGCCATCAGAACTGAGAAACCCGTGAGCGGAATAGATGGAGGGGTAATGGCAGCAACTTTGGCAAAGGCCTGGCTGTCGGTGACAACCAGCTTTGGAGGCTTGTTCATCCGCGAAAGGGCTTCAGCAAGCTGATCGTCTTTCACCACCATGCAGAAGGCATTGCCGTCGAGCAGGTCGCGGATCGCCTGAACCTGTGGCAGGATCAGCCTTCCTTTTGGCGCCTCCTTGTCGATGGGGACCACCAGAATGGCTGCCTCTCCCTGTCCGACCAGGTCGGACAAAATGGCCTGCCTGTTGATGAATGATTCCGGAACCTGTTTCAAAATAACCATGCGCAGTTGGTCAATACCGGTATGCTGCAGGGCCGACGTTTCAACCACCGGCAGCTTCTGTTGGGCGAGGCTGTTTACCAGACACGCATTGCGGGAGTAAAAATCAGCTTTATTCAGGACAATGATCACCGGAATCGTGCGTTCACGGAGCTTTTGCAGGATCTCTTCCTCGAACGAACCCCATTCCCGGCTGTTCGACACCAGAATGGCCAGATCGGTACGATCAATGACCTGCAGCGTTTTACGGATCCGTTTTTCGCCCAGCGCTCCCGAATCGTCAATGCCGGCCGTATCGATAAACAATACCGGACCCAGCGGCAGCAACTCCATTGGCTTTTCGACCGGGTCGGTCGTTGTTCCGGCGATATCCGAAACAATCGATACTTCCTGATGGGTCAGGGCATTCAGTAAGGATGACTTGCCCACATTTCGGCGACCAAACAAGCCAATGTGGAGACGAAAGGATTTGGGTGATCTCATAACGCTCAGTTTGAAGCGAAAATACAAAAACGGATTCTATTAAGAAATACCCGACAAACGCAATACACCTGTTGCGGAGGAGAGATGATAAGGTACCCACTTTCAATGGGTAGATATTTTATCGGAATAAATTTTTTCGTTTACCTTTGGAAAACTGTCATATAATTAAAAGGAATCACATGCAAGGTCTGAACGTTTTTTCGCTGTTGCTGATTACGGCAGGAAGCTCGATCCCGAATCCGGGTTGCGGTCAGGTTGGACAGGAGTCAAAACCGAATATTCTTTTTTGCATTGCCGACGACGCCACCTGGATGCACATGGGGGCTTACGGGTGCAGGTGGGTAAAAACACCGAACTTTGACCGCGTGGCAAAAAACGGCCTGCTCTTTACCCATGCTTACACGCCCAACGCCAAATGCGCGCCGTCGAGAGCTTCCATCCTGACGGGCAGAAATTCGTGGCAACTGGAAGCTGCGGCCAATCATAACTGCTATTTTCCTTCACATTTTAAAACCATCGCGGAGGCGCTTCATGAGGGAGGCTATCAGGTCGGTTATACCGGAAAAGGCTGGGCTCCCGGCGATCCGGGGGAGATCGACGGGAAAAAACGCGACCTGCTGGTGAAACGATACAACGGGAAAACCTGCGTGCCTCCAACCTCCGGGATCTCGAATGTGGATTACGCGGCAAACTTTGAACAGTTTTTAAATGACCGGAAGCCGGGAGAACCATTCTTCTTCTGGTACGGAGGATTAGAGCCGCACCGGAAATACGAATATGGTTCCGGTATAAAAAAAGGACATAAGAGCCTGGGGCAGATCGATTCCGTTTTTTCAATATGGCCTGATGTCGATTCGGTACGGACAGACATGCTCGATTATGCATATGAGATCGAATACTTCGATAAGCATCTGGGAGAGATCCTCAAACTTCTTGAAAGAACCGGCGAACTGGATAATACCCTGGTGTTGGTCACTGCCGACAATGGAATGCCTTTTCCCAGGATAAAAGGGCAGGAATACGAATATTCAAACCACCTCCCGCTAGCGGTCATGTGGGGAAAGGGGATCAAATATCCGGGAAGGGTCATTGATGATTATATCAGTTTTATCGACTTCGCGGCAACTTTTGCCGCGGTTTCCGGAGTGGACGTC
>JBFXKJ010000237.1:0-6208 GCA_050173895.1 Mangrovibacterium sp. | reverse complement strand
ACTGTTCCTTCCTCCGCGGGCGGCGGTAATGGTTGGTTCCTGAATCACCAGCGATTGTGCGAAGTTGTATTTTTTAACGATCTGGCTGAGTTGGCGGGCCAGTTCCATCTGGCTTTTCTCTCTTTCTGCCGGAGGCAAAAGGGTGAGCCGGATGAAGGCTGAATTCACGGACGAGGAGGAACCGCCGCCGAAGGCAGTGATTCCCATTATAAACCGGCTTTCGCGCAGCGTGTCCATGATCAGCATTAATTCGCGCTGATAGGCGTCCATCGCTTCGAATGAAGTTCCCTCAGGTGCGGTTGAACTGATCCGGATCCGGCTTTTGTCTTCAAGGGGGGCCAGCTCCTCGGGCAGCATTTTACCGAAGAGAACAATCAGCCCGGCAATAAATGCAATGAGCGGAAAGGCGAGCCACTTGCGCCGCATAAAGGCATGGAGGGAGCGGGTGTAGACGGAGGTCATCCAGTCGACTGCCTGTCTGAACGAATGCATAATCCGGCCCTCACGCACCCTGCCCTTCAATACCCTCGCACTCATCATCGGTGTGAGCGACAGGGAGACAAAGGTCGAGAGCAGGATTGCTCCGGCCACTACCATGGCGAATTCACGGAACAGGCGCCCGGTGAGCCCCTCCAGAAAGAAGATGGGCAGGAACACACAGATCAGGCTCACCGAGGTGGAGATCACAGCGAAGAAAACTTCCCGGCTTCCTTTAAAAGCCGCCTGAACAGGATCCATCCCTTTTTCAACCTTTGAATAAATATTCTCCATGACCACGATCGCATCGTCGACCACCAGCCCGGTAGCCAGTACCAGTCCAAGAAGGGTCAGCACATTGATCGAGTAGCCCGCGATAAAGAGGATGAAGAAGGTGCCGACCAGGGAGATCGGGATGACGATCACAGGAACCAGCGTAATACGCCAGCTCCTCAAAAAGAAGAAGACCACCAGCACCACCAGTGCAAAAGCAATGAGGATGGTTTCCTGCACTTCGCTGATAGCCTTGCGGATACTCTGCGTGGTATCGAGTGCGATATCCAGCTTAATATCTTCGGGTATCTCTTTTTTTATCTGTTCAATCCGGCGGAAAGCTTCATCGACGATCTCAATGTGGTTGGCTCCGGGCTGCGGTTGCAGTGCTACGCCGATCATGGGAATCAGCTTGTTACCACGCATGATGGTCCGCTCGTTCTCCGCTCCGAACCGGACGGATCCCAGGTCGGCCAGCCTGACCAGCACATTTCCTTTTTTTGCGATCACCATCCGGCTCAGTTCTTCAGGCGTGTTAATCCTTCCCAGGGCACGGATGGTGTATTCCGTGTGTTCCCCTTCCAGCCGTCCCGCAGGCAGCTCAACGTTTTGCTGGTCCAGTGCGGTGCTCACATCGGAGGGCGTCAGACCGTAAGAGGTTAGTTTCGCCGGATTGAGTTCAATGCGCATGGCATATTTCCGTTCACCCCAAATGCGGATACTGCTCACCCCGCTGATCGTCTGGAGGCGCTCCTTGAAAATATTATTTCCGATTTCGGTCAGCTCCAGCAGATTGCGCTTGTCGCTCTGTACCGTCACTGTCAGAACTGTTTGCGCATCCGCGTCGGCCTTTGATACCACCGGGGGGTCGGCGTCAGGAGGAAGCCTGTAAAGTGCTCCCGAAACCTTATCCCGCACGTCGTTGGCTGCATTGTCCAAATCCCGGCTCGTGTCAAATTCAATGGTAATGGAACTGCGGCCGTCGGAACTGACCGAACTTAATGTTTCAATGCCGTCGATGCTGTTGATTGATTCCTCCAGCGGTTCAGTGATCTGCGATTCGATAATTTCGGCGTTGGCCCCGGGATAACTCGCCGAGACGGTGACCACCGGCGGATCGACACTGGGATATTCCCTGATGCCCAGGGTCATGAAGCCGACCACACCAAAAAGAACGATCGTTATGGCAAACACAGTTGCCATGACCGGGCGTTTGATACTGAGATCGGATAAAGTCATAACTCTTTCAGGGTAGAGGTTTTGGTGATTCTGACAGGGATCCCTGCCCTTATCTGCAGCAGCCCGGTTGTCAGCAAGGTATCTCCCGACGAGAGCCCTTCTGTGATCAGGGCGGTTTTACTGTTCCTGGCCCCGGTAATAACCTTTTGCTTGACCACTTTTCCGCCTTTGCTTATAAAAACGGTTTCTCCTCCCAGTTCAGGGACAATCAGCTCGGTGGGGATGACCATGGCTGAATCATGCCGGTCAAGGACCAGTGAAACCTCGGTGAAATCGCCGGGCAGCCACTTCCGGGCATTCTGAAGAAGTGCCCTGACCTGTATGGTGCGGGCATCGGCATTGATCACGGGGTTGATTGCATATACCGGAGCGCTGGCGGAATCGCCGTTTGAAATGACGGTTATTTCATTGCCAGGCTTCACCTGACTGACATAGCGGCCCGGCAAACTGAAGTCGATCTTCAACCGGTCAGACTGGGCAATATCCGTGATGGTCTGTCCCTGCGAAAGAAAAGCGCCGATACTGAAGTCGCGCATCCCTACCTTCCCGTTGAAGGGGGCAGGTACCTTGGCAAGGGAAACATATACCGAGAGCTCCTCGATCCTTGCTTCAAGCTGTTGTACCGCCGACTGAGAGGTTTCGACTTCTTCCCGGCTTGCTCCTTCGGCCTCAAACAGCGCTTCTTTTCGCCGAAGTTCTTCATTTGCTGCTTTCAACTGTGCCCTTAATCCTTTGATCTGCGCGTTCCATACCCGGTCATCGATCTGGACCAGCGGCTGTCCTTCTCTTACTTCCTGTCCTTCTTTAAAGTGAATAGCCAGAACAGTGCCTGAGACAGGCGTTTTAATCTCGACCGATTCGGCAGGCAGCAGACTGGCCGTGACGGTAATCCGGTTCTCAAAAGGGGCTGGAGTGACGACAAAAGCTTCTGCGGTGAGCATTTCACTGCGGTTGATCCTCTTTCCGGGCTCACCCTGATGCCGGCAGGCTGCAAGCATGAGCAGGAGGCACACGGATCCTGCAAAGGAAAAGAGAATAGGTTTATTCATTGGAATGCCAGGTTGATTTAAGTTCACATACTGTTCGCGGCAGGTTTCCCGGATACAGTCCTGCAAGTTTAACCAATTATTCCCGATAATTGAAAAGGGGTGATTGGTTAAATCTTCCGGCATTAACAAATTTTTACGTTTTCATTTTTAACGGCGGATATTTTTGAAGATCGGTTTCACGCATCATCTCATAGATCGATTCGAAAATACGTTCCACATTCGGTTTGGAAAAATACTCCCCGTCGATGCCATAGGCGGGACGGTGCTCCATGGCAGGAAGCGTGCGGGGGGCGGTGTCCAGGTAATTGAACGCATGTTGTTCTTCCATCACTTTCTGCATCATGTAGGCAGTTGCTCCTCCGGGAACGTCTTCGTCGACGAAAATCAGCCTGCCGGTTTTTTTGACCGATTCCAGGATGCGGTGATTCACGTCGAAAGGCAGGAGGGTCCTTACATCGATCACTTCAACCGAAATACTCCTGGTTTTCAGCAAAGCCGCAGCTTTCACCGCATGATGCACATTCCATCCGTAGGTGACGAGCGTGACGTCGGTCCCTTCTTCGACCAGATCGGGCACCCCCAGTGGGATGCGGAACTCGCCGATGTTGGCGGGGAGTTTTTCCTTCACGTTGTATCCTTTCAACGGTTCGATCACCAGCGCGGGGTCGTTTGCATGCAACAGGGTATTGTAGAAACCGGCGGCTTCAGTCATGTTTCGGGGAACGCACAGGTACATCCCGCGAAGGGAGCCGAGCAGCATCTGCATCGGAGAGCCCGCATGCCAGATCCCCTGGAGCTGGTGTCCCCGTGTCCGGACAATGACAGGGGCAGCCTGCTTGCCGAGGGTGCGGTACTGAAGACTGGCCAGGTCGTCACTTAGCGTGGCCAGGCCGTACATCAGGTAGTCCAGATACTGTATTTCCGCTATGGGCCGGAATCCGCGTAAGGCCAGGCCGATACCCTGCCCGATGATGGTCGTCTCGCGGATGCCGGTGTCCGATACGCGCTCAATGCCGTATTTTGCCTGCATCCCTTTCATCCCCTGGTTCACATCGCCAAGTTTGCCCGTGTCCTCTCCGAAGGTGACCAGATTCGGGTATTTGGTAAAGAGGACATCGAAATTGCGGTTGATGATCTCCGATCCGTTTACTTCTTCCGGATCCTGGCCGTAGCGGACAGGCACAGGACCGACACGCAGGACGGAATCGTTTCCTTCGCGGTATAGCTGGCGATTGTAAAAATGACCGCTTCTCTTTGAAAAGCGGGCGATCCATTGCTGAAGGGCTGCTTGTTCCTCACCAAGCCCGGGTTCTCCGTACAAATCGTAGCTCAGTCGTTTCGCAAAGCTGATCAGCGCCCTTCTCGTGGGGAAGATCTTTTCGCGCACCTGCCGGAAGTCGTGACCGCTGTGTATCAAATCAGGCGATTTTTCCACGATCCTGCTTACCAGCCTGTCCAGGCTTTCTGTTTCTTCCGACAGATTTCCGGTATAATGGGCCCATGCGTTTTCCATGGCCTGCCGGGCTGTTTTCCTGGCTTTCTTCTCAATGGCGTCTATCATTTCATCATCTGCCTTGCCCGTTTCGAGCAGCCAGCGGCGAAAACGGTTCAGACAATCGTACTCCGTTTCCCACTCCAGCCTTTCCTTTGATTTATAACGTTCATGTGAACCCGAAGTGGAATGGCCCAAAGGTTGCGTGACTTCCTGAACATGAAACAAAACGGGCGTGTGGCTTGTGCGGCACTGTTCAATGCCCCGGGCAAACATGCTGACCAGGCCCGGATAATCCCATCCTTTGCCGCTGTATATAGAAATGCCGTTTGTGTTTTTTTCTTTCTGAAATCCCTTAAGCGCTTTTGAGATGCTCGACTTGACCGTCTGCAGATCAATGGGAACACTGATACCGTAACCATCGTCGTACACGGCTACTGCCAGGGGAACCTGCATCACGGCTGCGGCATTCATGGTCTCAAAAAACATTCCTTCGGATGTGCTGGCATCGCCAATCGAGCCGAAGGCTACTTCGTTGCCGTCGACATTGTTGTTCAAATGTTTTTTCAGCTCAGGCCGCTTCCTTACAATCCCCGATGCCTGGGCCAGTCCCAGCAGCCTGGGCATCTGTCCGCCGGTCGACGAAACGTCCGATGCCGAATTGTATCGCAGTGAAAGATCCCTGATCTCACCTTTGTCGTTGATGTTCGGCGTGCTGAAATGGTTGTTGAAATTCCTTCCTCCGACCGACGGATTGTAATTGACGTCGGGGTCGCCGTAGATCATGGCAAAAAATTCCTCCGGCTTTAAAAGGCCAAGCGCCAGCATGAAAGTCTGATCCCGGTAATAACCCGACCTCCAGTCTCCTTTTCTGAAACTCTTGGCATAGGCAATCTGCGCTACTTCCTTGCCATCGCCAAATATCCCGAAATGGGCTCTTCCGTTATGAACTTCGCGTCGTCCAAGCAAGCTTAACTGCCTGCTCAAATGCGCAAGATAATAATCATCCAGCACCTCCGCGATCAAGGGATCCGTGGCTGTTAAAAGATCAGTATTTTCAAGGGACATCGATTTCGATTTGGTTTTTCTTTCAATCATCTGCTTCTGGCGTTCTCGTATGTTGAAATTCACCCAAAATAACACTTTCGGATACGAATTTGTTTTAATACTGCTCTGCCGGCTGGGCCTGAAAAAGCTTCCAACTGTTTCGGAAGACATTCTTTTTCACCGCCTTCATTTCCGTGTATCCGGGGGAAAACCTGTGAAAATAAAAAAGAGCCCGGCTGATAAACTTCGTTTTTCCGGACCAAAAGTAAACAATTTAGAGATAAAGATATGCGTTATTCCTTTTGAATTAGGAACTGATTCAACCTGACATGAAAGAACCTGAAACTGAAAGAAAAATGCCGGAAGTATCAATCTCCGGATTAACAGCCTGGGTAAGAAAGCTTGTAATATCCTTTTGGGCTTGCTTCCTGCGACCCCATCCTCTTAGCATAACAACAAAACAAGAATCAAAGCGAAGCATTCTGCTCCGCAGGATCTCACTATTTCTACTTTAACACATTAAAAAAGGAGTAAAAATAGAGGTTAAATATTTGTATATCAGGTATAAAATTGGTATTTTCATGTTGTCATCGAGAAACAAACAAAGAGGCCATTAGCATGGTTAACACAA
>JBFXKJ010000236.1:0-6221 GCA_050173895.1 Mangrovibacterium sp. | reverse complement strand
AGCCTTGCCGGACAGGAGTGGTTACCTGCCGGGAAACGAAGAGGTGTTTCATTAAATTTATATCGGTTCGCCTTTAAATCCCCACCTCACGGATTTTGCACGGCGCAATCATGGCTCGTTTCATGCGGATATCTGTTTATGCCGTTGGGGGAGGTGTCAGATCGACCCGATAAGCTGTTTCAGGATCAGCGTCATTCCGGGTTCCGACCTCATAGCCACCTCCTGCACCTCTTCATGCGAAACCTCCACTATTTCACCGGGAACGCCACTGTCGGTCACGATGGAAATCCCAAAGACTTTCATGTTCATGTGCCGGGCTACAATCACTTCCGGGACAGTCGACATTCCGACAAGATCACCGCCGATGATGCGGAACATCCTGTACTCGGCGGGCGTTTCGAAGGTCGGGCCCTGAACGCCAACGTACACTCCCTCGCGAAGCGGTATATGGTTCCGGATACCGATCAGCTTTGCTTTTTGCCGCAGTTCCATACTGTATGCCTGGCTCATATCCGGGAAACGAGGGCCCAGTTCGTCAGGGTTCGGTCCATGCAGAGGATGCTCCGGGAACAGGTTAATATGGTCGGTGATCACAACCAGGTCGCCGATCCGGTAATCCGGGTTCAATCCTCCCGATGCATTCGAAACAAACAGATATTCCACTCCCAGTTGCTTCATTACACGAATCGGAAAGGTCACCTGCTTCATGGAGTATCCTTCATAATAATGAAACCTTCCCTGGAGAGCCAGGACTTTCTTCCCGCCCAGTTCTCCGAATATCAGGAAATTGGAATGCCCTTCCACCGTCGAAACAGGAAAGTCAGGGATATCGGTGTAAGGGATTTTCATCAGAATGGTGATCTCCTTGACCAGCCCTCCAAGACCTGAGCCCAGAATAATTCCGATTTCAGGGCGGTCTTTAATTCTTTCCCGTATATAATTTGCGGTTGCTTCGATTGTCTTTAACATAGCCTACTATCTTTTTGTCAAAACTCTTTCCTTCGCTTTCCAGGAAACAGATTCTCACGGGGATATAATACAATCGGGATTTTAATGCTTCCGGGAGTCCCGTTTCATTGCAAAGGCGCATGGCATCCTTCTCGGTAGTCAGGATAAACGGATCCTTTGACCGGTATTGCTCCGCCTTCTGCCCCATCAGTTTGATGTCTTTATCTGTATAACGGTGGTGATCGCCGTAAACCAGTTCATCGAGCAAATTGGTCTTTGACGAAAGGTATTTTCTGAACTGACCGGGACTGGCAATGCCGGCCAGCAAAATCACAGGGACGACCTTCTCATGGACGCTGGGCATTGGTTTGGCCAGTTCCGGGAAAACCGGCACCGGATCGCCATATTCCATTGTAGTAAAATAAAGTGACTGATAGGGTCTCAGGTTCACCTCCTTCATAATGATCCGCCTCTTGATCGGAGTGATTTCGTCCGGGCATTTGGTATAAATAATCACATTGGCCCTTCTTTGCTGGTATTTCCGTTCCCTCAGGCGGCCCATCGGCAACAGCGAGTCTGCATCAATTGGCCGGTTGTAGTCGATCAGCAGAATATTGATCCCGGGGTTAACGCGCCGATGCTGAAAAGCGTCGTCGAGCAGAATCACGTCAGGCTGAACAGGCTCACTCAGCAACCGTCTGATGCCCCGAACCCTGTTCTCGTCGACAGCGACCCTGACTTCCGGAAATTTGCGTTTGATCTGCAGCGGCTCGTCACCAACCTGTTTTACGTCCGAGTCGGACTCAACCATCACAAAGCCCTTGCTCTTCCTTTTATATCCCCTGCTAAGCGTAGCCACCTGCGCATGTTTTTTCAGCAGGGCAACCAGGTATTCGGTATGCGGTGTCTTTCCCGTCCCGCCAACAGTAATATTGCCCACTGAAATCACCGGGATATCGAAATCGGTCGATTTCAGTATCTTATAGTCATACATAAAATTCCGGATGTACACAATAATGCCGTAAATCACAGAAAGGGGATATAGAAGAATTTTTTGCATACCGTCTGTTTGCTGGACGAAGTTACCAAAATAAAAGCTTAAAAAGGAAGCCGCCGAAAAAGCCGCAGCTTTCCCGGAACCGGAAAAGACGCGCAGCTATTCCACATACAGGTTGAATGGCAGCCTGGCCAGAACTCCCCTGGCCTTGGTCAGGTTTTTCAGCTCCCTGTAGATCCTGTAGTTATCTCCCAGTTCATCCCGCAAAGCCCGGGCGCGGGCATTTCCTGTAAGTTCTTTCATCCATTCTTCAAACGGATCTTTCAGTTTGGGCAAACGGACGATCCGGTAACGCTCCAGTCCGGCTTTTTCGGCGGCCAGTTTCACCGCGTCATTCAGTCCGCCATACATATCGACCAGCCCGTTGGCAATTGCGTTCTCTGCTGCCCACACGCGTCCTTCGCCCACCGAATCGACCTGGGCAAATGATAAGCTGCGCCCTTCGGCAACCCGATCCACAAATGTCTTATATCCCTCTTCGATATACTGTTGAAGCAGCGCCTGCTCAAATCCGGTCAACTTGCGGGTTAATGAGAGAATATCAGCATGTTCGTTGGTCTTCACCACATCCTGGGTGATGCCCAGCTTATCGTTAAGCAGTTCTCCGGCATTGGGGATCATGGCAAAGATGCCGATCGATCCGGTAATGGTGGTCCGGTCGGCCAGGATCGTATCGGCCTGTGCGGCGATGTAATAGCCGCCCGACGCGGCCACATCTCCCATCGATGCAATGACGGGTTTCACCTGGGAAGCGAGTTTGACTTCCCGCCAGATTACTTCTGAACCGTAAGCGCTTCCTCCCGGTGAATTCACACGAAGGACAATCGCCTTTACAGAGGAATCGCGGCGGGCCTCCCGAATGGCACGGGACAGTTCTTCCGAGTCGATCGATTTTGCTCCGTCTCCGCCCAGGTCAATGTCGCCGGTTGCGTAAATCACCGCCAGCTTGTCCCGGGCAAGCCCTTTACCGTCAGTTTCGCCCGGCACCCGCGCATAACTTCGTACATCGACCACCCGAAGGTCACTTTTTTCCTGGATGGATGTCTTTTCTTTCAGGTCGTTAATCACTTCATCCTTGTACATCAGGGTATCGACCAGGCCCCGTTCTGCAAGCAGCTCCGCACTCCGAAAGGTGATGATACTGTCGGCCAGGTTGTTTAAAACTTCCGGACTCAGCCCTCTCGATTCGGATATCCCTTTCACGATTTGATTCCAGATGCTCCCGATATAGGTTTTGGTTTGAAGTTCGTTTTCCCGGCTCATCTCCTCCAGCATAAAAGGCTCTACGGCTGCCTTAAACTTCCCGTGCCTGATGATCTGCATTTCCACGCCAATTTTTTCGAGCGCCCGTTTAAAAAAGCTGTGCTGTACGCTCAATCCCTTCAGTTCGACCATTCCTTTCGGGTTCAGCACAAGCTTGTCGGCCACGGAAACCAGGTAATAGGCTTTTTGAGAAAGCGTTTCCCCGTATGCATAAACAAATTTTCCTGACTTTTTAAAGTCAATCAATGCATTCCGGATTTCCTCGACACTGGCCATCCCCGCATTGATGATCGTCGGATTGAGGTAAATCCCTTTGATCCGGTCATCGGTCTCCGCTTTTTTTATAGCTTCCAGAATTTCGTCCAGCCCCAATTCCCTGCCCGTTGTAAAGCCGGGAAGCTCAAGTTCATTCAAGGGATTCTTATCGGAACGTTCAACAATATTCTCCTCCAGGCGCATGAGCAGCAGCGACTTATCCTTCACATCGACAGGTTTGTCTGCCATCGAGATAACGGCCGAAAGCGTGCTTATAATCAATATCGTACCGATAATTCCGGCAATTAAAAGACCCAAAACAGTGGCAAGGGTATACTTTAAAAAATCTTTCATGATGCTGGATAATTGTTTTGTGTTTATAGCTTTGTGTCGACTTTTAACTACATACGAATTTAGACAATTTTGGTAACAATGGCCAGTCTTTTTTTATTGTTAGGTGGAAACCTGGGCGACAAGGCAAGCAACTTTTCGCGCGCCCGGACCCGTTTGGAGGAAGAACTGGGTGAAATGATTCAGTATTCGCCGGTATATGAAACGGAACCCTGGGGTTTCCGCTCCGATTATCTTTTCTGGAACCAGGTTCTTCGTCTTGAAACGCTTTTGCGGCCTTTGGAAGTGCTGCAAAAAACCAAGGCCATTGAAAAGGAACTCGGGCGTGTACGAAAAGCCGAACGTTACAGCTCACGGCTCATCGACATCGACCTGTTGTTCTATGACGATCTGGTCTTGCATGAGCCTTCACTCGAGCTGCCGCATCCGCGGATCATTGACCGTCGCTTTGTGCTGGAACCTTTGGCCGAAATTGCACCCGACCTGGTGCACCCGGTATTCAGGCAAAGTATTATCGAACTTCTTGAAAACTGCACCGATACGCTCCAGGTCAAAAGGCTGAAAAACGAAAGCTGAATGCCGCAGGCCGGAACCTGCTTTTCTACTTCGAATCGGCCTTGGCTCCAAAGGCAAGGTCGCCGGCGTCGCCCAGTCCCGGAACAATATAGGAATGTGCGTCCAGATGCGGATCGATCGCACCGACCCATAGAGTCACATTGTCTTCCTTTATTCTATTCACGACATAATCAACCCCCTGCCGGCTCGCAATAACGGCCACCAGATGGACATGATCAGGCGCCCCTTTTTTTAGCATAGCGCGGTAACCGATTTCCATCGATGAGCCACTTGCCAGCATGGGATCGGAAATAATGAGCACCTTCCCGTCGATTTCGGGTGACGCCAGGTACTCAAATTCAATATGGAATTCGCCCTGTTCATCGTACTTACGATAGGCAGAAATGAAGGCATTCTCTGCCCTGTCAAAGATATTTAAGAGGCCCTGCTGAACGGGTAAACCAGCACGAAGGATGGTGGCCAGCACAGGCTGCTGCTCCAACTTCGGAACGCTGGCCACTCCGAGTGGCGTCTGCACGTTCTGTGACTGATACTGCATGGTTTTACTGATCTCGTAGGCAAACACTTCACCGAGGCGCTGCAGGTTTCTGCGAAAACGCAAGGGATCTTTCTGGATGCCTTCGTCCCTGATCTCAGCAAGGTATTGATTGAAAATGGAATTGGATTCGCTAAGGTTGTTGATTAACATGATCAATAATTTTGGCGAAAATAATGAAAATATTTCAGCCTGCGGGAAGAAATTTCAAAATCGGCCCGCTTCGATGCTACAGCAAGCCCTCATCGGCAAAACTCAGGTACCGCCCGTGGGCAATGATCAGGTGATCCAGCACGGCGATATCCATAAGGGAAGCTGCGTCCTTTATCTTTTTGGTGATCTTGTGATCGGCCTCGCTTGCCTGAACATTTCCGGAAGGGTGGTTGTGACAAAGGATAATGGCGCTGGCCAGCTTCTCCAGGGCAGCCTTTAAGATCAGCCGCACATCGGTAACCGTACCGGCCAGACCCCCCTGGCTCACCATGATCTTTTCAATCACGGTATTGGAGCGGTTGAGCAGCAGCACCCAAAACTCCTCATGTGGCAGGTCTTCCAGCAAAGGACGGAAATAGTCGGCCGCATCGCTGCTTTGTCCGATCACCATTTTCCCGGGAGCTACCTGTCCGGTTCTTCGCCGGCCAAGTTCCAGTGCCGCCATGATATTTACCGCCTTCGCCTTGCCGATCCCTTTAAACTTTAGCAAGTCAGCAAGCTGGTTTTTCCCCAGTTCATTTAAATTATTGCCTGCCGAAGAAAGAATACGGCGGGACAATTCGACGGCTGATTCGGTCAGATTTCCCGATCCGATCAAAATAGCGAGCAGTTCCACATCGGAGAGGGAGCGCGTCCCCTTTAAAATCAGTTTTTCGCGCGGCCGGTCTTCTACGGCCCAATCTTTAATGCTTAACTTTTTATACATCGTGCAGATTTTAGTGATCAACTAAAATCCACTCTCAGGCGCAGATTAAACGAATATAAAGAAAATCAGTCGCAAATAAAAAAAAAGCTCCCTTTATCAAAAGGGAGCCTATTATATTTTTGAAAACTGATCTTCAGTTCTTATAACTTTGCCACGTGAAGGGCGATGCTCGATTTTAAGTTGGCCGCTTTATTTTTGTGGATGACATTTTTCTTTGCCAGCTTGTCAATCAATGATGAAACCTCCGGCAATGCAGCTATTGCTTCTTCCTTACTTGTGGAGGTACGAAGTTTTCTGACAGCATTACGCATTGTTTT
>JBFXKJ010000235.1:0-6226 GCA_050173895.1 Mangrovibacterium sp. | reverse complement strand
TGACAAGGGTTGCACCGGAAGGGCCGAGGTTCTTCTGTGCTCCGGCATAGATCAGGTCATATTTTGAAACGTCGACGGGACGGCTGAAAATGTCGGACGACATGTCTGCAACCATCCGCACGTTTACCTCCGGATCTGATTTCAGCTCGGTTCCGTAAATGGTATTATTCGTTGTAATATGAAGATAGTCCACATCTGACGGAACTTCATATGATTTTGGCAGATAATTAAAATTTTTATCCTTTGAAGAAGCCACTTCAACCACCTCTCCGAAAAACATGGCCTCCTTCATGGCTTTTGTGGCCCATACGCCTGTATTCAGATAAGCAACCTTCGAGATGAACAGGTTATAAGGGGCCATTAAGAACTGCAAACTGGCACCGCCCTGCAAAAACAGCACCGAATAGCCTTCGGGCACATTCAGCAATTCCTTTACAAGCGCGATGGCCTGGTCCATTACCGCAACAAATTCTTTTCCACGGTGTGACACTTCCATGACCGATAGTCCGGTGCCTGCAAAATCCATAGCTGCCTCAGCAACCTTTTGTTTCGTGAATTCGGGTAAAACAGAAGGACCCGCAGAAAAATTATGCTTCTTCATGGTTTGATATTTAAGAGTTAAATTATTTTTCAGCAAAAATGCAATTATTCATTCAATAAAACAGAATTTCCCCTGCAATTTATTAAGAGCCGGCAAAGACATTTTTATATTCAATAAAACATCTAATTAATTAGACACCATTTACTTAATAATATTCTTTATATCACTTCTAAATAATTATACAGGCAGCAGTTCTCCGCTTTTATAAGCCGGTATCACGCTGGTGTAATCTGTTTTCAGGCAGAATTCAATGCAATCGTCCAGGCCTTTGTCAGCGAGCCGTTTCTTCTGCGCCACTTTCATCATGTAGGCTGGCAGGTTGACTTTTGCAAGGCTCCACAGGTCAAGGGAAGCCGTTACCGCATCGCAGACCGTTCCGAAGCGGCCTGAATCCAGTAATTTTTCAGCCAATGCTCCGGCAAATACGGCATCTTCAAGGCTGAACCGGTCTTTCCAGGATGCGCAGAAAATCAAAACCGGCGACTGCTGGCTGATCAGCCAGTCGCTCAGGGAGGTGAGATTCAGAAAAGAGCCGACCACGACCGCTTTTGAATGACTGGCCAGATGAATGCAGCGGGTGCCGTTGGTTGTGGAATAAACAATCTCCTTTCCTTTCACTTTTTCGGCTGTGAAATTAAAAGGAGAATTTCCAAAGTCGGCGAAATCAAGCACATTCCCGTCACGTTCCGATGCCACGAGGAATCCCTCGTTCTTTTTTGCCCTCGCCTCCTCCACCGTCGACACAGGAATTATTTTTTTCACCTGGTTGTGGAAAGCCGTGCAAATGGCCGAAGTGGCCCTGAAAATATCGACGATCACAACAATGTTCCTGTCGTCAGCATGTTTATCATAAATAGCAGGGGAAAAGCAGGTCTCCAGCCGGAGCAGTTCATTTGTCATTTTTCTCTGTCTCTTTTGCTGCAAATATAACTGAAGGGACACAATAAAAAAACCCACCTTCAATGCAGATGGGTTCTTCGTATATGATGAATGCAGGTCACTGACCGTTGATAAAAGGTGTTTTAACAATCCTGGCACTCAGCAGCTTATTTCGCACCCGGATGAAGATCCCAGTTCCGAAGGCCGAATATGCTTTGGGAACATATCCCATTCCGATCCCCTTATTCATGATCGGGGATTGTGTTCCGGAGGTGACATGGCCGATGGTATTTCCGTCCGCATCGGTGATTTCATACCCATGACGGGGAATGCCTTTGTCGATCATTTCAAATCCCCTGAGGGTCCGGCTTACACCTTCAGCCTTTTGTACTGTCAGCAAGGGTTTGTCAATAAATTCATTCCTGTCATTGAATTTGGTGATCCATCCCAGGCCTGCTTCAATGGGCGAGGTGGTATCGTCGATGTCGTTTCCGTAAAGGCAGTAGCCCATTTCCAGGCGAAGTGTGTCCCGGGCGCCAAGTCCGATGGGTTTAATACCTGATTCCTTACCGGCTTCAAAAATGGCATGATAAATCTTTTCCCCATCCTCATTGGGAAAATACAGTTCGAATCCACCCGCCCCTGTATAACCGGTTGCCGAAATGAGGACGTTTTCAACACCGGCAAAAGTACCTGTGGTGAATGTATAATAGCCAATGGCACTTAAATCGGTGTCGGTAAGGTTCTGCAATACCCGAATGGCATCGGGACCCTGTATGGCCAACTGGCTGGTCTGGTCCGAAGCATTTTCAAGGATCGCTCCGAAGCTGTTCCTGGAAACAAGCCAGTTCCAGTCTTTCTCAATATTGGATGCATTCACCACCAGCAGATAAGAGCCAGGGGCAAAATAGTAGACCAGCAGATCGTCCACAATTCCGCCTTTCCCGTTTGGGAAACAGGAATACTGGGCCTGGCCCGGAGAAAGCGCCGTAATGTCATTACTGGTCACATACTGAACAAGGTCGGCCGCTTTCGGCCCCTTGACCCAGATCTCACCCATATGGGACACGTCGAACACTCCTACTCCCTGGCGAACTGTCAGGTGCTCGTCTTTGATTCCGCTGAATTCCACGGGCATTTCAAAACCCGCAAACTCCACCATCTTTCCACCGGCGTTCCGGTGTATCTGATTAAAAACAGTCTTCTTCATTATCTGAATGAATTTATGTTAGAATTTACCATTCCAAAAACAAGCCGGTCTGCAAACAAAGTTCAAAGATCAGAAAATAATGGAATAATACCAGCAGCAAAATGCGGTATAATATCCGCGCGGCATTCCGGAAAAGAGTAAACAACTGAGGATCGGAAGGTTCCGCAATAAAAAGTTGGGCACAAAGAGAAGCAACGGCACATTTTTTTGTATACTTGTAGTAATAAATCACCAAAAATGGATAAGGAAAAACTTATCAACCTCAGCTACTTAAAAGAGATAGCCGGTGATGAACCGGATGTCATGAAGGAGTTTATCGGATTGTTTCTGGAACAAATCACTGAGTTCAGAAATGATTTGCAAGCCTGTTTGCAAAACCGGCAATGGGAAGAACTTGGAAAGGCGGCCCATAAGGCAAAATCGTCGGTGATGACATTCGGCCTGAATGATCTGGGGCTGTTGTTAAAGCGGATTCAGTTAAGCACACAGGAAGGCGGAGACGTTAATACCTGTTCCGGTGACGTGGCCGAATTTATCCGTTTGATCGGCCTGGCAGAAGAAGAACTTCGACAGGAATTGCTGAAACTATAAAACAAGGAAGGCGCCCGAGGCGCCTTCCTTGTTTTATAGCTGCTTAAATTTCAGTTCATCATCTTCCATCACCACCCTGATTGACTGGTTAGGGGATACGGTTCCGGAAAGGATTTCCCGGGAAAGTTCATTGAGCAGGTATTTCTGCAGCAAACGCTGCACTGGCCGGGCTCCGTACTGCGGATCATAACCCACGGTTGCCAGCCAGTCGACGGCTTCCGGAGCAATGCTCAGTTTCACGTTTTGGTTGCTCAGCCTTTTAACAATCCGGTTAAACTGAATCTGAACAATCTCCTTCATATCCTCCCTCGTCAGCGGTGTGAACATAATGATTTCATCAATCCTGTTCAGAAATTCGGGACGAATCGTTTTTCTCAACAATTCAAAAACCGCACTTCTGGTTTGTTCAAACACCCCGGCCCGATTTTGTTCGTTCATCCGTTCAAATCCTTCCTGTATCAGATGCGATCCGAGATTGGACGTCATAATAATGATCGTGTTTTTAAAATTCACAAGCCTTCCTTTATTATCGGTGAGTCGTCCGTCGTCCAGCACCTGCAAAAGAATATTGAATACATCAGGGTGTGCTTTTTCGATTTCATCGAAGAGCACCACGGAATAAGGTTTATGTCTGACCGCCTCGGTGAGCTGGCCGCCTTCATCATAGCCCACATATCCCGGAGGGGATCCGATAAGCCGGCTTACAGAGAATTTTTCCTGGTATTCAGACATATCGATCCGGGTCATCATATTCTCATCATCGAACAAGTAGTCAGCCAAGGCTCTGGCCAGTTCCGTCTTTCCTACCCCGGTGGTTCCAAGAAAGATAAATGATCCGATAGGGCGTTTTTCATCCTGCAGGCCGGCACGGCTCCTGCGCACGGCATCAGCGACTGCCCGGATCGCTTCATCCTGCCCGACTACGCGGCGGTGCAGTTCTTCCTCCAGTTGAAGCAGCTTCTCCCGTTCGCTCTGCATCATTTTCGCAACCGGAATGCCTGTCCATCGGGCAACCACCCCGGCGATGTCTTCCGAATCGACTTCTTCCTTGATCAAGGCCTGTCCCTTCATTTCTTTCAGTTCCTTTTGAAGGCGGATGATCGCTTCTTCGGCTTCCTTGATTTTTCCGTAGCGGATCTCCGCTACCCGCCCGTAATCGCCAGCGCGTTCAGCCTGATCTGCTTCAAACTTCAGGTTTTCAATCTCCGTTTTGTTCTGCTGAATGCCATTCAGAATGGATCGCTCCGTTTCCCATTGGGCACGATACCGGGATTGTTCTTCCTTCATGTTCTCGATCTCAGCCGTCAGAGCGGCAAGTTTGGTATCGTCTTTTTCCCGTTTGATAGCCTCCCGTTCAATCTCCAGTTGTTTCATCCTGCGCTCGATTTCGTCGAGTTCTTCCGGCACAGAGTCCATTTCAAGTCTCAGCTTGGCTGCCGCTTCATCCATCAGGTCAATGGCTTTGTCAGGCAGGAAGCGATCGGTGATATACCGTTGCGACAGCTCAACGGCTGCAATGATCGCGTTGTCTTTAATTCTGACTTTATGGTGATTTTCATATCGCTCCTTCAATCCCCGCAGAATGGAGATCGCGCTGAATGTATCCGGTTCATCGACCAACACGATCTGAAAACGGCGCTCCAGGGCCTTGTCTTTTTCAAAATATTTCTGATATTCATTCAGCGTGGTGGCACCAATGGCTCTCAATTCGCCCCTTGCCAGTGCCGGTTTGAGAATATTGGCCGCATCCATGGCGCCATCGCTTTTTCCGGCTCCCACAAGGGTGTGGATCTCATCGATGAATAGAATAACCTCGCCATCTGAGCCGATGACCTCATTCACCACGGCCTTGAGCCTCTCCTCAAACTCACCTTTATATTTTGCCCCTGCTATCAGCGCTCCCATATCGAGGGAGAATAATTGTTTTGACTTCAGGTTTTCAGGAACGTCTCCCCGCACAATGCGATGAGCCAGTCCTTCTGCAATCGCCGTTTTACCGGTACCAGGCTCCCCGATCAGTACCGGGTTGTTTTTGGTTCTTCTGGTCAGGATCTGCAAAACACGCCTGATTTCCTCGTCTCTTCCGATAACCGGGTCGAGTTTTCCGCTGCGGGCCCGTTCGTTCAGGTCGATCGCAAACCGGCTCAATGAATTGAACCGGTCCTCTGCAGTCTGGCTGTCGACCTTTGCCCCTTTCCGGAGTTCGCCAACCGCCTTTTCCAGGTCGTTTCGGTTCATCCCGCTGTCTTTCATCAGATTTGATACCACTCCTCCCGATTCCAAAAGCCCCAGAAGGATGTGCTCGGCCGACACGAACTGATCACCCATCTTTTTTGAGATATCAAGCGCCTTTTGCAGGCTTTTGGATGTGTCGGACGACAAATACTGTTCTCCGCCTACCACCCGCGGATAGCCCTCGACGATCCGGTCCAGCGCCTGCTGAAAAGCCTGCGTGTTGGCTCCGGTTTTCTTCAGCAAAAAACCAGTGACATTCTCTGCAGCATGTAGCAAGCCCTTCAGAACGTGACCCGTTTCAACAGCCTGCTGCTGCTTCGACTGCGCAACTTCAAAGGCATGTTGCAGCGCTTCCTGTGCTTTGATTGTAAAATTGTTAAAATTCATAGTCTTCTCTCCTTTCGGTGTCCTACACATTGAAACACGTTCCGGATGCATCAAAGAAAAAACCAAAGCCGCAGAAAAGCAGCGATACCGACAAAATGTCGTTCTAAAATCCGGATAAATGAAAAAAATTCAGGATAAAACAGGATCGGGGTGACAACTTAACAAAAAAGAAAAGGATGGCTCATCCATCCTTTCTCTTAACTTAACCAAACCTATCTCTATGAAAAAAATTATGCTTTAAAATTAACTGTTACAAAGTTAAAGCATTAGAGAGTTAAGAACGCTCAACCAACTTTAATAATAGTTAATATCACGCATGATCT
>JBFXKJ010000234.1:0-6230 GCA_050173895.1 Mangrovibacterium sp. | reverse complement strand
TCCCCTACGAACGGCTATTTTCATTTTACGGTGATATGGGTGCCGGCAATACAACTTTTATCAAAGCCTTGTGCCGGGTTTTAGGCTCAGCCGTCAATATTTCCAGTCCCACTTTTGCACTGGTCAACGAATACGACACAGCGGGGCCTTTCAAAATTTATCATTTTGATTTTTACCGGGTCCGGACTCCGGAAGAAGCACTGGACATTGGGCTTGAAGAATACCTGTACAGCGAGCAGTACTGTTTTATGGAGTGGCCCGAAAAGGTCGAATCCCTGCTCCCGGACGATCTGGTGGAAGTACACATCGGGGAGCGGCCTTCGCAGGTAAGACATATAAAGGCCTTCCACCGATAAACCCTTTTGATTATTTAAGTAGAAAAGAGTAACTTGGAAGGTTCAACAGAACGGTCATTTTGAATAAGCGAGCAAAGGGTAAAAATTTCTTGGACCCTATACAGGACACGAAAAACCAAAGTAGAAATGAAGGGAAAAGGACATACGCCTGACAAAGCAAATTTTTTCATGCCCCGTGAAGAAATGCTGGAGATCCTGAAAAAAGGAAAGAAACTGAGCATTGGCATTCCATCCGACTTTTCCAAAGCGGAATTCCGCATTCCATTAACTCCCGAAGCTGTTGGGCTTTTGGTTTCGTATGGTCATGAGATTTACATAGAAGTCAGCGCGGGAAAAGCGTCCAGCTATTCGGATGAAGAATACCGGGAAGCAGGCGCGATCGTAATTGAAAAAAAAGAGGAAATTTTTCAGTGTGACCTGATTCTGAGAGTGTCACCCTTCGACCAGGAGGAGATTGATATGCTCAGGGGGAATCAGGCGCTTTTCTCCAATATGCAGATGAATGTCCATTGCAGTGAGTCGATCCGCAAGCTGATGAATAAAAAGGTGACCACTGTTGCCTATGAATACATGGAGAACGAAAACAACAGCCTTCCTGTGGTACGCCTCATGAGCCAGATATCAGGGGTTACGGCTGTCACCGTGGCCAGCGAATACCTCAGCAATTCACGGAAAGGGAAGGGCGTCCTGCTGGGAGGGGTCACCGGGATTTCCCCCACCGAACTGGTGATTCTGGGGGCCACCACTGCGGCCGAATTTGCGGCACGCGCGGCGCTCGGGCTCGGAGCCATGGTCAAGATTTTCGATGACGATCTCTTTGCGCTTCGCAGTCTGGAAGAAAAACTGGGACAACGCATTTTCACCTCCGTGCTTTATCCAAACGTCCTGAGAAAGGCCCTGAAGTCGGCCGATGTCGTCCTCGGCGCTTTTTCCACCAATTTACCCCTGAAATTCCGTGTTTCGGAAGAAATGGTCAAGATGCTAAAAAAAGGATCAGTGATCATCGACCTGAACGTGGGACAGGGTGGTTGTTTCGAGACCAGCCGTCCGACCGATCTGAACAATCCTGCCTATATCGAATACGGAGTGACACACTATTGTGTACCCAATATCTCTTCGCTTGTCGGACGAACGGCCTCCATTGCACTGAGCAATATCCTCACCCCGATCATTATTTCGATCGGCGAGACGGGAGGGGTTCAAAATTACATCAAAACGGCCCGGGGATTCAGGAAAGGGATTTATATCTATAATGGAATCCTGACCAACCATGACCTGGGAGCCAAACTTAATATTCCTTCGAAAGATATTGACTTACTGCTGGCTGTCTTCTGATTGCAGGACGACGATCATCATCGAAACGGGAGGCACTTCTGCCCGGCTGCCTTCCAAATACAATGCACTGTTCAGGTCGATCTCGTTTTCACGCGCAATCACCCTCCACCGGCCCGGTCTCATCAATTCAACCCCGACTGCTTTAACCGAGGCGTTGAAGATCAACTGGATGGACTTCCATCGATCTTCTCCAGGATAGTCTTCAATGGCATAAGAGACCACACCGATCTGATAAACCGGTGAAAACCGAAGATACCGGCGAATATCGGACGAGCTGCGCATACGCAGGGCAGGAATATTCTTTCTCAGGTTTATCAGGGCCTTGTAGTACTCGAAAACATGGTTGAATTCACGCTTCCGTGACCAGTCGAACTGATTGATCGCGTCGGGCGAACGATAGGAATTATGGTCACCGTTTTTTGTTCGGCAGAACTCCACACCCCCGTGCAGAAATGGTATTCCCTGCGAGCTAAGCACCAGCGCCCCGGCAAGTTGATGCATCCGGCAGATCGCCTCGGTCTCCACATCGGGATTGCTCATGCGAAGTTTGTCGAAGAGGGTATAATTGTCATGGGCAGAGACGTAGGTGATGGTCTGGTGCGGTTCCCCGGCCCAGGGGAAACTGCCGTTCCCGACATAATCATAGACGATCTGCGGGTGATTGCAGGCGGCAACAATGCCAAACTTGACCGCCTCCTCGCTCAGGGTCCGCCCGCTGACAAAGCCTCTGTCGCCGGCTCTGAAATTATCTCCCTTCAGGGCATCCCGAAAATCATCATTAAAGCAGGCAATGCGGTCAAGCCTGTTCACATTGGCCTTTAGCGCCCGCTCTCTCTCGGGCATGGGACTCGGTCCCGCTGTCCACCCCTCCCCATACAGGAGGATGCCGGGCCGCATCCGGTCCAGGGCCGACCGGACCGCGTTCATCGTTTCAATATCCAGCACTCCCATCAGATCGAAGCGGAATCCGTCGATGTGGTATTCGCGGGCCCAGTAACACACCGAATCAATAATATACTTCCTCACCATGGTCCGCTCGGAAGCAATCTCATTTCCGCAGCCGGTGGCGTCTGAAAAACTGCCGTCGGGCCGCTGCCGGTAATAATAGCCGGGAACAGTCTGATTGAACCAGGAACGGCGGGTGTAGCCCGTATGGTTATAAACAACGTCCATCACCACACCGATACCGGCCCGGTGCAAAGACATGACCAGCTTTCTGAATTCTGTCATCCGTGCCGTGGTGGCCGGATCGGTTGCATACGAACCTTCCGGGGCGTTGAAGTTAAGCGGATCATACCCCCAGTTGTACCCTTTGTCAGGCCGGTTTTCATCGACTGTATGGAAGTCGGCCACGGGCAAAAGATGAACATGGGTAATCCCAAGCTCCTTCAGGTGATCAATTCCTGAAGTCAACCCATCCGGGCTTTTCGTTCCGGTTTCGGTAAAAGCCAGATACTTCCCCTTATGACGGATCCCGGAACTTTCCGCTATGGAAAAGTCCCTGACGTGCAGCTCATAAATAACAGCATCGGTCGGGTATTCTGCCACGACCGGGCGGTCCAGATCCCAGTTCTCCGGATAGGTTTCCTCCGGAATAAAGAACAAACCTCTCTTCCCGTTTGTCCCGACAGCTTTGGCATCAACCCCGGGGGTTTCGTTCATCCACTCCCCGTTTTTGACCCGGAAGGTATAATAAAGGCCTTTAAAATCACCCTTCAGGCTAAGCGTCCAGCACCCATGGCTCTCCGGCCTTAGCGAATCGATCCGAACCGGCGTGCCTCCCTCGCTCTGCCTGTAAATAAAAAAGTCAACAGCCTGCGCAACCGGAGCCCAGATCTTCACAAGAATGCCGTTTGTGCTCGTCCTCACCCCAAGATCGTCGCCGTCACAGGGAGGATAGGATGAAAAATCAATGTGGTTATATTTCCAGTCATTCATCAGGAGAAAAGGCTTTTACGAAGGGTGACATACGCTGTCTTGTATGTTCTGCCATAGGTGTCTTTTACCAATACACGAGCCCAGTAGTATTTGCGAAGTGAACTGTCATAGTCATGAAACACACGGACACTGACCGGAAGTTCATGCACCTTCCCCGATTCCAGGTAAAGCGGATAAAGCACATTGCGGTCAATGCCCTTCAGCTTGAAGTTACGAATCAGGAACAGCTTACGAAACCGGATGACCGGCGCTTCAATATCGATGTCGCGCCGGGACACATTTTTGATTACCAGCGTAAGTGTCTGCGGCCTGTACCTCCTGTCGGGGATCAATTCCATTCGCAAGCGGCGGCGGTTAAAGGGCAAATGAAGCTTCAGCCCGCCCGGCCGGCCCCATTCCCGCATTATCAGGATCAGGATCAGGACAACGATGATACCGATCAACAGCCACGATAGGTGGTAATCTTCAGTCCGGCCGTCAGAAGAAAAACCCAGAAGCGGAACCAACAACATCAGCCAAATCAGGTACCTCATGGATGCAGCTTTTAGGGCTAAAAATAATAAAGTTTCCCGGTTTCACCCTCAAAGCAACTTTTTTTTATCCTGCTTAGCTGTCAGGCTTCCTCCTCAGGCCGGCACATCCTAAAAACTTAATATTTCCTTGAGATTTTTATAGCCTGACTTACTGACCTTCAACTTTGTGCGGTCACGCAGTAACACCAGGTAGGAATCTTTCTCGTATTGCTGGATTTCTGAAATCTGGCTCACATTCACGATATAGGAGCGATGAATCCGGATGAAGTCCTTCGGCGAGAGGTTTAACTCAAAATACTTCATCGTTTTCTGTTTCATATGGCGTCCGGTGTCGGTATAGATGAACACATAATCATCGAGTGATTCGATGTACCGGATCTGGTCGGCCATGATAATGGAGATCTTGTGGCGGTCCTTTACAACCACCCGGTCGAGGTATTCGCCCGAAGAGAATTCGCCCAGGCGTTCAATTTTCTCGGCAGTGTTGTCCTTATTGCCGATTCGCTGCACCACTTTTTCAATGGCCGCAAGTAATCTTTCCCGGGAGAAGGGTTTAAGAAGATAATCCGCAGCGTTGTATTCAAAAGCCTGCAGTGCATACTGGTCATATGCAGTCGTAAAGATGATTTCAGGTTTATGGTCAAGCAACTGAAGCATCTCAAAACCGGTGATTTTCGGCATCTGAATATCGAGCAGCACCAGGTCAGGTTTCAGGCTGTTGATCATCTGAACTCCTTCGAAGCCATTTTCGCATTCGCCGATTACCCGAATACCAGGCTGATCTTTCAGGTAAGACTTGAGCAGCTCACGGGCGAGCTCCTCATCCTCAATTATCAGCAGGTTGATTGTCTCGTTCATGGTTCAATCTTTTTTGGGGAAGCGTTAATTCTACTCTGAAACTCGTCTTATTGTCCGTAATCTTCATTAAACCAGGATTGCCGTAGATCAGTTCAAGCCTTTGTCTGATATTTTTCAGGCCGATGCCTTCTCCTCTGTTTCTGACCGAGTCGGGCTCATAATCGTTCTCCACAACGATACAGAAAGCGCCTTCTTCCAGGCGGCACTTAATAAAGATCCACACGGGCTTTGCAGCCTCATATACACCATATTTAATGGCGTTCTCCAGCAAAGGTTGAAGAATCATATTCGGGATCTGGGCCTGCCGGCATTCTTCTTCAACCTCAAAGACAGGGTTAAGCTTGCGCCCAAACCTGACTTTTTCAATACTAAGATACAACATTATATTTTCCAGTTCCTCCTTAAGGGCTACTGTCTCCTCCTGGTTATGCTGAAGGGAGTAACGCATGAATGTAGAAAGATTGATCACCATTTCCTGGGCTTTCTCCGGATCACTGATGGTCAGTGATGCGATCGAATTCAGGCTGTTGAAAAGGAAATGGGGGTTGATCTGCGACATAAGGGCACTGAGTTCGGCATCACGGATAAGCGTCTTCAGTTCAGCCTCCTTTTCAATCTTTTCCTTGAGCGAATTGTAGTAACCTACGGCGTAAAAGAAAACCACATAAACCGCATACATCAGATAACCCGTCAGGATCTTGGACGGAAGGACATCGTACATATAGGCAAGATGAGAAGGATCGATCATTTTGACCGTCATGAAGCTCAGGTAAAGCCATACCGCATTCAGGAGCGAGGCCCCCATGAAATGAAATACGACGTTCAGCAGCCAGTCATTATCCCTCAGGCCGTTATATTTTATCAGATACCAGATGCTTGCTCCCAAAACAGGATAAAGGATGAAAATAGAACAGGATTCCAACAGCGAAGCTTCAAAGCTCATCTCGTACCACAAGGTCTGCAGAAGCACATTCCCGGCCCCCATGAGCAGCCAGAAAAAACTATAGTAAAGACTTAATATCCGGTTATTGATGAACGGATGCTTCATCGACTGTCATTTAATTTTACTTCAACCCCACCAAAAAGGGTAATCCCTTTTATAACAAGTGTCTTGGCCGGATTGATCTCAGTGTGTTGATAAGTTTCGCCGCGTTTTTCGGAAATAGCCCCCAAAATGGTAGTCACTTCATTTTTAACATTCCAGTTTGGC
>JBFXKJ010000233.1:0-6242 GCA_050173895.1 Mangrovibacterium sp. | reverse complement strand
CGACAATGGATCTCTACTCGCAATATGCCGAAGGCGATGAGCGGAAGGCGGTGACATTGAGAACGGAATACGTCAGCCTGAAAGACGGTTCGATCCACGAAAGCTCGATTCCCCTGTTCGGGAAATACTTTGAAGACGGTGCGAAAATACCGACCGAATCGACTATTAACCTCCACATTTTACGGTATTCAGACGCTTTGCTGATGTATGCGGAAGCACTGAACGAGACAGGAAAAACAGCTGACGCCTATGCGTACCTCAATCGGGTGGTTGAACGCGCATTCAATGACGCCAATCATAACTATTCGGGACTGACACAGGAAGGTTTTCGCCAGGCTGTCTGGCAGGAAAGGAGGCTGGAACTGGCTTTTGAAGGTCACCGGTGGTTTGATCTCGTTCGTACCGGCAGGTTTATTCAACGCATGAAGGAACACTCGGCATATGAAGCATCAGTTGCTGAAAGCAACAAAACTGAAATTGCTCAAAATGTAAAAGATTATATGATACTCTATCCCGTTCCCCAGCGGGAAATCGACCTTAATCACAATCTGACTCAAAATCCGGGGTATTGACGATGCTGTTCGGGATCTGCCGGATCTCGAATCCTGGCAGGTCCTGTTTTCTGAAAAATTATCAAACTCTCGTTCTATTTCATTTTCTGCGTTGATTTTGTATTTTTAACATCCAAATTTCAAAAATATGAGAATCGCCACGAACAGAGGAATGCAATGTCAGGCTGGTCCTGACTTTTTCAGGCGTGAGCAGTTGGTCCGTTCGGGAAACAAGCTTTCTGAATTGCTGGCCGGAGCCTCCCTGCTTTTATCGGGGATCGCAGCCCCGGCTTTGTCGGCAGGGAGTCCTGCAGGCCGCCAGCCGAATATCGTCCTGATCTATATCGACGACATTGGTTATGGGGACCTGGAATGTTACGGGGCCAGGGCCGTAAAGACACCCCATGTCAACCGGTTGGCATCGGAAGGGATCCGGTTTACAAACGCTTACGCCTGCGCTTCCACCTGCACGCCTTCCCGTTATGGCATGCTGACAGGCGAGTATCCATGGCGCCGGGATGACACGGGTATTGCCAGGGGCGATGCGCCCATGATCATCCGCAAAGATCAGTATACGGTAGCCAGCCTGATGCATGATGCAGGCTATACCACGGCCGTTGTCGGGAAATGGCACCTTGGACTGGGCGAGGGCGGTTTTATCTGCCAGGACTGGAACGGGCTGATCACACCCGGCCCCAAAGATCTTGGTTTTGATTATTCTTACATCATGGCAGCAACCGGCGACCGGACGCCCTGTGTTTTCATTGAAAACCAACGGGTGGTCAGCCTTGATCCGAACGATCCGATCGAAGCGAGTTATACGACCCCCTTTGAAGGGGAACCACTGGGAGGTGATCATCCGGAACTGCTGAAGATGCATCCCAGTCATGGACATGACCAGGCCACCCGTTACAACAAAAACACGAACACGGAGCCGGGCCATGATACCATCCCCCAGTTGTGCCGGGTCAGTGAACATGCGGGGGAAAAAATCAAGCTTGCCGGAAAATATCCGGAAAAAGTGGAAGAACTGTCAAAATTACCCGATGCGGTAAAGCGAAATAGCAAAAGTCTTGCTCCAACACCTCCCATGGGGTGGAACAGCTGGAACTGGTTTGGAAAACGGGCGGTCAATGAAGAAAATATGAAACAGTGCATGGATGCGATAGTCGCGCAGGGCTTAGCGGATGCCGGGTATGAGTATTTTATCATTGACGGCGGCTGGCGGGATACCAAACTCGGGCCAAACGGGGAGTTATTGCCTCATCCGGAGAAATTTCCGCATGGGATTAAGGCTTTGGCTGACTATGCGCATTCCCTCGGTCTTAAATTCGGACTGCATACCGTCCCGGGCACGCACGATTGCGGCGGGGACCCGGTAGGAGGATACGGGCATGAGGAAGTACAGGTGAAACAATTCGTGGACTGGGGCCTGGACTTTATCAAACTGGATAAATGCAAGTATGCAGGCGGATGGAATGAAGTTGTTTTAAAACAAACCTATGAGAAATGGAGTGAGTTATTGAAGAACTCTGGACGGGACATTGTTTTAAGCATCAGCGCGTATACCTGGCGTGACTGGTATCCTGAAGTGGGAGAGATGGCCCGTACAACAGGAGATATCCGGGCCCGCGTAACAGGTGGTGCGGTTTTCGATTCAAACAAACCATTGAGTGTGATGGGTATCTCGGAAGAGAACAATAAGTGGGCCGGCTTTGCCGGCAACGGTTACTGGAATGACCCTGACATGCTGGCCACCGGTGAGCAGGGACTGACGCCGGAAGAACAGAAAGTCCATTTTGCCTTGTGGTGTATCATGTCTTCGCCGCTGATGCTGGGGAATGATCCGCGTGTGATGTCGCCGGAAGAAAAAGCGATCATCCTGAATGAACAGGCAATTGCTGTTAATCAGGATCCGACGGAACAAGGCAGACGGATTAAAAAGGAAGGTACAACGGAGGTTTGGGCCAAGAAGCTGAAGGGAGGCCGGACAGCCGTATTGTTATTGAACAGGGACAGCAATCGTAGTCAGGACGTCATTCTAAGCCTTACTGATCTTGGCATATCCGGAAACATAAAGGCACTGGATATCTGGTCCGGTAAGCAGTTGGGGCCTTTTCCCAAAACAATCTCAGAAAAAGTGGACCCTCTTGCCGGTTTGTTCTTATTGCTGAACTAATCATCTGATTATGCTGAGACAGACAGTATCTGTTAATATTTTCCGCATTGATTTTTAATTTTAAACATCCAAATTTCAAAAATATGAGAATCGCCACGAACAGAGAAATGCAATGTCAGGCTGGTCCTGACTTTTTCAGGCGTGAGCAGTTGGTCCGTTCGGGAAACAAGCTTCCTGAACTACTGACCGGAGCCTCCCTGCTTTTATCGGGGATCGCAGCCCCGGCTTTGTCGGCAGGGAGTCCTGCAGGCCGCCAGCCGAATATCGTCCTGATCTATATCGACGACATGGGATACGGTGACCTGAGTTGCTTTGGGGCCACACAGTACAAGACCCCCAATCTGGACCGGATGGCCAGCCAGGGAATGCGCTTCACCAATTTTTACGTGTCACAGGCTGTTTGCAGTGCCTCCAGAGCCGGCTTGCTGACAGGTTGCTATTCCAACCGGGTGGGAATAACCGGAGCGCTTATGCCCACTGCCAAAATCGGGCTGAATCCGGCAGAGGAAACCATTGCCGAGGTCCTGAAAAAACAGAAATACAGAACGGCAGCCATCGGAAAATGGCACCTGGGACATCACCGGGAGTTTTTACCGCTGCAACAGGGATTTGATGAATATACCGGCTTGCCTTATTCGAACGATATGTGGCCTGTGTTTTATGACGGGACCCGGAATGTGGCGCAGGCCTACTCCCGAAAACTGGCATACCCCGAACTGCCCCTGATCAAAGGCAATGATAAGGTCAGAGAGTTGAAAACCCTGGATGACCAGTCGGAGCTCACCACGCTTTATACCGAAACAGCGGTCGATTTTATCAAACGAAATAAGAGCAATCCGTTTTTCCTTTACCTGGCCCATTCCATGTGCCATGTGCCGCTCGCCGTTTCAGATAAGTTTAAGGGAAAAAGCGAACAGGGGCTTTTGGGCGATGTGCTCATGGAAATTGACTGGTCGGTTGGAGAGATCCTCAAAACGCTTGAACAAACCGGGCTCAGCGGCAACACGCTGGTCATCTTTGCGTCCGACAATGGCCCCTGGCTGAACTTCGGGAACCATGCGGGCTCCACGGGTGGACTTCGACAGGGAAAAGGAACCAGCTTTGAGGGAGGTCAGCGTGTTCCCTGTCTGATGAAGTGGCCGGGAGTGATCCCTGAAGGTGTGATTTGCAACAAGCTGGCCGCGACCATCGATATTCTTCCCACGCTGGCCGCCATCACCGGGGCCCCGCTACCTGAAAAACAAATAGACGGGGTGAATATCCTTCCGCTGATGAAAGGGGATTCCGGCGCCGAACCTCGTCAATACCTGTACTATTATTATCAGAAAAACAGCCTTGAAGCAGTGCGAAAAGGCAACTGGAAGCTGGTGCTTCCGCACAAGTACCGTTCGTATGAAGGAGTTATGCCCGGCAAAGACGGTTATCCCGGAGAATATGCCCAGGCTGAAACAACGCTGGCCCTTTACGATATGCGGCGTGACCCCGGCGAACGTTATGACGTGAAGGAATTTTATCCTGAAGTGGTTGAGGAACTTATGAAACTGGTGGAACAGGCCCGGGAAGATTTGGGAGATGACCTGACAGGCAGACCCGGCAAAAACAGGAGGGAGCCGGGGAAAACCGAAATTTGAAAAACAGATCCAGGTATATTTAATCACAAAAAAGTATCAAACGAGCATGTTGTGCTGCAAAGCCCGGATTTATGATAATCATTTTCGGCAACATGGGAGTTTCATACGACCATTAAAAACAAATTACTAACCTATGAAACATCTTAGCAGTATCCTGGCCACGCTGACGCTGGCAGGTTGTAGCAGTAATATAGCCACAAAACCGAACCCGCTTGCCTTGCCCAAACTGGTAAACGACGAGAACGCACGGAATGTCGTGTTCATTTTATCAGACGACCACCGATACGATTATATGGGATTTACAGGCAAAGTTCCGTGGCTCAAAACACCGAACCTGGATCGCATGGCGGCGGAAGGAGCATATATTAAGAATGCCTTCGTCACGACTTCGCTTTGCTCGCCCAGCCGTGCTTCGATATTGACCGGCTTGTATTCCCATACGCATCAGGTGGTCGACAATGCGGCTCCGCTTCCGGAGGGCCTGACTTTTTTCCCGCAGTATCTTCAGGAAGCGGGTTATCAAACCGCCTTTTTTGGTAAATGGCACATGGGTAACGATACGGGCGACCCTCAACCGGGTTTTAACCATTGGGAAGGCTTTAGAGGTCAGGGTGAATATTATAATCCCCGGATCAATACAAACGGGGAATGGAAGCAGTATCAGGACAGTGTTTACTCCACTGATTTACTGACAGAGCATGCGATCGGCTTTATGAAAGAGCAGGTCAAGGCAAAGAAACATTTCTTTGTGTATCTGTCGCTGAAGGGTGTGCACGATAATTTTCAGCCGGCTAAACGGCATAAAGGATGCTATGCCGGTGAAGAGGTGGTTCTTCCCGAAAATTTCAATTCCCCTCACTACGGAATTAAACAGCTTCCTACGATCGATCCCGGGACGGGTAAGGCAGCGCACGGGAAAGAGTATTACGGGAAAGACATGGCGCCTGACTGGGTCAAGAACCAGCGGGAAAGCTGGCACGGTGTCGACTACTCCTACCACGGCCGCCCATGGAAGAAACAGGTGATCAACTATTGTGAGACCCTCATGTCTGTTGACGAAAGCATCGGATCCGTAATCGATTATTTGCAGGAAGCGGGAATTGATGAGCAGACAATGGTCATTTATATGGGGGACAATGGTTTTGCCTGGGGAGAACACGGACTGATCGATAAGCGGCAGTTTTATGAGGAATCGGTCAGGGTGCCGATGCTCGCCCGTTGCCCCGGATTGTTTAAAGGAGGCCAGGTTCTGGACAAAATGGTGCAAAATGTGGATATTGCCCCGACCATCCTGGCTTGTGCCGGGCTGGACAAGGCCCCCGATATGGTCGGCAATTCTTTTATCCCTTTACTGGAAGGGAAGGATATCCCGTGGCGCAACCGGATTTTCTATGAATATTACTGGGAACACGAATTTCCGCAAACGCCCACCATGCACGGTGTAAGGACCGACCGCTATAAATATATCCGTTACTATGGGATTTGGGATACGAACGAGTTTTATGATTTAAAGGAAGATCCATACGAAATGCATAACCTGATTGATGTGGCGGAACTTCAGGACACAATCAAACAACTGGATCATGATTTATATGACTGGCTGGAATCGACCCAGGGAATGTATATTCCTCTTAAACGGACCGAACGTCCTCATTTTGATCACCGCAATAAGGGGTATTATTAAAAAGGAGAACGCATACGAATGACAACCAAATAAATCCGGGGCTGTTTCCGGTTATTTCGGTGGCTGCAGCGTTCGCCGAAGCCACCGCAATAAGACAGGAAAATAAAAAAGAACCGGATTATGGAATGTCCGATAATAAAACAGCCCGGGAAACCGGGCTGTTGGTAGTTTTACTTCTTGTCAGAAGTTGTTTTCTT
>JBFXKJ010000232.1:3223-6334 GCA_050173895.1 Mangrovibacterium sp. | reverse complement strand
CCAGCACGTTCAGGCTGAACATGAACCTCCCCCGGATGAGGTACGTGGCGCTGGATTCAGGAAGCGGAACGCAGCAGGCGATGGAAATTGATGATCTGGCTGATGCACTGCCCGCTTTGGTCGCCGAATTTATCCTTTTTGATGTCTGCCTGATGGGTAGCGTCGAGGCGCTGTATGAAATCAGGCATACCTGCAGCTATGCCATTGCAGCGCCGACTGAGGTGTTGGCTAATTCAGAATATGATGCATCGGGAATGCCTTACTCGAAAGTGCTTCCCTTCCTGTTCGGCGATCCGGATGATCTGAAAAAGGCCTGCGAACTATATTATACGCATTACCGGGATCTGGACATCAGTGGGGTTTCCGGCATCAGTGATCCCGAAATGCTGCGTTCAGCAACCATTTCGCTCATCGATATGCAGCAGCTTGACGGATTATACAGCGTTTCGTCCGGCATTCTGAAAGGAAAGCTTTCGCAGGCAGCAGCATTGTCTGTCTCAGGTATGCAGAAATATCACACGGACGCAGCGGCGCAGGTATTTTTTGATATGGGCGATGTGGTGCAGGCATTGGCTACCACCAGCCAGTACCAGGCTTTTCAAACGCAATTGAGTAAAACGGTCCTGTATAAAGCCGCGACCGATAAATTCGTGACCATCACCATCGATCCGGCGCATTTCAGCGGGCTGAGCATGTACGTGCCCCTGTCGGCATGGAGCGCTTATGACGAATACAACTACTATTTTAAGTCGTTAAGTTGGGCGGGTGTTTATTAAAAAAGGTTTATTCCATAGTAATTTTAAATAACTTTAAAACGATGAAAGAATCATTTGCCTTTCTCTTGCTATTTCTTTCTGCTATAGGCGGTTTTGCCCAGACGCAGGAGCTTAATTCGCCGGACGGAAAATTACAGGTTAAGATCGATATAAGCGATCAAATCCGGTTTTCAGTGAGCCATGAGCAGACCGAAGTTGTGGCTTTGTCGCCTGTTTCGATGACCCTGGCTGACGGGACCGTTTGGGGAGTCAACCCGAAGTTGAAAAATAAGAAGGTGCAGCGCATCAATCAGAAGATCGGTACGCCGATTTATAAAAAAAGTGAAATTGAAGATGTGTACAATGAGCTTGTCCTGAACTTCAAAGGAAATTACAGCCTGGTGTTCAGGGCCTATAATCAGGGCGTGGCCTATCGCTTTTCTTCAATCCTCAAAGATGATATTGAGATTAAGAATGAAGAAATTAACCTGAACTTCAGTCAGGATAACCAGACGATCGTTCCTTACGTGAATAAGAAGAGTCCCTCGGGCTTTGAAGAGCAGTTTTTCAATTCGTTTGAGAATACCTATACACATGGTAAGTTGAGTGAACTGGACAAAAGCCGGCTGATGTTCCTGCCTGTTGTTGTTGAGTTGAACGATGGGAAGAAACTTTGCTTTACTGAGGCTGATCTGGAAAGTTATCCCGGATTGTATTTAAACAAGGGAGCGGGTAATTCATTAGAAGGCGTATTTGCGCCTTATCCGAAGCAGATCAAACAGGGTGGTCACAATATGTTGCAGGGCCTGGTCACTGAACGGGAAGACTACATCGCAAAAGTACAGGGAACCCGCAGCTTCCCCTGGCGTGTGTTTGCCGTATCGGCAACCGACAAGGAATTGCTGAACAATGACCTGGTGTACCAGCTCGCATCTCCGTCGAGGCTCAGCGATATTTCCTGGGTCAAACCCGGAAAGGTAGCGTGGGACTGGTGGAACGACTGGAACATTTACGGTGTGGATTTCAGAGCAGGGATTAATAACGAAACCTATAAATATTATATTGATTTTGCGGCCAGCCAGGGCATTGGATATGTGATCCTGGACGAAGGCTGGGCGGTAAACAAGCAAGCCGACCTGATGCAGATCATTCCTGAAATTGATATTCAGGAACTGGTCGATTACGGGAATGCCAAAAACGTCGGAATTATTCTCTGGGCAGGCTATTGGGCGGTGGATCGCGACCTGGAAAATGTTTGCAAAACGTATTCTGAAATGGGTGTGAAAGGGTTCAAAGTGGACTTTATGGATCGCGACGACCAGGCAATGGTCGACTTTTATTACCGCTGTGCTGAAACTGCCGCCAAATACAAGCTGATGGTCGATTATCACGGGGCCTACAAGCCTACCGGGCTGCACCGCACTTACCCCAATGTGATCAATTTTGAAGGGGTACACGGCCTGGAGCAGCTAAAATGGTCGCCGCCGTCGGTCGATATGGTTACTTATGATGTCACCATGCCTTACATCCGGATGATGGCCGGTCCGATGGACTATACGCAAGGGGCCATGCGCAATGCCACACGCGAAAACTACCGTCCGATCAATACTGAACCGATGAGCCAGGGTACCCGTTGCCGCCAGCTGGCCGAATATGTGGTTTTTGATTCACCATTCAATATGCTTTGCGATAATCCGTCGAATTACCTCAATGAGATGGAATGCACGAAATTTATCGCTACGATTCCGACTGTCTGGGATCAGACCCGGTCGATCGACGGCAGGATTGGTGAATATATCGTATTGGCCCGTCAGAAAGACGGCGTCTGGTATGTCGGGGGAATGACCAACTGGGATAAACGCGATGTAACGGTCGACCTTTCGTTCCTGGGTGAGGGAAACTTTGAAGCCGACATTTTTAAGGATGGTGTTAACGCCGATCGGGCTGCCCGGGATTATAAACACGAAACGATCGCTGTTCCGTCCAATAAACAGCTAAAACTGACGATGATGCCGGGAGGCGGATTTGCTGCGAAAATCTCAAAAAAATAGTTGAAGGCAGCATCGCTGAAAATTTAAAGCGGGATGACGAATAAAAGTGATCCCGCTTTGGAAGCTGGTTTTTGCTGGTGGTATTTTTTCTGCTGTTTTGTGTGGCGCTGGTTGTCCGCTTCCGGCAGGGAAAATGGAAGAACATCAGTGTGATCAGATGACGGGGAACGGAGACTGAATATCTTCTGTCTTGTGTCTTGATACTTGAGTCTGAAAATTATGGCATTACAAAAAAACACAGGTATTCTTCTTGTTGCTTTCGGTTCGGGACGGGCAGGGGCTCAGACGGCAATGGCAAAGATGGA
>JBFXKJ010000232.1:0-3123 GCA_050173895.1 Mangrovibacterium sp. | reverse complement strand
CCTTTATAACTCTTTTCTATTGGGATATTTTCTTTTTCACAATCCTTAACATGCTCATCTGTCATATAATGGAAAGCATCAATAAGCTCTTTTACGGTTTTCCCCTCAAATGTTACAAGATCATTTATCCCCTCCACTTTTCCGAAAAAGACCTGATCATCTGCTGAAAAATGAACTGATCCGATAAATCCTTTGTATGTTAATAAATCCTTCATCATTAATCCTCCACTTAAATTAAGTCTTGTTTCTTTAATTCATCAACAACTAAATCCAGTTGATAGCTTTTCATAATATTCCCCGGATGAGGTCTATGCAATTTTATTTTATGAGTATCTTTTTTAAAGCAAACCCTTGAACCCGAACCTTCCATTTCTTCATAGCCAAGTGCCAAAAGAACAGTCTTAAGTTCCTGATATGTGAAATCTTTTGGCAAAGAAAGTAACCGGATTATTTGCTTTTCCAGCTTCGACATAGATTTGTAATTTTTGTACAAAGTTAGTGCAACTATTTTTTAGTTGCAAACTTTAAGGCAAAATTCTACTTCACTTCCTTCCTTCAAAAGGATTGGCCAATTATGACAAAAATAAACCTTACTTTTTTACGATGCATTTTTTCGTTTTGCTTTTTCCCAGACCACCGACTGGCTTCCTTTCAGGTAACGGATCAGTCCGAGGTAGACCGAGTAATTCATCATAAAGAAATAGAACGGGACAAACAGTCCTTTTATGCGGGTTTGCCTGGTTCGCAGCGCCCAGCCTGTCAATACAAGGAGATAGAACCCGAGTTGTCCGTACCAAAGAAGCGTATAAACTCCGGCTGTGTTTTCATTCCGGAACAGCAAAAAATTAAGCGGAATGATCAGCAAAAGCAGGAAAGGGGAGACCATCCACCGCAGCACCCGGTGCGAAATATACTGGAAAGAGAGGATGCCGTATTTGAAGATATTGAGCAGCGGTTTTAACCGGATAATGGCCTGTATTCCTCCGGCCGAGATCCGGATCTTTCGTTTTAATTCTTCTTTTGTGTCTTTTGATGCCGATTCGATGGCATAGGCTTCCGGATCATACTTGATGGTGTAGCCTTTCATGGCAACGCGCAGGGAGATAACAAAATCGTCAAGCAAGGTATCCGGCTCTACTTCCTGCCACAGACTGGTTCGGATCGCAAACAGCTCTCCTGCCGCGCCTACGACGGAGTAGAGAGATGAGTCCCATTTCTTCAGCAATGATTCATATTTCCAGTAAATCCCTTCGCCCGAAGCCGACGCGGTATCGGAATCGCTGCTAAAGATCCGCTTTTCACCCGAAACGCAGCCGACTTTCGGATCGCGGAACAGGGAAACAATGCGCAGAATGGAATCTTCAGCCAGAAAGGTATTGGCGTCCGAAAAGATCACTATGGGCGTCTTTACAAACTGCATCCCGCGATTCATGGCAGCAATCTTTCCTTTGCGTTCGGGTTGATGATAAACCTCAATTCCTTCGATGTTCCGGAGAAGATCGGGAGATCCGTCATTAGAGCCATCCGTGATCCAGATGTGGCGGATCTTCTCCTGAGGATAATTCAGGTTCTTTGAATTCTTTACTTTGTCGGCAATGATATCGCTTTCGTTGTAGGCCGAGACAAATAAGGTAACTTCCGGCAGGTTGTCAGCGACCAGGGGCAAATTACTGAATGGAGGCCCGGCCTTTTTCATTTTGATCAGACCGTACAACAGAATTCCGTAGCCAAGGTAGCTGTAGAAAATAATAAAAAGGGAAATCCAGAAGAGAATTTCGGTATAGATCATGCGCGCGGTTTTTAATTGGGGTGCTGATGGTGAAAAATGACGCTGACCGTGGTTCCTTTGTTTTCTTCGCTTTCAATGATTAACTGGCCATTGCTGATCCTGACCAGCGCATCGCTTACCTTTATGCCAAGTCCGTTCCCGTTTTCGTTGTTCGTTCCGTAAGTATGAAACAGGTTAAAAGGATCGCGGATCTTCTGCATATCCTCGTCTGAAATTCCGATACCCTGATCACGAATAAAAAGCGTCGTTTGCCCGGCCGATTCTGACAAGCCAATCGTCACCTCCGTTTCAGCCTTTGAAAACTTGCATGCGTTCGAGAGAATATTTCTGAAGATTACAAGGAAGAGGTATTCATCGACCGACAAGTTGTAGTCTCCCCGTATGTGACTGGTTAATTTAATTCCTTTTTGAGCAAAGCTTCTTTTTCCGGTTGTAATTGCCTTATCAATCAATTGTTTTACCGGGTAGCTTTCGGGGTGGGATGAAACTCTTCGGGTCTGAATCCTGGTCCAGTAGAGAAGATTCTCAAGCAAGTAGAAAGCCTCATCGGCAGCGTCAGCCAATTCCGGGAGCATCGTCTGGAAATCCGGACTCATCGGGTCAATGATTTTCTGATCAACGAAATCCAGGATCATTTTAATTGATCCCAGGGGAGACCGCAGATCGTGGCCAATCATGTAAAGCAGCTTATCCTTAAGCTGGTTTTGCTGTTCCAGTCTGACCTTTTCAGCCAAAAGCCGGTCATATTTTTCCTGATCGTCTTCTTTCATCCGTTGACTATTCGAATTGTTCCCTATTACCGGGCATTTCTCTTCATTGGGTTAAACGCCAGGTAACTTTTGTATATTAACCATTTTCAAGCTCGTATTCTTTTATGGGTCCTTCTTTCTCAGGAATTGCTTCATGGACCTTCCATTGTGATTTTGTGGGTGAAGTTAATTCATAAAACTTATTTTTGGTCATACAAAACGTATTTAGTTCACCTAAGCCCTCGGAAAACTCGCCTCTGCTATAACGATAAAATGAATAATTGAATTTTTTTAAAAATCGGATAATCTGTTCGTTTACACACTCAATCAGAAATATTGGCTGACACTTTCTGATTGTATTCTCGCTTCCTTGCAGAACCTGAAATTCATGACCCTGAACATCAATTTTTACAAAATAAGGGTTAAAATTGAAGTCATCCAGTTTTCGTACTTCACAACTGATTTTTTTCACACTTAATTTTTGCTGATCAAACATCCAAAGCCTGTGTGTCAGCCAGTTTTTGGCTGAATCGTAGTTCAAGGATGCCAGACCATCAAACATCCATTTCCTGTAAAAGGGAATAT
>JBFXKJ010000231.1:0-6366 GCA_050173895.1 Mangrovibacterium sp. | reverse complement strand
ACATGCGATTATAAAGGCATTACTAAAACTTATACAATCGCTTTTGCCACGGAATAATGAATCAACTTAATCAGTAAATCAATGATCTTACCATGAAAGATAAAATCATACTTACGTTGCTGGCAATGACAGCCTGGGGCGCCATGGCCCAGAAACCCGTTATCAAAGATGTATTCACTGCCGATCCGGCTCCCCTGGTATATCATGATACTGTGTTTCTTTATACAAGCCACGATACAGCTACGGTCCATGACACCAATTACAAAATGCCCAATTGGCTGATCTTTTCATCAACCGACATGGTAAACTGGACGAGTTATGGAGTCGGCCTTTCTCCCAAAAACTTTTCCTGGGCGACGGGCGATGCTTATGCTGCCCAATGTGTTGAACGCAACGGGAAGTTCTATTGGTTCGTTTCAACTTTTCATAAAAAGAACGCTGACAGCAATGGAGGGGCGGCCATAGGAGTTGCTGTTTCTGACCGGCCAACAGGCCCTTTTAAAGATGCAGTTGGAAAAGCGTTAATTACAAATGAAATGACTACCGATATGAAACATGGCTGGGACGATATTGATCCAACCGTGTTAATCGACGACGACGGCCAGGCTTACCTTTTCTGGGGGAATGGCAGTTGCAAATGGGCGAAACTGAAAGAAAACATGATCGGGCTGGATGGTCCGATCCATACCCTGGAAATCCCGAATTTTATTGAGGGACCATGGGTTTATAAAAGAAACAATTTGTACTATCTCGTTTATGCGGGAAAGGGAACCAAAGCAGAGATGATCGAATATTGCACGGCCGACAGTCCGGAGGGACCATGGACCTATCGGGGAATCATCCTGGGGAATGCCCCCAATTGTTTTACAACTCACCCGGGAATTATTGACTACAAAGGGAAGTCATATTTTATGACACACAATGGCCTGCTCCCAACCGGCGGGAGCTACCGGCGTTCCATCTGTATTGATTATATGGAGTACAATGAAGATGGAACCATAAAGAAAATTGAACAAAGCAAAGAAGGGGTAGAACCGGTTCAATGAAAAACAAGATGCGAATCAAACAGCTGATTTTGGGATTGGCCGGACTTGTTTTCACGGCAAGTCATATCTGTGCACAAAATGCGACTGCTGTCAATCCCTTCATTTATGCCGATGTTCCCGATATGTCGATGATCCGGGTGGGCGATACCTATTATATGAGCAGCACGACGATGCACGCCAATCCGGGGGTTCCGATCATGAAATCGAAAGATCTGGTAAACTGGAACATCATCGATTACGCGTACGATATTTTGGGCAATAACCAGGCTTTAAATCTGGAAAACGGGAAATCAGCCTACGGACAAGGATCATGGGCCAGTAGCTTACGGTTCCACAAGGGGACATTTTATGTGAGTACATTTTCAAGTACAACCGGAAAAACCTACCTGTTCACAACAAATGATATTGAAAAAGGCGAGTGGAAAGAACATGCTTTTAGTCCTTCCATGCACGACCACTCCTTGTTTTTTGATGACGATGGGAAAATCTACCTGATTTGGGGGGCGGGCAGGCTGCACATTGTCGAAGTAAAAGAAGATTTGTCGGGCCTTAAACAGGGTACCGAAAAAGTGCTGATTGAAAATGCGACAGCGCCGGCAGGCGACAAGATCATGTTACCTGCCGAAGGGTCACAGTTGTTTAAAATAGACGGCCGGTATTACCTTTTTAATATTTGCTGGCCCCGTGGCGGCATGCGGACAGTAATTATTCATCGTGCCGAAAAAATAGAGGGTCCCTGGGAAGGTAGGGTTGCGCTTCAGGACAAGGGCGTGGCCCAGGGTGGATTGATTGATACACCCCACGGGAGGTGGTATGCCTATTTGTTCCAGGATTGCGGCGCTGTTGGACGGGTACCTTATCTGATTCCTGTCCGTTGGAAAGATGGTTGGCCGGTATTGGGAGTTGATGGCAAGGTTCCCGAAACCCTCGACCTTCCGGTAAGCAGAGGATTGATACCCGGCATTGTTAATTCGGACGACTTTAACCGATCGAAAGATGGACCGGCCCTCCCTCTGGTTTGGCAGTGGAACCATAATCCGGTAAACGAATGGTGGTCGGTAAACGAACGAAAAGGATATCTCAGACTGACTACCGGACGCGTGGACAACAACTTTTTGGAAGCCAGAAACAGCCTGACCCAACGGACCATCGGGCCCGAATGTTCCGGCTCAACTGCAATCGATGTTTCGGCTATGAAAGAAGGCGATTGTGCCGGTCTGGCCCTTATGCAAAAAAAATATGGATGGGTTGGGGTGAAATATGAGAAAGGCGTCAAAATAATCGTCATGGTGAGCGCCCAAAACGATCAACCCCAGGAAATGGAAAGTTTGTCACTGAACCAAAAGACAGTGTACCTGAAAGCTACCTGCGATTTCCGTGAGCACAAAGATTTGGCCGATTTCTATTATAGCCTCGATGGCAAAAAATGGACAAAAATTGGTTCTCAACTGAAGATGGCTTACACCCTTCCGCATTTTATGGGGTACCGTTTTGCGCTATTCAATTATGCCACAAAAACAACCGGCGGGCATGTTGATTTCGACTACTTCCGCATCAGTGGCCGGATATCAGAATAGAAAAATCATATTGTGGAAAACTCAGTCGATCTCAAACATCGATGCCAGGTCAAATTTGGAGAAGGTACGGAAAGCCACCATGGTTTCTGTCCGGGCAATCCCTTCGACCCGCGCAATCTTTTCGGTGACCAGTTCGGCCAGGGCATCATTGTCGGGAAGACGCATAACAGCTACAAAATCGAACTGTCCGCCCACGGAATAGACTTCTGTAATACCCTTTATGGCGGCAAGCTGTTCCCCGACTTCTTTAATCATCCCGTGTTCTGCCTGTATCAATGCGATTGCTGTTGTCATGATTTCTAATTTAATTTTGAAGGGAAATTACCAAATCTTCATTGAATAACCAAAGCATGGAGCAAATGGAAAAACTATTCAAATATCGTCTCAGCGAGATGTACGAATAAAAAAGAGGGCACTCCGGAATTTTGAGTCCCTCTAAATGATCGTTAACTGAGCGGGAATTTATGGTGCATCCGGTATTTCAGGTTCAACCAGTCGCTTCAGCTTATCGAGCGATTCCTGCCAGCCCAGATAGCACATATCGGCAGGAATAACGGAGGGGATCCCGTCCTGGGTGACTTTTATTTCGGTGCCTGCAGAGACTTTTTTCAGCCAGACGGTGGTCACCATTTCACCCGAAAGGTTCGGATCGTCAAATTTGTCAGTGTACTTAAGAAATTCATTCGGTTTCAGCTCCACGTATGTTCCTCCGAATGAGTGACTGTTCCCGGTCGAAAAGTTTTGAAAAGACATGTGGTAAGACCCTCCTTCGTGAACGTTCATCTCGTGCACCTCACAAAGAAAACCATATGGCGGGATCCAGGAAGCGATCGCCAGAGGATCGGTAAAGGCACGGTACACTTTTTCAGGTGAGGCTTTAAAAACCCGGTGTAAGGAAACGCTGTTTTCTGTCATAAGAATCATTGTTTTTGTTCCTACTCGTATGGCTTTTCGGTTCCGCCCGTTTTTGATGTGGTTGCTGCTCCACTTGTTTATGACTGCCTGTAGCAGTTCTGCTCGTTCATTTACAAAGTTCAACAAACCATTTGATATCAGCGGGGTGGTCATGCGTCAAAAAGACGGGCCGGATGCGACAATCACCTGTGCCCGTATTTATTATTTCAGAACATGTTGAGAATAAAAAGATTTGTTTTAATTTTATAATAAACTTAAGTTCAACTTGTTTTTCTAAACCTTCAACTTGTACCTAAACTATGGAAACGAATACGTCTGCGGGGTTCTCATCCCGGATTGATGATCCGAAGTTTGCGAAATACATACGCGATTCGAATCGCTGGGCCAAAATTTTTGCGATCGGACTGGCGGTTCTTGCCGTTATCGGATTTTATATTAACGGGGAAGTGAGTGACAATATGGAAAATCCGGACTCACTCTATGCTGGTTTTGTGATTGCCGCCATGTTTTTGAGTATTGGTTTTTATCAGGTATGGGCCCGGAACAGGAGCAAAACCTGGGATGGGACAGTGATCGATAAAAAAGTTTACAAGCGAGTAAAGCGAATGAAAAATCAGAGTTACCGAAGGGTGTACCTGACGTACAAAGTGATTATCCGGTCGGATGCCGGCAAGAAAAAGGTGATCAGCGTTCAGAACAGTGATGAGCTGTACAATTACTTTAAGGTAGGAGACAGGGTAAGGCATCACAAGGGGTTGAGAACATTTGAAAAGTACGACAAAACCGGCGACACGATTATTTACTGCAATGCGTGCCGAAGCCGTAACAAGATTGAAGACGAATATTGCTTTCGGTGTAAATGCCCCCTGTTAAAGTAAGCGAAAATCGCAGATTTCCATAGCAACGGTAGCTATGTGAAGTTGCGGGAATGCGGTTAGCTTTTTGCGGTTCTTGTTTTGCTGCCGGGAATGATGCAAGGATCATCTCTTTTGTTGTGCACTGAATGAGGAATGAAAGGTCAATTTTAAAAAGCGAGAAAAAATGGAAAAATCAAAACGCTCGGGAAAGCTCTCCCGGATCATCATTACCCTGATCGGAGCGGCATTTATTGTGTGGGCCGTGACGCTTGTTGTGCTGAGATTTACCGGACAACGGGAGACCGCAGTGATTGACACCGTAAGGCGTGAACTCGGTAGGCGGAGCGAGGCGAACCCGAACAGATATATTTACAATATCAGTTACACCTTTACGCTTCCCGGAGGAAAGAAGATAAGCGGATTCTCCAGAAGAGTGGGTGGAGCAAGTTATTTTAAGGCCAGCGGCGTATCAACTGCTGCAGTACGGTATTTTTCTTTTTTCCCCTATATCAATGCATTGGAAGAAGATACGGAGCCGACTTACAGACAATTGATTATGGTTGTCGCGGGAGGCATTCTGATTTATTTCGCGAACAGACAAAAAAAACAAGCCGGAAAGAAGAGAAAGAAGCAATCTGCTTAGAATTTATCCGGAATGCCTCATTTAAAAATGGAAAAGTAGTCGGGCAAGCTTCCTTCGCTTACTTTCGTTTTGTTATTTTGGTTTGTGGTGGCTTTTTTGAGTATATCAAATAAAGAATTACCTTTGTGTATATGAGGTATTTAGTATAATTAGTATAAAGAGTTTCAGGTTGAAAGTGATGAACACGCAAATTCTGGAAAATATTCGCGAATTGAAACGCAGGCTGTTGCCCGATGCGCGCCTAATACTGTTTGGTTCTCAGGCACGCGGTGATGCCCGTCCGGATTCGGATTGGGACTTGCTGCTTTTACTCAACAAACAGAAAAAGGATCAGTCGGACGAAGATAAAACTTTTGAATTTGTGCAGATGGGATGGAAATATGGAACTTATTTGAGCATAAAAATATTCACGAGAACAGAGTGGGAAAAAGGGAAAATGTTTCCGTTTTATAAAAATGTTGAAAGAGAAGGAATTGAAATAAATTAGTATTTAAAATGAGGCTAACGGACGAAGAGAGGGGGGCAGTTGTGCAACTTAGATTGGAAAGGGCGAAAAAGACGTGGATGTACGGTACAAAACAGGAGTAACTGTTGTGTAGAACGAGATGCGTTTACCGCGTGTGTATATCCCGCTTGTGTTATCAGGTATTAGCAAGTTCATTTCGCGAGGAACAGATATATTATCGATAAAGATCACGAAATCGTATTGATCCTTAACATAAAGTGCAGGCATTCTGTTCAGAAATACCTGCACTGATCAGTTCGGGATCAGCGATTCGCTTTCCGCTTCTTTACTTCATCCACTAACTTTGAGAAGGACTTATCCCTTTTTCGTTTTTCATGTTCGGAAGTAGAAAAGTGCCACGCTTCCCTCTGAAGTTTCAGATAGCTCTCATAAACTTTTCGGTCCAGTTGCCCGCGGTCTACTGCTTCCAAAACGGCACAACCGGGTTCGCTGATATGCGTGCAATCCTTGAAACGACACGATTTCGCATAGTCCGAGATATCCAGCGCTTCGGCAAGCGAACAGGGATCGTCAACAGCTAGGCCAAATTCGCGGACGCCCGGAGTGTCGATCAAAACGCCTGAACCGTCCATCAGGACCATTTCCCGGCGGGTCGACGTATGCCGCCCTTTTCCGGTCGACTGGCTTATATCGGAGGTAAGCAACACTGATTTTTCGCAAAGCGCATTAATCAACGAGCTTTTCCCGACACCCGAGGAACCGACAAACACAACCGTTTCACCTTCGGGAATTGATTTGCGTAGCCGAATATTGGTTTCAGGATTACGGACGCTTGTGATGAAGACAGGCATTTTTCGCACAA
>JBFXKJ010000230.1:0-6421 GCA_050173895.1 Mangrovibacterium sp. | reverse complement strand
TCAACCGGTGGTATGCAGTGGAATAGAGGTATGACTTTACGACATCCGCGCCGATCTCGTCATGATGCAGCCAGAGTTTCTCAAAGCTGTCCTGGACAATATCCCTGGATTTTTCCTGATCCCTGATATTTTTGAGGATAAACCGGTATATCCCGTCGCTGTATTGATACACAGCTTCATTGTAATCGTCAGCCGTCATAGGGGTTTTATCAGTCCATCCATATGACGGATCAAAGGTTTAATTTGTTACAGCCAGCAACTTTTTTATTTGTTCTTCCGAGGAAGAAATCTCAATGGTTTTAAGCAAGGTGTCGTCTATTTTCTGAATAATGGGGAAGAAGCCTTCTTCACCAAGGATATTGCGGGCAATATAGGCCATGATCTGTGTCCGGATAATCTTTCCGGAAACAACCAATCCTTTCGGATCTTTTTTCACGCCCTGCCGGGTGGCATAGGCTGTAAACTGATCCAGTATTTTTTGTTCTTCCAGGTAGCTTTCTATGTCGGCAGCGCTGTGCAGTTTCCGGAGTTCCTTCCGGTTCCTGTCGCTGTAATCAAGAGCGAAATTGTAAACCAATGCTTTGCCGGTGATTTTGGAGTAATAGTCGGAATATCCGGAAGTATCGATAGGAACAAAATAGTCGGGCATAATTCCGCCTCCGCCGTAAACAGTTCGCCCGCTTTTGGTTTGGTACCTGAGCGAGTCGGCAAACTGGATGCTGTCGGCTACTTCAAGTTCGCCGTGCACCGCACGGTCCATGATATCATGGTAATATTTGTCAGTCCCTTCACTATAAGGTTTCTGAATGCTTCTTCCGCTTGGTGTATAGTAGCGGGCAACGGTCAGACGAAGAGCCGAACCGTCATAGAAGGGAATTTGCTCCTGCACCAGTCCCTTTCCAAACGAACGGCGGCCAATAACAATCCCCCGGTCATTGTCCTGAATGGCACCTGCAAAAATCTCACTGGCTGATGCCGAGTATTCATCGATCAAAATAAAGACTTCCTTGTCGAGCCATTTACCCTTTTTTGTGGCGTTGTAGGTTTTACGGGGCTGTGAATGACCTTCCGTGTAAAGGATCAGTTCGTCTTTGTCGAGAAATTCACTGACCATCTGAATGACAGCCATGAGATATCCGCCTGGGTTGGAACGCAGATCAACGATAATCTTACCGGCGCCTTTACTGTTCAGTTTTTCCATAGCCTGCATAAATTCGGCATAGGTTTTCTCCCCAAAGCGGCTTACCTTGACATAGCCGGTTGTGTCATTGATCATATAGCTGACATCGACACTGATAATCGGGATATCGCCACGCACAATTGTGTACTGGATCACGTCTTTAATACCCACTCTTTTGATGCCGACTTTTACCTTGGTCCCTTTCTCCCCGCGAAGCAGCTTCAATACCTTTTCATTTTTTATACCGGTGCCGGCGATAGTGGAGTCGTTAACCATAATGATCCGGTCGCCCGGCTGAATGCCGAGCTTGTAAGAAGGCCCGCCCGACACGACGTCGACCACATGAACGGTATCATTCAGGATGGAGAACTGAACGCCTATCCCGCCGAAATTTCCCTGCATTTCTTCGGTGACTTCCTGCATGTCGCTGGCCGCAATGTAAGTGCTGTGAGGGTCCAGGTTTTTTAAAAGAGCCGGGATTGCCTCTTCGATGATCTTATCTTTTGGTACCGAATCCACATAGGCATTCTCGATCAAATCGACAATGGTGCTCAGTTTATTGGACGATTGCAAAGAGATATTCTGAAGGCTGGCCTGTTGTGGACGGGCGAGCCTGTTCCCAAGGTAAATACCAATAATGACCGAAAAGGCGATCAGCAAAGGCAGGTAAATATTCAATCGCTTCATACTTCTTTCGTTATAATTTAATCTTCGATATCGACCTGAACAATCTCAATGTTAGCCCGTTTAAGCAGCTCAATTCCATCTTCAAGCCGGTAGTTTGCAGTGAAGACTACCCGTTTGATACCAGCCTGAATGATTAATTTGGCGCATTCCACACAAGGCGACGAAGTGACGTACATGGTGGCTCCTTCGCTGCTGTTGTTCGACTTGGCAACCTTCGTGATGGCATTGGCTTCCGCATGCAGAACGTACGGTTTTGTGTTATTGTTCTCGTCCTCACAAACATTTTCAAAGCCGGAAGGCGTACCATTGTACCCATCCGAAATGATCATTTTCTCTTTTACCAGGATCGCACCCACCTGCCTTCTCTTGCAATAGGAGTTCTGCGCCCAGATCGCAGCCATCTTTAAATACCGCTGATCGAGCAAATATTGTTTTTTTTCCATTAATCAGTTTTCCTTTCGGCCCAAATGTAATAAAATGAAGCTTTTTAACCGAAAAGATTCGTTAAAATGATGATCCGGGAAGGTAAAATCGCATGGATACCGGTTGTCGTTCAAAGGGCGGACAGAAATTTCTCCACAGTAAAGAGAAGGTCCTTTGATTTAATCGGCTTGGCCAGGTAATCGTCACAACCGGCCTCCAGCGCTTTTTCACGGTCGTCCGACATGGCGAAGGCCGTTTGGGCAATAACGGGAATGGAGGGATTTTCCTTCTTGATAATGCGTGTAGCCTCGTAGCCATTCATTTCAGGCATCTGCAGATCCATCAGAATTAAATCGATCTGTTTTTCACTTCGGAAAATTTCGACAGCTTCCCTCCCGTTTTTTGCCCAATAAACGTGAGCCTTAATCTTACTTAAGACCGCATTCAGGTATAAGAAGTTAGATTCAACATCTTCTACAATAAGAATTTGCGGGTTCTCAACCATTATGTTTCCGTTAGTTTGTGTGAAGTTGGAAGTCAAAGATATTGAAAGTTTTATGTAACGCAAAAATATTTTGTGAACAATGTACGAAACAACAGATTTCAGACGTTTCCGTTCTAATTTAACTTTGTATAATTTGCGTACTAAACTTCATTACTTTTCTAAAGGACATCGACGGATGGAATTCCCTTCGGACTTTTCGGTAAGGGAAGCCCTGTTACAGGAGGGGATTGTCCATATAACACAGTCCATCCCCCATTCAGAAGAAGTCATTTTTCCGCTGGGTGACGTCAGTAAAATGGTAAAGTTCTCACAGGGGAGTTTATTTTCGCAGATACGCCGGGCCGGTGTTTTGGCTGGTTGCCCATGGTTTCAGTTCGTTTTCTGAAGGGTACTCAAGGCATCCTACAGTCTTTTGATCCGCCTTTTTCGGCCTGGCATGCTGCATGATGTCCAATGCAATCGTTGCATCGTGATCCATCTGATCAAAAGGCTTCAGAGCCGGCCATGAACCGTCCGGGCACTCTTTGCCTTTAAACTTACGGACAGGCCGGTAATAGCCGGCGCTGTTCCTTTTCAGTCCCTTGCCCTTTATTTGGTTGACGCCTTGCGGCAGCTGTTGGTTTCTGACCGCTGCCGCCAGGTTGCCGCTGAAAGCGTCTTCGGGAATTACTTCCTCAAACAATTGCGCTGACGGCTCTTGAAAAAAATTGTTGAAGACGCTGACGTGCCGCGGCGAATAGTCGCCTTTTCCCCCAAAGAGCAAGGGACCGGAATTCACAAAGGTGTTGTGTGCGATCAGGATCTGATCGAGCGGATCAACCTTATAATTGGACAGCATGATCGAAAAATAGGGGCCTGTTTCAAAGTAATTGTTGAATACGGCCTGTTCCTGCCCTTCTTTTATCCGCAGGCCTGCACCCTTCAGAAAGAAATTCCCGTAAACCTGGTTCTCACTTCCATGGCGAAGCGTAAAATGTGACGGGCCGTTGTTGTAAAATGTGTTGTAGCGGTACACATTCTGCCTCGCTTTTGACGAAATAATTTCGCCGTCGCCCAGGCAACTTTCGAAATAACAGCATTCAACCAGTGTCCGGCTGATAAATTTTGACTGGAAACTGTAACCAATGCGCAAGGCTTCAATGCCATAGTCACCACCAGCCCCCGGCGGGGCTGTGTGGTTTCTGAACGAGCAATAGCGGATCACGTGATAGCCGGGCTGGTTTTCCGCGACCTGAACTTCAACAACCGAACTTTCCGGTTTCTCCGGCTTCCGCTCAAAGTTGCAGTAGCTGACTTCCGTATACTGACTTGAGGGTAAAATATTGAGATAATATTTCGAAACATAGCGGGAGATATTCACCTGTCCGATTTTATTGTGACTACCCTCCACCCGGATCACGTCTCCGTCCGTTTCTCCGCCGGCAAACTGAAATCCTCTGATCTCACATCCGGACGCAAAAAGCACCACCGACGAGCTCCCGGTAAAAACCACCTCTCCGTCGTGTTCGGCGAGGATACAGAGACTGTCCTTTTTGATCTCCAAAGACACGTCCTGATAAGTTCCCGCTGCCCAGACAATCGTGTCGGACGACCGCGCTTTTTCGACTGCATTTGAAAAATCAGCGGCAGATTTTACGCGGAAAGTCGCAGCCTCTGTTTGTTGTGAAGCAATAAGGAGGGTGCCAATGAGAAATCGTTTGAAAAGTCGCTTCATTTTTTCGAGCTTAACCGTTTGTTTTTTCAATCAAGTTCACCGCTTTTCATCTGTTTTGTTGGAGACGGGGCAATCCGGTGTGCCACGTTTCCTTTGACTTCGAGTTTGATGACCGAAGCAACCGGATCAGGGGCTGTGGCAGGCAGCGAGATCGTTATTTCGTCTGCCTCCTGCGAAGTTTTCAGCTTTTGTCCTCCCGCCAGTAAGCTTGCCGAACTCACTTTGTTCGTAAGTCCGGAAAGGGTCAGTTTACCACCGGAGGGCCAGTCGAACACCGTCAGGTAAAGGATCGTCTTTCCTTTTTCAGCCTTTTGGGTACAACGCCCCCAGGGTAACAGCCCAAACGGGCTGGCCTGTGTGCCGTAGATCGCTTCACTGTTCGTATCCATCCACCTGCCAATTTCAGCCAGGCGCTGCACACTTTCTTCGGGGAACGTCCCGTCGGGTTTGGGGCCGACATTGAGCAGGAAGTTCCCTCCCTTCGAAGTGATGTCGACCAGGTTGCGGATCAGGGTCTCGGTCGACTTCCACTTGTTGTCGTCGCGGTAGCCCCAGGAGCCGTTCATGGTCATGCAGGTCTCCCAGTTTTGGCCGGCCAGCTCATCCTGATCCGGAATTTTTTGTTCCGGGGTTTTGGTATCGCCGGGGAAATTGGGTCGCTTTAAGCGGTCGTTGGTAATGATGTTTGGCTGAAGTTTCAGTAATTCCTGTAATTTCAGCGCTGCTTCGTCGGTCATGTTCGTGGGCGTGTCCCACCAAAGTACAGAAACTTCCCCGTAGTTCGACAGGATCTCCCTGACCTGGGGGACGGCCACGCGGTCGATATACTGATCAAAAGTGGCTGTTTCCTGGGCGGCATCCCAGTGCCCGTTGTGTTCAGCGGTATACTGATCTATTTTTGTCGAATCCGGGTTGGGCCAGCCTTCCTTCATTAATTTCCGCGCCGCTGATCCGCCCGGATTGTTCCAGTCCTGCGCCTGCGAATAGTAGAACCCCAGTCTGATCCCTTGTTTTTTACAGGCTTCGGCGAGGGGCTTCAGCAGGTCCTTCCCGTAAGCTGTTGCATCAACCACATCCCAGTCGCTGGCTTTGCTGTCGAACAGTGCGAAGCCATCATGATGTTTCGAGGTGATGACAATATACTTCATACCGGCATCTTTTGCCATTTTCACCCAGGCTTCGGGATCATATTTCACCGGATTGAACTCCCTGGCCCGGTCCCGGTATTCCGCAACGGGTATCTTGCAGCGGTTCATGATCCACTCCGCTCCGCCGCGTGCCTGTTCATGGCCGTGGTATTGTCCGGCCCACAATGAATAAACACCCCAGTGGATGAACATTCCGAATTTGACGTCGTGCCACCAGGCCAGGCGGTCTTCATCCGGGACTTTTTGCGCCCGGCTGATTCCTGAGGCCAGAAAGATCAGAGCCAAAAAAAATGCTGCTTTTTGCGCGCGGCGAAAAAAGCCTGCGCCCGGCAGAGCCCCAAACAAGTTTGATCTCTGCTCTTGTTTACTCGTATTTCCCATAATATTCAAATGAACTGTGTATAACTTGTGTACTGACTTGTCAAAAGTGGTACCTGTAAAACTCCGTCAGGGGCGACCGGTCATTTCGATCCATGTCAGCTTTCCGATAGCATCCGGTTTCCCTTTTTCGGCCGGAGAAATGCTGTTTTTGGATTTCCCATTCTGCAGCCGCTCAACCTTCAGCGTCCTCCAGGAATATGTACCTTTTTCATAATCGAAGGTTTCACCGTCGTCGTCATACAGATCGTAAGTGCCGTTCTTTGTTCCGTAATGGCGGATCTCAAGGTCGACTTTTTCGCCGGCTTTTGGTGCCCGCAGCCGCGGTTTCATCAGGGGGACCAGGGCGCCGTCTTTCACAAATACGGGAATGTGATCCAGTCCCG
>JBFXKJ010000229.1:0-6436 GCA_050173895.1 Mangrovibacterium sp. | reverse complement strand
GCGCACATCCCGTATTATACGACCTGGGAACATGAAAAAATGGACCCCCGGAAAATTCAAAGCGACCGGTTTTTTGAGCTGAAACAAATTCACGGGGTACTGGATCTGTTTAAAGGTTAAACCACCTGCCTCTTTTTACTATCTTTACAGGTATGGAATATCAGGGGAATATCATCAAAATGAGAGCGGAGCTGGCCGAGCCGATCCGGTATTATCTTCCGGTGGGAAACAGGGAGGTGGATATGAACGCCCTGCTGGGGCGGAAGGTCCGTCTTCGCTTTGACGGGCAGATCAATTGTATTTGCTGTGGTAAAAGAACAAAAACATCTTTTGCCCAGGGCTTCTGTTTTAACTGTTTTAAAAGCTCGCCTGAAGCCAGCGAAAGTGTCATGAACCCGGAACTGTCGAGAGCTCAGTTTGGGATTTCGCGCGACATGCAGTGGTCGGAAGAGAATGACCTGGTCGACCATTTTGTGTACCTCGCGGTTTCAAAAGAGCTAAAAGTAGGCGTTACGCGGAACCATCAGATCCTGGTGCGCTGGATCGATCAGGGCGCGAGTTATGCGATCCGGATGGCCAAAACGCCAAACCGGCATATTGCCGGGGTGATCGAAGCTTTTCTGAAGCGGTTTTATACGGATAAAACCAATTGGAGGGATATGCTGTCGAACCATGTCAATGAAAGCTTCGATCTCCTTGTTGAGAAGCAAAAGGCGATCAGCCTGCTTCCTGCCGAGCTGCAACAGTATGCCTGTGATGATCATGAAATTGTCCGGCTCAGCTACCCTGTTCTCCGATACCCCGGGAAGGCATGTGCCGTGACCCTGGAGAAGACGGCAGTGATTGAAGGCCGGCTTTCCGGTATAAAGGGACAGTATCTGTTGTTTGACAATGATCAGGTGCTGAATATTCGGCGGCACAGTGGTTATTCTGTCAATCTTGTTGCCGGCGACCCGGATTGAGGCAAGCGCATTACAAAGAATTAATTTTGGGAACGGCGCTGTAATTCAGAATATTTGGCAGAAACCGGGCACGGTTGCCGCTCTTGCCTTCAAATAATCGAAAAAGAAGTTTTCATTGTCCGGTTTTTTTTTCGTTATTTTAAAGTCCCTAAAACCAGGGATGTAAATAGGTGTACTTATGGAAAATACAGATTGGAAAAGTATAGGCTTTGGATATCATAAAACAAATCTGAATGTTCGTTGCCATTATCAAAACGGACAATGGGGTCCACTGGAGACAAGCGATTCCGAATTCATTAATCTTCACATGGCTGCCACCTGTCTTCATTACGGTCAGGAAGCATTCGAAGGACTGAAGGCTTTCCGGGGAAAGGACGGGAAAACGCGCATTTTCAGGATGGATGAGAATGCAAAGCGGATGCAGTCGTCGTGTGATGGTATTTTGATGCCTCAAATTCCTGCCGCGCTGTTTATGGAGGCGGTGAAACTGGTTGTCAGCAAAAACCTGGAATTTGTTCCGCCATACGGCTCCGGAGCTTCCCTGTATATCCGGCCGCTGCTTATCGGAACCGGCGCCCAGATTGGTGTGAAGCCGGCTTCGGAATATTTGTTCATTGTATTCGTGATGCCTGTTGGTCCTTATTTCCCCGAAGGGTTTAAACCCACCGACCTGGTGATCCTGCGGAAGTACGATCGCGTCGCACCTCAGGGGACCGGGCGGTATAAGATCGGAGGAAATTACGCGGCCAGTCTGGTCGCCGGCAAGAAAGCCAAGGAAGGAGGGTTCTCTTCTGTTCTTTACCTGGACTCCAAAGAGAAAAAATACATTGATGAATGTGGCCCCGCCAACTTCTTCGCTGTGAAGAACAACACGTATATCACACCGCTTTCCGATTCGATCCTGCCGTCCATCACCAACATGAGCCTGATGCAGCTTGCACAGTCGCTTGGAATGAAGGTGGAACGCAGGCCTGTTCAGGTTGACGAACTTCCCGCATTTCAGGAGGTTGGAGCCTGCGGTACGGCAGCGGTGATTTCACCGGTGAAGCGGATCTATGATGCCGATCTGGAGAAGGAATACCTTTACGGAAAGGAACCCGGCCCCTGGAGTCTGAAACTTTACGATAAACTGTTGGCGATACAGAACGGCGATGAACCGGATCCCTACGGCTGGACCCAGGTCGTAGAGTAGGGGTAAGTTGATCGTTGCCTGGGCGGACCCAAAGCTGCTGTTTTTTCAGTAACCGGTGTTTCTGCGTTTTGACGCGGGCATCGTTTTATGCCATGGCAAGGGTCAGGACACTGATTTTTGCATCGCAACAATGAAGAATTGCGGAGGCACAGGCCTCAAGTGTTGAACCGGTGGTGATTACATCGTCGACCAGGGTGATGTGTTTACCGTCGAATAATTCCGGCTTGACAACTTCGAACATATTGGCCATGTTTTCCCATCGTTCATACCGGTTCCGTTTGGTTTGGGTCCCCGTATTTTGAATCCGCTTCAGATTGTCGCCACACACCGGTACCCTGAGTTGTCTGGAAAGGCCCAGGGCAATGTGGTAACTCTGGTTATAACCTCTTTGCCGCTCTCTCTTTGGATGTAACGGAACCGGACACAGCAGGTCGGGGATGATAAAATACCCGGTCTGCAGAAGCTCCGCCCCAAATCGTTCGCCAAAATATTCACCCACTTCCTTTCGGCCCCTGTATTTTAGCTCATGAAGGATTTTTCGGTAATCGCTGCCCTTTCTGAACTCGAAATAGGCGCAGGCTTTTTCGACCGGGATCCTGCCGTAAAAAAGCTGCTCCATGGTCGTCTCACCTGGCAGGCGAAAGTCCGTTCGCGGAAGATAAAGCTGGCATTTCAGGCAGATAAATTTTTCCTGTCGCAACAGCTTCTCCCCGCAAATCAGGCATAGCCGCGGGAAAAATAATTCCAGAAAATAGTCAAGCCAGGGGTGCATGCTCAGGTTTTTGTCAGATAAAAGTTACGAATTTTTAACTCATGTTCGCCTCCTAATTAGTAACATATAAAGAATATGACTCTTTTTTGAAAAAAACATGCTGCCTGAACAATTTTTGGCCTCATTCTGCCGTTATCTATGTCCAAATAAACTGGTTATTTTTTACTCCCTTCCCTTTTTTAAGTCTCCCGAAGGTTGCTCTAAAAAGCAACCTTTCTTTTTCTGCCCCTTCGCGGTCAATTAAAGAAAGGGTGAATGATCATGAAGGAGATAAAAATGATTCATTCACCGCAGATGTGTCAGAATCATGTCAATTTCCTATATTTGTACTCTTTTTTTTAACAGGTTCCGGGAGCTGCATCCGGAAGAGGGGCAGTGTTCAGGCAACCTGTTGTTAAAAAAGTGTGGAATGAAAATTTTATACAAATGAATAACAGATTCCGGGAATACAAACAATTGGATCTTTCCCAGATAAACAAGGACGTGTTGAAGCGGTGGGAAGATGACGATACCTTTCATAAAAGCATCAGTGTCAGGGAGGGGAATCCTACCTTTGTGTTTTATGAAGGTCCGCCGTCGGCCAATGGTATGCCTGGCATTCACCATGTAATGGCAAGGACCATCAAGGATATTTTCTGCCGTTACAAGACCATGAAAGGTTACCGGGTTCACCGGAAGGCCGGCTGGGATACCCACGGGTTGCCGGTTGAGCTGAGTGTTGAAAAATCACTTGGCATCACCAAGGAAGATATTGGAACGAAGATCAGCGTCGAAGAATACAATGCGGCCTGCCGCCGGGAGGTCATGAAGTACACCCGCGAATGGGAGGAGCTCACCCGTCAGATGGGATACTGGGTGAACATGGATGATCCTTATATCACCTATGATAACCGCTATATCGAATCGGTCTGGTGGTTGCTGAAGCAGCTTTATGAGAAAGGCTTGCTATACAAGGGATATACCATTCAGCCCTACTCTCCGGCTGCCGGTACCGGGCTCAGTTCACACGAGCTGAACCAGCCGGGGTGTTACCGCGACGTGAAAGATACCACGGCAGTGGCCCAGTTTGCGGTAAAGCACGATACGAAGTCAGCGTTCTTATATGAAGGGGTGGATACCCCGCTTTATTTCCTGGCCTGGACAACCACCCCCTGGACATTGCCTTCCAATACGGCGCTCTGTGTGGGACCAAAGATCCGCTATGTAAAGGTGAGAACTTTCAATCCCTATACGGGGATTGCCGAGACCGTCATTCTGGCTAAAGACCTGCTGACGGCCCACTTTAACCCCAAATATGAGAATGCGGCTTTCGAAGACTACAAACCCGGCGATAAACAGATCCCGTATGCGGTGTTGGCCGAATATTCGGGAGAGCAGCTTGCCGGAGTCAATTACGAGCAGTTGCTGGAGTGGGTGGTTCCTGCAGGGGATGCCTTCCGGATAATCACAGGCGACTTCGTGACCACCGGCGACGGGACCGGCATCGTCCACATTGCGCCGACCTTCGGCGCCGACGACGACCGTGTAGCCCGCCAGAACGGCATCGTGCCACTCCTGATTACCGACCGCGATGGCCGTCAGCAGCCGCTGGTTGACAAGAAAGGCCGTTTCTACCGTATTGAAGATATGGATCCTGCTTTTGTCGCCGCACAGGTGAAACAGGAGAACTATGCCGAATATGCCGGGCGTTTTGTGAAAAACGCCTATGACGAGCTGCTGACAGATGACGATGCCACGGTCGACATCGATATTTCGGTGATGATGAAGAAAGAGAACAAGGCGTTTAAGGTCGAAAAGCATGAGCACAGCTATCCGCATTGCTGGCGTACCGATAAGCCCGTGCTGTACTATCCGCTCGACAGCTGGTTTATTAAGACCACTGCCGCACGCGACCAGATGATCAGCCTGAACAATACGATCAACTGGAAGCCACAGTCGACCGGAACAGGCCGTTTTGGCAACTGGCTGGAGAACCTGGTCGACTGGAACCTGAGCCGTTCACGCTTCTGGGGAACACCACTGCCGATTTGGAGGACCGAAGATGGCGCGGAAGAGAAATGTATCGGTTCGATGGAAGAACTGGTACGGGAAATTGAAAAGGCCGTTGCCGCCGGTGTGATGCGTAAAAATCCGTTTGGAGGATTCGAGACGGGCAACTTCAGCAAAGCCAATTATGAGAAGGCAGATCTTCACAGACCCTATGTGGATGAGATCTTTCTGGTGAGCGACAAGGGGGAGAAAATGTACCGCGAAGCCGACCTGATCGATGTCTGGTTTGACTCGGGGGCGATGCCCTATGCACAACACCATTATCCTTTTGAGAATACGGATAAATACCATCCGACCGAAGAAAAGAGCGTTTTCCCGGCCGATTTTATAGCCGAAGGCGTCGATCAGACCCGCGGATGGTTCTTTACCCTGCATGCCATCGCAACCATGACCAGCGGCTCAGTTGCTTTCCGCAACATCATCTCCAATGGCCTTGTACTCGATAAAAACGGCAATAAGATGTCGAAGCGGCTGGGAAATGCGGTGGACCCTTTCGAAACGATCGAAAAGTACGGATCCGATCCGCTGCGCTGGTACATGATTACCAATTCACAGCCCTGGGACAACCTGAAGTTCGATATCGCTGGGGTGGACGAGGTCAGGCGCAAATTCTTCGGGACTTTGTACAATACCTACAGCTTCTTTGCGCTTTATGCCAATGTCGATGGTTTTGCCTACGGGGAGACCGAAATCCCTGTAAAAAACAGGCCGGAACTGGACCGTTGGATCATTTCCCTGCTGAACTCGCTGATCCGGGAGGTGGATGAGAGCCTTTCAGCGTACGAGCCCACACGGGCAGGGAGGGCGATCTCAGAATTTGTAACCGAGAACCTGAGTAACTGGTTTGTACGCCTTAGCCGGAAAAGATATTGGGGTGGCGAGTACGCCGGGGATAAGATTTCAGCCTATCAAACGTTATATACCTGCCTTGCCACCGTGGCGAAGCTGATGGCGCCCCTGGCCCCGTTCTATTCCGATCTGCTGTTCAGTGACCTGAACCGGGTCACGCGGCTGGAGCCTGACCGAAGCGTTCATCTGGCCGATTTCCCGAAAGCAGATGCCGGCCTGATCGACAAGGACCTGGAACAAAGGATGGATATCGCCCAGCGGGCCTCATCAATGATCCTTGGGCTGAGACGGAAAGAAAAACTGAAAGTGCGCCAGCCGTTGGCAAAGATCATGGTGCCGGTGCTGAATGCTGCTTTCCGCGAACAGTTCGAAGCGGTCGAAAATATCGTCCTTTCGGAGGTGAATGTGAAGAAGGCAGAATACCTGACCGATACCACGGGCATTATAAAAAAGAAGATAAAGCCTAACTTCAAGACGCTGGGGCCCAAGCACGGGAAGATCATGAAGCAGATTGCCGCGGCCATCGGGACCTTCACCCAGCAGGATATTGCCTCACTGGAAACAACAGGCGGGTATTCGCTGACGATTGGCAGTGAGCCGGTTTTGCTGACA
>JBFXKJ010000228.1:0-6436 GCA_050173895.1 Mangrovibacterium sp. | reverse complement strand
TTCAGATCGGTTTGCAGATAGTAAATAAAGGCGAGCTCCACGGGCATCAGGATGAAAAAAAGGTAGCCGGAAAGATTGATGATCGCGAACGATAAGAAAGTGTACTCCTTTGACCCGTAAATTTCCCTTCCGATAGTCAGCGAAGCGATCGTTACTGCGGCAGCAGCCAGTAAGGCGAAAATGAGGCTTCGCTGGATCGTTGCCCGGCTTGTCTTCATAAAAAGTTTTTCCTGCCAAGTTAATTGCTTTTTGGCTGATCGCTGTGAACAATAGCCGGAAATTTTGCATGCATGAATTAAAATTCTTTGTAATTTTAATTACTTTCATCAAAATGCGGCGGATTATGAACGAAGCATTTTTACAGTTTATCTGGAAACACGGACTTTTCGACACCAAAGGAATGCGTACGGCCGACGGCCTGAAGGTGAAGGTTTTGTCGACCGGGATGATCAATCACGATGCGGGACCGGACTTTTTCAATGCCCGGATCGGATTGGGAAAGACCATCTGGGCGGGCAATATCGAGATACACACCCGCTCGTCCGACTGGGTCCGTCACCGGCACGACCGGGATGCAGCCTATGATAACGTCATTTTGCATGTGGTGGGAGAGAACGATCAGGCGGTGGCTAATTCAAAGGGGCAGCCCATTCCTGTGGCCGAATTGCGGTATGACCGGCGCCTGGAGAAGAATTATCTTGATTTGCTGGAGTCGAGGGAGTGGATACCCTGCCGCCCGCATTTCTCTGAAAACGGCCTTCCTCTGTTGCGATTGTGGCTTCACCGCCTGGCCATCGAACGCCTTGAGGATAAGACGGCCGAGATTGTCCGGCGCCTTGAACAGCATCACTACGACTGGAATGAAATATTTTATCAGTTTTTGGGGAAGAACTTTGGGCTCAGAACCAATGCATTGCCCTTCGATATGCTGGTTCGTTCACTGCCGCTTAAAATAGCCGAAAAACATCGCGACAATCTTTTTCAACTTGAAGCCCTTTACTTTGGAACTGCCGGTTTACTGAATGAGGAACTCATGGGTGATGATTATTTCCTTGCACTGAAAGAAGAGTTTTCATTTCTCTACAGTAAATACCGGATGAAAACCGTTCCGGCACAACTGTGGAAATTTCTGCGGCTCCGGCCGGTTAATTTTCCCACGATCCGCATCGCACAGTTTGCCAGGCTCATCCACCAGTCGTCCGCTTTGTTTTCCTGCCTGACTGAAACGACTGATTTAGCCGCTTTCAGAAAGCTGTTCGTGCTTCAGCCGTCATCCTACTGGAATACCCACTACCGTTTCAACAAGCTCTCGGCAGAAAGCCCGAAACATCTGGGAGAAACTGCTTTCAACAATCTTGCGGTGAACACATTTATCCCGTTTTTATTTGTTTACGGGGAATATAGCGGGGAGGATGAATTTAACTCCAGGGCTTTGGAGTTTCTGGAGAAGCTTCCTCCCGAAGAAAATGCGGTCGTTTCCCAATGGCAGAAGCTGGGCGTTTCTTTCCGGTCGGCTTTTGAAACCCAGGCTTTGCTTCAGCTGAGAAACAATTACTGTAATTCCAGAAAATGCCTGGATTGTCCCATAGGAACCAGACTTATCTCTAAAAAGCCAGACGGCACCATCTGCTGATACCTTTAAAAAAACAGAGATAAGATGGTGAATTTCAAAATAATCTTATTACTTTTGCGCAGATTTTTAAAAATTAATTTTAAGCCGTTGTGATTGAAAGCAATGCTGCGGCTTAAACATGGTATCACAAAATAAGAGAAAGAATTATGTATTTGACTCCAGAAGTGAAGAAAGGGATTTTTACAAAACATGGTAAAAATCCTGCAGACACAGGTTCTGCAGAAGCTCAGATTGCTTTGTTCTCATTCCGTATCGGACATTTGACCGAGCATCTGAAGAAAAATAAAAAAGATTTCAGCACCCAGCGGGCTTTGGTCAGCCTGGTAGGTAAACGCCGCCGGCTGCTTGACTATCTGGCCAAAAACGATATCGAGCGGTATCGGAACATTGTCAAAGAGCTCGGGTTACGCCGATAAATTATTCAGGATAAAAGGCAATGAATTCGTTGCCTTTTATTATTTTTGATATCCCCACCACGGACAAACAGACTGTATTAGTTAAATTTTAGTGCTATTTTTTATGAATCAAGCAATTTTTAAGACAATTGATCTTGGAGACGAAAGGAAGATCACCATTGAAACAGGGCGGTTGGCCAAACAGGCTGACGGTGCTGTGGTGGTCAGGATGGGTGGCACCATGTTGCTGGCCACGGTTGTGTCGGCCAAAGAAGCAGCAGAAGGTGTCGACTTCATGCCGGTCTCTGTTGATTACCGGGAGAAGTTCTCGGCTGCAGGTCGTTTCCCTGGTGGGTTTTTAAAGCGGGAAGCCCGCCCTTCTGATGAAGAAATTCTGATTTCCCGTCTGGTTGACAGGGCTTTGCGCCCCTTGTTCCCTTCCGACTACCATGCGGAGACCGCAGTGATGATCAGCCTGATCTCGGTCGACGAGAATGTGATGCCCGATTCGCTGGCTGGTTTGGCCGCATCGGCAGCCATCGCGGTTTCGGATGTTCCTTTCGAAACACCGATCTCGGAAGTCCGCGTAGGACGGATAAACGGTGAGTTTATTATCAATCCCAGTGCGGCCCAGTTGAAGGAGTCGGATATCGATATTATGGTTGGCGCTTCTTACGACAATATTATGATGGTGGAAGGAGAGATGGATGAAGTGACTGAAGAAGATATGCTTCAGGCGATCAAAGTCGCTCACGACGCCATTAAGGTCCATTGTAAGATCCAGGAAGAACTTGCCGTGGAAGTGGGTGTTGTGAAGCGGACCTATTGCCACGAAATTAACGACGAAGGCATTCGTGAAAAAGTCAATGCCGACTTATATCCGAAGTGTTATGAAGTGGCTAAGCAACGGATCGCGGACAAACAGCTGCGTTTGCAGATGTTCAGTGAAATCGTCGATCAGTATGTGGAAGCCTATCGTGAAGCGAACGCTCAAAACGAAGAGATCGACCTGGATCGTGACGAGAAGCTGATCCGGAAATATTATCATGATGTGGAGAAAGAATCCATGCGCCGAATGATCCTTGATGAAGGGATCCGGCTGGATGGACGTACCACCACACAGATCAGACCGATTTGGGGAGAGGTTGATTACCTGCCGGGTTCACATGGATCATCGATCTTTACACGGGGAGAAACCCAGTCGCTGTCGTCGGTAACGCTTGGAACCAAGCTGAACGAGAAGATCATCGACGGGGTGACCGTTCAGGGAACTGAAAAATTTCTGTTGCATTATAATTTTCCTCCTTTTTGTGTTGGCGAGGCAAAAACACCGAGAGGATTAAGCCGTCGTGAAATCGGTCACGGGAACCTGGCTTACCGCGCGCTGAAGCGGATGATCCCGAGCGATTTTCCTTATGTAGTACGTGTGGTGTCCGATATTCTTGAATCGAATGGCTCCTCTTCGATGGCTACCGTTTGCGCCGGAACAATGGCCATGCTTGACTCGGGCCTTAAAATGAAACGTCCGGTGTCGGGAATAGCCATGGGGCTGATCACTGACAAGGGATCAGACAAATACGCCATCTTATCGGATATCCTGGGCGATGAAGATCATCTTGGCGACATGGACTTTAAGGTAACGGGAACCGAGAAGGGGATCACAGCCACACAGATGGATATCAAGGTAGACGGACTTTCGTATGAAGTGATGGCCCGGGCATTGCAACAGGCCAAACAGGGCCGCGAACATATTCTGGGCAAAATCCTGGAAGTTATCTCTGAGCCGCGTCCTGAATTTAAGCCGAATGTGCCTCGTGTGGAAACGGTCCTGATCCCGAAGGATATGATCGGCCCGATCATTGGCCCGGGAGGAAAGAATATTCAAAAATTGCAGGAAGAGACCAAGACAACGATCGTGATCGAAGAAAAGGACGATTTCGGCTATGTCGAGATTTCAGGACTGAACAAAACCGCATTGGATGCGGCAAAGGAAAGGATCAAACGGATCATTGCACTGCCTGAGAAAGGTGAAATATACAAAGGCAAGATCAAGTCGATTACCACCTTTGGCGCCTTTGTTGAAATCCTTCCCGGCAAGGAAGGTCTGCTTCATGTGTCGGAGATCAGCTGGGAGCGTGTGCAGAATGTGGAAGATGTGCTGAAAGTCGGCGAAGAGGTTGAAGTGAAGCTGCTCGACATCGACCGCGACAATAAGCTGCGGCTTTCACGCAGAGCTTTATTGCCTAAACCGGAAGGCTATGTGGAGCGTCCTGAGCGGGAAAACCGTCCTCCCAGACGGGATGACGGCGAACGCCGTGACAATCGCGACCGCCATGACCGCAACCGTGACCGGGACCGGAGAGACGGCGGCTATAACAGACGTTAGTAAAAAGTTTACCATATAAAATGCCCGGGGTACGGGCATTTTTTTTTAACTGATCATGAGTGACTGGTATACAGGTTTTGAAAAAGACATGATCCGGGAGCTGAAAGGACAAAGGCGGAGTGACCTGCGTTTTTTCCGGATAGAGGAATACCTGAAGATGGCCGAAATCGTCGACGGGCAGGCAGATGCCTGCCGGGAATGCCAGGCCTTCCGGCAGCGCATGGAAAGCCGGAAGACTGTTCTGGTGAAGGCAGTGGGTGAGCCGGGAAAAGAACGGCGCGAGCTCGACCGCCTGCAGGTGGAGACGAGCGATCATTTGCGCAGGCTCCATGGCTTTTATCCGGAATCTTATTTTACATACCGGTATTCGTTTTTCCTGACCGCAGCCATGTTGAGCGTTGCGTTCCTTCTTTATCTTCTTTCGCCTTCTTCCGATATCTGGTATTTCCTCGCCCCGGCCTTTACTGTGGGTGTGATCGCCGGTCAGATCGCCGGAGGGAAAAAAGACCGCCGTATCCGGGAAGCCGGTAAATTGCTGTAACAATTCGGCAGCAGGTGAGACTGATCTCTTGAAATAAATGAAAAAACGAACCTATGAAGACCTGGATCTTTTTTATTTTACCCTTTGTTATGTATGCATGTTCCGAACAATCAATGAAATACCCCCTTACCAAAAAGGAGCCGGTGAAAGATAGTTACTTCGGTACGGAGGTGGAAGACCCTTACCGTTGGCTCGAGAACGACACTTCTGCCGAAACAGCCGCATGGGTAAAGGCCCAGAATAAGCTGACATTCGCATACCTGGAGGCCCTTCCCGGGAGGGAGAAACTGCGTCAAAGACTGACCGGTCTGTTTGATTATCCCAAGTTTGGCGCTCCCTTTAAAAAGGCGGGAAAGTATTTCTACTTTAAAAACAGCGGATTGCAGAACCAGAGCGTCCTTTATATGAGCGACTCGCCCGAAGGCGAAGCACATGCGCTGCTTGACCCCAACACCCTGTCGGAAGACGGAACCGTGGCGCTGGCAGGTATTGAGATTTCAGAAGACGGAAGATTCCTGGTGTACAAGATTGCCCGCTCCGGTTCAGACTGGAATGAGATTTTTGTGAAAGACATCCGGTCGGGTGCCCTTCTGAACGATCATCTTGAATGGGTCAAATTCTCCGGGCTGGCGTGGTACGAAGGAGGCTTTTTTTACAGCGCCTACGATCGTCCTGAAAAGGGAAGTGAGCTTTCCGTGTCGAACGAATACCAAAAGATTTACTATCATAAGCTGGGCACACCGCAGGACCAGGACAGGCTCATCATGGAGGACAGGGAACGGCCCAAGCGGATGTTTGGCGCCGGAATAACCGACGACAAGCGGTTCCTGATCCTGGTCATGAGTGAAGCATCGAACGGGAACGCCCTTTCTGTGAAAGATCTGAAGGCAGCAGATGGGAACTTCGTTCCGCTGATGAAGAGCTTTGACTATGAGTTTAATGTGGTTGACAATATCGGCGACGATTTGTATGTGCTTACTAATTATAAAGCACACCGGTACAGGCTTGTCCGGATCAATATCCATCACCCCGGGGAAGAGGCCTGGGTCGAGGTGGTGCCTGAAAAGGAAGATGTGTTGCAATGGGCTGCCTTTTCAGGCGGACAGATCGTTACCGGTTACATGAAAGATGCCCGGAGTGAGCTGTGCGTTTACGCTTACGACGGAAGCTTCCGCTATACGATCGATTTGCCCGGCATCGGCAGCGTGGATTCCTTTTCAGGAGAAAAAGACGAACCACTGGCATTTTACAACTATACGTCGTTTAATACGCCGGGCGAAATTTACAGGTATGATTGGAAAGTAAATGAAAGTAAACTTTTCTTCAGGCCTGAGGTGAAATTTAATACAGACGACTATATCGTAAAACAAGAGTTTTTCAGTTCAAAGGATGGCACACGGATCCCGCTTTTTCTGGTTCATAAAAAAGGGATTGAGATGAACGGGAATAATCCGGCCCTGTTGTACGGTTATGGCGGGTTT
>JBFXKJ010000227.1:0-6439 GCA_050173895.1 Mangrovibacterium sp. | reverse complement strand
TACCTTCTGCCGAAAAAAGATCATGCAGCAGGCTTTGCCGTGCCTGCGGCTCCATCTGATGGATCAGTGCGGCGCTGCCTCCGGTCAGGGTATAGCCAAAGCCATCCATCGACTGATATGCCGTTGCTGTGTCAACCTCAATAGCTACAGCCGAAGCCTGCGCTTCCGAAAATCCGGGAGATTCCTGTTGTTGTTGGAATTTAACTGTGCCATCGGCTTTGGTAAGCCAGATCTCAACCTGTTCCGACTCGTCAGCCGGGCCGTCCGATTTGCAGCCGCCAAAGTATCCGGCAAGGCTGCAAAAAAGAACGATCGAAAAGAATGTTTGCTTCATTTTTTATTGGTTAATAGTTGCAAATAGCCTGCAGTAAGTCGCCAACAACAGCAAGTCGCAAGCAGCCGGCAAGATTCCACCCGCTGCTCACGGCTCGCTGCCAACTCCCAAGGTTAATATCCCGGGTTCTGCGTCAGCGCCGGATTTTTATCGCGTTCCGACTGCGGGATCGGCCAAAGCAGGTCGTTCACATCAATATACGAATAAGTTTGATTCGGTTTGCGGGTGCCCGCCACTTTCATCACCTCCAGGGCACGGGCGGTACGTTTCAGATCGAACCACCGATGGCCTTCGAGCGCCAGTTCCAGCATCCGTTCCTTCTCAATCGCCAGACGCATCTCCGCCTGAGTGCCCGGATTTACGGGATCAAGATTAACCCTGGCCCTGATCTTATTCAGTTCCGTCGCGGCATCGGTCAGGTTATTCAGCTCATTCAGCGCCTCAGCCTTCAGCAAAATAATATCGGCCAGCCGCAGATAAATGATGTTGTTGCTGCTGTTCCACCCGTTAGGCTGCTTCAGTTTATATGAAAAGGGCATGTAGGTTCCCCAGATGTCGTCAGAGTATTTGCCCGATACATCTTCGAACAAGATGCCGGCGCTTTTGCGGAGCACATCGTCTTCCGCATCATAGGCTTCGACCAGTTCCTTCGAGGGGGTATTGAATTTCTTCCAGCCATCCTGCGTCACTGAAGGAGGAAGGAACAACTGCACACCCCAGTTTCCGGCTACATTTGCCAAAAACTGTATTTCAAATAACGATTCGGACGAATTCTCATGCTGCCCGTCAAAAAGAAATTCATAATTGGGAAGCAGGCTGTATTGCCCGTCGGCTAAAACCGCATTGCAGTATTCCAGCACCTTATTGTAATCCTTCACCGGTTTTGTTGCATATACCTTGGCCAGCAGGCCCTGAGCCGCCGCTTTCCGGATCCGCCCTTCATACGACGAGGTGGAGGGCAGATGTTCAACACCGAATTCCAGGTCCTTGACAATTTGCGCATAAACATCATCTACAGAAGCACGGGGTAAATTTGATGATCCCTGGTCGTCGGCTTTCAGAACCAATGGTACACCTCCCCACAACTGAACCAGATTAAAATAATGGACGGCCCTGACAAACATCACTTCACCCTTCATCTTATCCTTGTCAACCTGCGAAAAGCTTTCATCCTGAATGCTGTCAATTTTGCTGAGAAATGCATTGGTAGTTCCAATGGCCTCATAAAGATAGCGCCAGTCGCGGGCCACATTGCCATTGGTAGGTGTGACTTTCAGGTCATCGATTTCAAAGTTGGCATTGTTATCGCCGCCGGCATAGGCCAGATCGGCCGTGACATCGCCGTTAATGAACATGTCGAACTGGTAGTATTCCGAGTGGAAGGTCTTGTAAACTCCCGAAAGGGAAGATTCGGCCCACGAGCGGCTGTTCAGGAACTCTTCGGGCGTCATGAACGACTCAGGACTGGTGCTCAGAAAATCTTCACAGGAGGTGATGAACACAATCGAAAAAGCCGAGCCAAGTAGTATGAGTTTATTTTTAAAATTCTTCATTACCATAAGTTTAAGAGTTAAAAGTCGATGTTTACGCCGAAGATGAATGTGCGGGGCTGCGGGAATGTCCCGAAATCAATTCCCAGGGCTGTATTGCTGGTGCCGCCGTAATTCAGCTCCGGATCGTAACCGGAATAGTCGGTGATGGTCCAGAGGTTTTGCCCTGTGAAATACAACTGAACATTGCTCACGTTCATGCTTTGCAGCCAGGCCGACTTCATTTTGTATGAGAAGGTTACCGACTTCAGACGAATAAAGGAACCGTCTTCCAGGAAGCGGGTCGAAAGCAGTGAGTTTTCCTTGTTGTCGGCAAGCGCCTTGGGGATGTCGGTCACGTCGCCCGGATTTTTCCAGCGCCGGAGTACTTCGGCCGACTGGTTCTTCCAGTTTTCCATCCCTTCGATCTCGATACGGGAAGCGTTGAAAATATCATTTCCCTGGACACCCTGAAACAGGAATCCAAGAGAGAAATTCTTATAAGAGAAGGTGTTGTTTAACCCGAATATGAAATCGGGCTGCGCATTGCCGATAATGACCCGGTCTGCATCGGTATAGGCTCCGTCGTCATTCTGATCTTCATAAGTCATCATTCCCGTTTGCGGATCCACGCCCTTGGCAATCAGCCCATAAAAAGAACCGATTGGCTCTCCTTCCCTGACAATCGACACATCGCCCCGTTCGTAAATGCTTCCGCTGAAAAGCAGCACATCATCGCCGCCCAGGTTTTTAACTTTATTCCGGTTCATGGAGAAATTCAGGTCGGTGTTCCATTTCAGTTCACCGGTCAGGTTCCTGGAATTGATGCTTAATTCAAATCCTTTGTTATCTACGTTTCCGACATTTCTCAGTTGGGAGGCCACACCCATCTGGGTAGCCACGCTGACATCCATAAGGAGGTCCTTTGTCTTTTTATAATAGACGTCAGCCGACAACTGGATACGTGAATCATAAAGGCTAACATCAAGGCCGGCGTTGAGCTGACGGGTGGTTTCCCATTTCAGCGAATCGTTCGATGCCCGTGTTTGTTTGACTCCGGGAAGCAACTCATCACCAAAAGGATAACCTCCGCTGGGCTCCACCTTGCCGTAAGCAGCATAGGGATCCCCGGGCTGGTTACCATTCATACCCCAGCTCAGGCGCAGTTTCATATCATTGATCACATGCCGCGTCCCTTCCATAAATGCTTCGTCAGAGATCCTCCAGCCCGCCGAAACGGATGGAAAGGTTCCCCAGCGGTTTTCCTTACCGAAGCGTGACGACGCATCATGCCGGATGTTGGCTGTGAGCAGGTAACGTCCCTTGTAGTCATAACTCACACGCCCTATAACAGAAGCCATCGTCCATTCGGTGGCATCGGTCGTATTGGTCACCGACACCGATCCTCCGTTCAGTGTAGGGATCGCATCGCTGGCGAAGTTCCTGACATGCTGATCCGTACCGTTCCACTCAAACTGCTGGGTAGTAAAACCAGCCAGTGCCGTTAAGCGATGATCGCTTGCTATTTGGGTAGAATAGGTCAGGGTGTTCTCATTCAGCCAGGTAAAATCAATATTGGTCCTGTTGCTACCCAGTCCGCGATAGGCTCTCCCCGATCCGGTACGGTAAGGATCGGTAAAAGAGTTCCAGGTCGAATTATTGCTCTCGAAACCGAGGGTTGATTTAAATGACAGCTCTTTTGTCAGTTTTACCTCCCCGAAAAAGTTAGCCAGCAACTGATTGGCCTTCGTCCCTTCGTCGGTACCCTTCATGGAGGCAACAGGGTTTTCCCAGGCCTGGAAAGGATTTACCGAAAAAGTTCCGTCCTCATTGTAAACAGGGATAGTGGGAGGAGTTGACAAAGCGCCCAGGACTACACCACCTCTGGCCACGCTGTTATTGTCGGTCACGTCGTGCGAATTGGTTTTGCTCCAGATAATGCTCGACCCCACCTTCAGCCAGTCATATACCTGTTGATCGAGGTTCAGTTTAATGGAATACCGCTTAAACTGGGAAGGATCGATGATCCCTTTTTGGTTGAGCAGGCTGAAAGCCAGGTAATATTGGGTCTTTTCAGATCCGCCCGAAAAAGCAAGCTGATAATTCGATACCGGAGCAGTCCGGTAAACCTCATCCTGCCAGTCGGTCACATCCTGCACGGACGAAGGATTTTCGTATTTGGGCGATCCGCCGGCATTGGTCTGGGCCTCATTGATCAGTTCGGCATACTGTTGTCCGTTCAATACGCTGATCTTTTTCGGTAGCCCGGCAAAGCCCTGATAGGTGCTCAGGCTCATCTTAGACGTTCCTGCTTTTCCTCTTTTGGTGGTGATCAAAACCACGCCGTTTGCACCACGCGAACCGTAAATGGCAGCCGCAGACGCATCTTTTAATACCTGCATCGACTCGATATCTTCTACAGCCAGACCGCGGGTATCGTTGGTCGGTACCCCGTCAATGACGAATAACGGATCGTTGTTGGCATTCAGCGAAGTGGCTCCGCGAACACGGATTGAAAGGCCTGAACCGGGCTTCCCTGAGGTTTCGGTTACCTGCACACCTGCTGCCAGACCTGCCATGGCCTGTCCGATCTGGGTGATGGGCCGCTCGGCAAAATCTTCGGCGCTCACCGACGACACGGAGGTAGTCAGGTCCTTTTTCCGCTGAACACCATAACCGATAGCGATCACCTCTTCCAGCCCGATCGTTTCTTCCTCCATAACCACATCGATGGTCGTTCGGCCGTTCACCTGCACTTCCTGCGAACGCATGCCGACGAATGAAAAAACAAGCACCCCATCAGCAGGGACCGACGGCAATGAATAAGTACCGTCTATGCCGGTGATCGTACCCGCTGTTGTTCCGGAGATCACAACCGATACGCCCGGAACCGGTTGTCCGTCTTCCCCCGTAACCCGGCCGCGGACTTCCCTGGCTGCCTGGGCATTCGCCCCGGCAATCGGGCTCACCCCCTGACGTGTCAGAATGACCTGGCGGTCGAGAATCCTGTAAGTCACGTTCTGTCCCTCCAGCGCCTTCTCCAGAATCTCATCGATCGTCGCATTTTGCAGATTCAGATTCACCTTCTTGTCTACGTTCACATCTTCATTCTTGTACAAAAAGATGAATTGACTGTTCTGTTCCACATACTCAAACACCTGCCGCAGCGTCATATTCTGCATCGCCACATTGAGCCTGGTGTTCTGTGAATAGCCGGCAGCCGAAACCGCCATCGCGAAACAGAATGAAAAAATCGTTGTTAACCGCATAATTCGCCATAATTTTCCGGTTTCCCACCCGGGGAAACTTCGTGGTTGCATTTTTTTCATAAATTTGTTTTGCTTTTTAATTAATAATGTACTAAGGCATTAGAGATTAAATGTTGACAACCGGGCGTGTGTCACCACATCCGGTTGTTCTTTTTAATTGATCACATAATAGGTATCATTGAGCGCGCTGACCTGCATCCCCGTAAGGGTTTCCAGGTAGCTGAGCACCTGGCTCCGGCTTCCGCCAAGGTCAAGTTTGCCGCTGATCCGGACACCGGCTTTTTGCGGGTCTTTGAAAATCAGCTTCATGTTGTAAATGCGTTCGAGCTTTCGCGTCACCACAGCCAGCTCTTCGTTTTCAAATTTCAGTATTCCGTCTTTCCACATCGTGAAAAGGGCGGGATCGACCTGACTGGTTTCAAACCCGTGAGTTTGCCTGTTATAGGTCACCAACTGGTCAGGTTTCATCACAATCGGCTTTTCATCAGAGGGGCCTTTCCTTCTCACGGCCACCTGCCCTTCGACCAGGACTGTCTGAATGAGCGGGTCCTCATCATAGGCCGATACATTGAACTTCGTTCCGAAAACTTCAACAGCAATCGCGGCCGTCTGCACAACAAAGCGGGCATCCGGATTCCTGCTCACTTCAAAAAAAGCTTCGCCCCACAGGGCAACCTCCCTTGTGTCCCGTTTAAAAGCCGAAGGACAGACGAACTTGCTGCCACCATTCAGGTAAACCACACTGCCGTCACTCAGTGTCATTTTACATCGATGGCCCTGGGGAAGATAAACCTGGTCAAGACTTTGCCCGACCGGCTGCTCCGATGAAAACTCGATGGTTCTGCCATCGACAGAAAGATTGTTTTCCGACAGGTAAGTAACCGACGAATTTTTTCCAAGAGCGATTTCCCGTCCATCAGCCAGGAGCATCAGCGGCCGGTCGCCGGGAGCAAGATAAGTCAGCTCAGGAAAAGTGAGTGTTTGAACAGGCTCTTTTCTGAAAACACCATTCATTATATTGCCTAATACCAGGAAAATAATTGCTACAGCGGCATACCTGAGGACGGGAGAATGCCAAAGCCTGATTGGCCGGCGTGTTTCATTCCTTTGCCTGACAATCTGCGCAAGCAAAATCTCTTTCCCGGCAGGTGAAAGATCATCGTTTTTCAGCTTCAGTCGGCTCAGCTCTTGCTTCAGTTTTAAAATGGCCGGCTTTTCATCCGGATGAGCCTCCAGGTATTGCTCCCAGGAGCGGCTCACTTCCCCGTCGGGGCGAAAAACCCACCTCAGGAAGTCAGGATCGTCGA
>JBFXKJ010000226.1:0-6458 GCA_050173895.1 Mangrovibacterium sp. | reverse complement strand
TCTTGCCTGTCAATAGATTGATGGCACGGAACGGCGTACGTATTGATTGTGCCGGGTGTGGACATGTGGATAATATTCCCCAAAAAAAGAAGCCGGAATGCGTCGGCAGTCCGGCTTATACAGCGACAGTGCTTTGTTGCTTAACGAAGTTGTGCCCCCAGTTCTTTCTCAAAGGCGGCGATCAGTTTCTGCATGATCCGGTCAATTTGGGTATCCTGCAGCGTTCGTTCGTCGTCCCTCAGGATAAAGCTGACAGCATATGATTTTTTATCATCGGGAATCCCTTTGCCCTCATATACATCGAAAAGCCCCACCTTTCGGAGAAGTTTCCGTTCAGTGCGGAAAGCCAGTTCACGAAGAGCGGAGAAACGGATGTCCTTGTTCAGAAGCAGGGCCAGGTCGCGCCTGACTTCCGGGAAACGCGCAAGGTCGGAAAAGCCGGTTTTATTGTTTTTCTGCCCGGGAATGATCTGATCAAGCAGGAAGTCGGCATGAAAGACGGGCTGATCGATGCCGAATGTTTTCAAGAGCTTGCCTTGGACAATACCTGCTTCTGCCAGTTTCTTTCCGTTTGGGGCGATGAATGACAGCCCTGCTGCGATCAGGTCGTTGCTGTAATCGGTTTGCTTCAGCGATTCAACAGGAAAGCCGAGCCGGGTCAGCAGGTTTTCCACATAGCCTTTCAGTTGGAAGAAGGTGCTGCCGGCCTGAGGCAGGGCCCAGCTTTCTTCTTCTTTTCTGCCGGTTACAAAGAGTGCGAGATGCTCCTCTTCCCAATAGTTTCTCAGTGGATTCTCTGTCAACTCGCTGTCTTTCCGGAAATAGCAGTTGCCGATTTCATAGAGCCGCAGGTTGCTGTTTTTCCGGTTCGCATTATAGGCCAGGGCCTCGAGCCCGCCAAACAGAAGCGTTTGCCTCATGCAGTTCAGGTCAGCGCTTAGCGGATTGAACAATTTCACACCGGCCCGGGCGGGGAAGGCTGTGCAATTTTCATAATAGGCTGATTTGGTCAGCGAATTTGACCAGATCTCGTTAAATCCCTGAGAGCTAAGTGCCGCAGCCATCATTTCCCTGATTTTTACCGGATCGGGCTTGACCCTGTACTGAAGGCTTGCGTTTACCTTTTGGGGGATTTCCACATTGTTGTATCCGTAAATTCGAAGAATTTCTTCGACGATGTCAGCTTCGCGTTTTACATCGACCCGGTAAGGAGGAACGGCCAGAGAGAGCCCTTCCTGGCTTTCCTTGTCAATTTTTATTTCCAGTGAATGCAGAATGCCTTTTATCCGGTCGGCTCCAAGATTTTTTCCGATGAGCCGTTTGATGCCGGCATAGGTGACCTCTACTTTAAAATCCTCTACCGGAACGGGATACAGGTCGGTGATCTCAGAGCTGATCTTTCCGCCGGCAATTTCCCGGATGAGCATGGCCGCGCGTTTCAGTGCGTAAACGGTGCCATTGGGGTCTGTGCCGCGTTCAAAGCGGAAGGAGGCATCGGTATTCAGTCCATGGCGGCGTGCCGTTTTCCGTACATATACGGGATCAAAGCAGGCTGACTCGATAAATATGTTGCGTGTTGTTTCTTTTATACCGGAACCGGCACCGCCGAATACGCCGGCAATGCACATGCCTTCCCGGCTGTTGCAGATCATCAGGTCATCGGGATGAAGTTCCCGCTCCACCTGATCGAGTGTGGTGAATTTCGTTCCGGCAGGGAGGGTCTTAACGACCACCTTTTTTCCCGTGATTTCATCGGCATCGAAGGTATGGAGTGGCTGGCCGGTTTCAAACAACACATAGTTCGAAATATCGACCACATTGTTGATTGGGCTGAGTCCGATAGCCCGGAGGCGGTTTTTGAGCCAGTCGGGCGATTCGCCTATCTGCACTCCTGTCACACTGAGTCCGCTGTACCGGCGGCAGGCATCAAAGTTTTCAACTTCAACAGTGATTTCGAGCGCATGATCGTCGGCCGAAAATGCGTCCACTGAAGGTCTTTTATATGAAACGGCATTGGTTTTACTGAGAAAGGCAGCCAGGTCGCGCGCCACACCGATGTGCGATGCACTGTCAATGCGGTTGGGTGTCAGGTCCACTTCAATCCGGTAATCCGATTCCACGCCGAAATAAGCTCCGGCGGGTGTGCCTGCCTGAGCGCTGTCGGGCAGCACGATAATCCCGGAATGGTCGGTTCCGATGCCGATTTCGTCTTCCGCGCAGATCATTCCTTCCGACACTTCCCCCCTGATCTTTGACTTTCTGATCTGAAATTCCTTGTCTCCGTCATACAAAGTGGTTCCGATCGTTGCCACGATCACCTTCTGTCCTGCGGCTACATTGGGAGCTCCGCACACGATGGGGAGGATTTGTCCGTTCCCCACGTCAACCGTGGTTTTGCTGAGATGATCCGAATCGGGATGCTTTTCGCAGGTCAGCACTTTGCCTACAACCAGTCCGCGAAGCCCGCCCCTGATGGTTTCCACTTCTTCGACGCTGCCGGTTTCCAGTCCGATCTGAGTCAGGATGGCGCTCAACTGGTCGGGCGTGAGATCAATGTCAATGTAGTCTTTTAACCACTTATACGAAATGTTCATATGCTGAATGCTTTAAGCTCAATTTTTTTATAGCCGGTCAAAATTAAGGATTTTTTGTCCCGGGGCAAAAGCAGTCCCCTAATAATTGAAAAAGATTTAACGGAAACGAATAAAGGGTCGCACATTCTGCCTGCATTTTTTTGCAGGTTTCAGCATATTTGTCATATCCTGTTTCAATGGCAATTTTTATATTTACCGCGCCCCTTACGCTGCAGGTTTGGGGTTCCCGCCCGACAGGGTTGGATTTTTCAATCAAATAAAGTTCCTTTGATCATTAAAAACCAAAATTACGATACAATGAAGCATTTATATTTATGGTTCTGGGCAGGCCTTGTTATTTTTGCGGCTTGTCAGTCACCAAAGGAAACAGATATGAAAAACCCTTTTTTCTCAGATTACGGCACTCCGCTGCAGGCGCCTCCGTTTGATCAGATCAGGCTGGAACATTATCTGCCTGCCGTTGAAGAAGGTATCCGGCAGCATGATCAGGAGATCCGGTCAATAACTGCTGTAAAGGATACGCCCACGTTTACCAACACGATCCTGCCCCTGGACGAATCGGGCGATTTGCTGAAGCGGGTGATGACCGTGTTTGATAACCTGAATTCGGCCGAGACGAATGAGGAAATGCAAAAGCTGGCGCGGGAAATTTATCCGAAGATGACAGAACACCAGGATAATGTCATGCTGAGCAAGGAGTTGTTCGAACGGGTGAAAGCGGTATATGAGCAGCGGGAAAGTGCCGGTTTGGATCATGAACAGCTTCGGGTAACGGAAAAGTATTACCAGGATTTCGTTCGCAGCGGGGCGGCTTTGTCAGAGACAGCTCAGGCGCGCCTGCGTGAAATCAATCAGCAGTTGTCGAGCCTCGATTTGCGGTTTGGTGAGAATCTTTTGGCTGAAACAAACAAGAACTTTCGGTTGGTCCTGGAGAAAAAGGAAGACCTGAAGGGCCTGCCCGAGGAAGTGATCGCTGCTGCGGCCGAAGAAGCTGCAAAGGACAGCCTGGAAGGGAAATGGGTGTTTACGCTTCAGAAGCCGAGCATGATCCCCTTTTTACAGTATGCGCAGAACCGGGAATTGCGTGAAAAAATTTACAGAGGTTATTTCATGCGTGGAGACAATAACAACGAGGCCGACAATAAGGAGATTATTGCTAAAATAGTCAGCCTTCGTAACGAACGGGCAAAATTGCTTGGCTTCGCGAACCACGCTGCTTATGTCATCGATGTGAACATGGCTAAAACGCCAAAGAATGTGTATGATTTTCTGAAGAAGGTTTGGGAACCCGCGCTGAAAGTGGCAAAGAGCGAACGGGCAGCCATGCAGGCGATTATTGACCGCGAGGGCGGCTTTAAGCTGGCGTCATGGGACTGGTGGTATTATGCTGAAAAACTGCGGAAGGAAAAATATGATCTGGATGAATCGGCAACAAAGCCCTATTTCAGCCTGGACAATATCAGAAAAGGGATTTTTTATGTAGCCAAAGAGCTCTACGGACTTCAGTTTGTGAAGCGGGATGATGTTCCTGTTTACCACAAAGAGGTTGAGGCCTGGGAAGTTCAGGAGGCAGACGGCCGGTATGTGGGTCTGCTTTACATGGATTTTTATCCCAGGGACGGCAAGCGGGTAGGAGCGTGGAATACCGGCTTTAGTGATCAGGCTTACAAGGAGGGAAAGAAAGTCAGGTATCCCATTACCTCTATAGTCTGCAATTTCACCCGGCCCACGGCAGGGGCACCGGCTTTATTAAGCCTGGATGAGGTGAATACGCTCTTTCATGAGTTTGGCCATGCGCTGCACCATTTGTTTACCGACGGCCCTTATCAGCGCACGGCAGGGAATGTGCCGAGAGATTTCGTCGAGCTTCCTTCGCAGTTCATGGAAAATTGGGTGACCGAGCCGGAGGTGTTGAAGGTATTTGCCACGCATTACCAAACCGGCGAGCCTATTCCGGACGAACTGGTACAAAAGATCGTGAACAGCGGTTATTTTAATCAGGGCTTCGAGACGGTCGAATATGTGGCAGCATCGCTGCTTGATATGGACTGGCACACCCTTCCCTTTGACGGGGATGTCAATGCATTTGAAAAGGCGTCGATGGAGCGGATCGGACTGATCGATGAGATCCTTCCCCGGTACCGGAGCACCTATTTTGCACATATTTTCTCCGGGGGCTACTCGGCCGGCTACTATGTGTACATGTGGGCTGAGGTGCTGGATGCCGATGCATTTGCAGCCTTCAGGGAGACCGGCGAGCTGTTCAATCCTGAAATAGCCGCAAAGTTTCGCACCCTGCTGACCAAAAGCGGCTCCGACGACGGCATGGTCATTTACCGGAATTTCCGGGGGAAAGACCCCTCGGTAGAGCCGCTGCTTGAAAGAAGAGGCTTGAAATAAAATCTTCCTTTGCCTCCCCACATCGGCGTTACGGGCAGAACCTCCGGTTTGCGGTGGTTCTGCCCTTGCGGAGCTGCTGCTTTACCTGCACGAAGCGGTTTATTGGTGGCTGCTCCGGCGGTAGTTGCCTTGTCACTCCGTACGCCGTTGTGAAACGCTCAGGCTGCACTCTTTAGAAGCTCCATCGTAAGCGGACGAAGTAAAGCTGTCCGATATCGCCGAACTCAGATCCCTTGTCTCCGGAGAAAAACTGACCGGTAAGCAGAAGCTCGAGGTCGGCATGCAGCGAATAGGTGAGTGTGGGGCCGAGATAGAAGGAAGCGTCGGAAGGATTGACAATCGTTGAGATTCCGGTCTGAAACAGCGGAGTGACGGGATAGGAAACCTGGCCAAATAAGGAGTAGCGGGCAAAGGAAAGATATTTTGACGACAGATCCTGGCTGAATACGGGATCCAGGCCGCCGGCCCTTCCGGTTTTTCCGTGGCTGTTATACAGGATTCCTGCGTGCAGGTAAAGGGAACCGGGAAAGGTATAGTCGCCGGAAACGGAAGCCACCGTCGCTTTTTCCGAATCATCTGCCCGTGGGAAATAATGGGTGATTTCTCCCCGGAAGCCGCCTCCCCGGATGTCGCCGGCCCAGCCCGCGCCTGCAATAAAATCTTTGCCTACCCATCCTCCGATTGCCTGAAAGTCATAATTCCATTTTGAAAAGCGGTAGCGGCCGGCCAGGGCCATTTCGTCAGCATCGCCGGCGGCCTTGTACACCAGTTCGGCCGATGAGGTCAGTCCTGTATAATATTGCAGGCTGACAGCGTCGGTGCCGGGGCGCTCCTCGTAGTCAAAGTCAAAATACGAGAAACTGTTGAACACGTCGTTGGGGTTCCAAACCAGGTTTACGCCCCAGTTGATCCGTTGCCGCCCAACGGTAAGCTGCCATTTTCCCTGTGTCCATTCCACATAGGCGCGATCGGCTACCGAATGGATAAACCAGCCATTGCCCCGGGCGGGAAAGAAAGAGAGATCCAGATAATCCCTGTTCATTCCGATCATATCCCGGTATTGCGGAAAGTTTTTGATCATTGATCCCGTCAGGATGCGGTTTCGTACCTCCAACACAGCCGTGAAATTTTCGGTGGGGTACCAGTGCAGGTTCATCCGGTTATGGATGGTGTTAATGGTCAGGATGTTTTTCTCTGTTCCCGGTGGCTTTTGCTTCGGCTGATAAAGCATGAACAATTCTTTTACATAGCCCGTTAAGGTCAGTTGTTTTTCTTGTCCGTGACTGGTTTGCGTGAAAAGGAAAAGGATCGCCACCACGATCATGATTGCCTTTGTATTGGTGCGGAACCGGCATACACGGGCAATGCGCGGCTGAGCGCTCCGCTGCCGGCGCCTGGTTTTTGCCGGCGACCGCGGCCTCTTGTCGCTGCGAATGACCGTCTCTTCCTTATGTCCGGATTGTT
>JBFXKJ010000225.1:0-6482 GCA_050173895.1 Mangrovibacterium sp. | reverse complement strand
TATGTTGTTCCCAAGTCATAATACGGACTGATACACCTGATACTTCAGGGAATTCCTTCTCTCGTTCGGCCAGTTCCGTGGTCTTCCGCTTTATTTCGAGCCGGACCTCCGGATGTGCAGGATTAAAAACAGCGGTATAGTGATTGGTTTTGTAGTCAAAATGTTTTCCGTTCTTGTCCTGAAGGAACAATTGGTAACGGGCAGGGCCGGATGAGTTGTAGTATCGGGTGGTCAGCGTTCCCTGTTTGGGGCTGATATCGGCTATCACTTTCAGTCCGTATTTTCTGGCTACCAGCAGCATCAGTCTAAGCGGGTCGCCTGTATATCGCGATGAATAGCGGTAACTTGAAGGATACATGCCCATCCCGTACACGTCGGCAGCCAGAAACAGGGTTGTTGCCCCTGAGTAACGCATGGTCCGGGCCAGATTTTCGGCTGAACGGATCATTTCCTCACGGCTTTTGTCTTTTGCTCCGTAGGGATCGGGCCAGCGAAGGGGTTCCTCAAACCATTTTGCAAATTCTCGCCCGCCATCATGCCCGGGCAGTGCCGGAAGAGGCCCTTCTGCCCGGTACACCCGGATCTCACTGACCGCGGCCGGAGAGCTGTGTTCATGGTTTCCGGGCGTCACCACAGCAATGCGTGGCCGTTCGCCCGGAAACCTCGGCCAGAAAAGAAAGCTTTGCGTAATTATTTTACCACTGTTAGGATAGGGCGTGCCGGTTTCGACACCCGGCCCAATAATGTAATTCACCGGATCCCGCTCACGGAACTGAAGCTGGATCCCCCTTTGTGCATCGTCAGGAATGTCTGCTTCCACGATATACACCGCATGGGCTTCCACAGGGGGGATTACATAGGCATAGTAGTCCCAGTCTGCCGGGCCGGTTTCGCGGTAACGCCCTGCAGGCCCGTTCACCAGCCGCGAGGGATTTCCCTCATAATCCGGCGGCACCGTGCTGCAGTCGATCCGGTAAACCAGCCTGCGGGACACTTCCTGCACCGACTCAACCATTCGTGCAGGAGAAGTGTTGATCGTGCTGAACTCAATCTTCCGTAGCGCTTCCTCTTTGGCAATTTCCCTTCCGTTCACCTTATAACGACAATAAAAACTTCCTTCTTCATTTGCCGAAACCCGGAGTGTGTGCTTTTGTTCCGTAGCCGAAGGCCGTACATCGATCCGGTAGGATGAAACCACCCGGTGATCTTTCCTGCCGACAACTTCCAGGACGAAGGTGCCCTGCGCCCCACCCCCGGTATAAACGTGAACAGGGAAAGATTCGCCCACGGCATAATAGCTCCCCCCGTAAAAATCATCACGGGCATCCAGTCCGATCCGGATATTCTTGGGCAGATCCTCTCCGACAGGCCTGAATTCATAACCCGTAAAAGGACATTGGGTGTACCAGTTCGTATTTTCCAGCCTGAATTTGTGCAGTCCTTTATCCATCCAGATGTTTCCGGCCTTTCTGCGGCCCGCTTCAACAGGACCGGGATAATCGTTCAGCCTGCGTCCGTCCACTTTGTATTCGGTGAGGTGCATCGTCCAGCCTTTGTTTGCCACCAGGGGGTTGAAATCGATCAAAAGCTCGTACCAGCCGGGCACATCAACCTGAACATCATATTCGAACCACCCCAAAAAGCCGGCAGAACTGTTGCTTGTCCTTAGCGACAGATTTGGGAACCCGAGTACTTTTTGCAGGTTTTCTTCCTTCTCGAGGTGATAAGCTGAAAATCCGGCTGCTTTTCCTTTCAGTCCGGACGGATAGACCAGGTTACCAGACAACACCAACAGCATCAGAATCAACATCTTCATGTATTGAAAGGCAATAATACCGAAACTTTCCCGGTATTATTAACTAACGCGTCAATACGGCCGATATTGTTCTTTCCTTAGTTCACAGTGACTCCCTTCCTGCCACCACCGTGTAAAACTCCTCCTCTTTGAAATACTTTTCTGCCAAACACATCAACTGCTCCGGCGTAACGGAGAGAAGGGTCCTGTAATACTGCTCGTAAAAATCGTAGTCGAGATCAAACTCATGCACATTCAGAAAAGTTTGCACGAGCGCGAATGGTCCGTCAAATTCCCGCAGGAATTCTCCAAGGAGATACTGCCGCACGCGCTCCAGTTCGTCTTTTCCCACCGGATCGGTTCTCAGTCGCCGGAGTTCCAGCATAATTTCGTCGAGGGTGGCCTGCTCATAGCTTTTGTCCACTTCCGTTGCAATGACCAGATAGCCGGCCTCCCGCAGGCTGAAAAGATGGGCGCCGATGCCATAGGTATAGCCCTTGTCTTCCCGGATGTTGTTCATAAGCCGTGAACTGAAATAGCCGCCCAGAATGGTCACCAGCACCTGCAAAGGAAGGTAATCCGGATGGTTCTTCTTTACCATAAGCCTTCCGGTACGGATCGCCGACTGGATCGCCTCCGGTTTTGCAACAAGCACTTTTCTTTCCGGAGAAGAGCGGATCGCAGGAACAGGGTTTTGAACCGGCATACCGTTCCAGTCGTTGCCTCCAAAGCAGTCGTTCAGCAGACGGATCAGCCCCTCGTCAAAACGTCCGGAGATCATGATCTCACAATTGCCTGCATGGTAAAAGGACCGGTAGAAACCGATCAGGTCCTCCCGGGTTATTTTTCCGTAATCCGCCTCTTTCAGTGTCTGGGCATAAGGATGGCTGTCCCCGAACAGAACTTCCGAAAATTTCTTCTGACTAAGTACTTTCACTTTCTCATTTTCCAGCAGGAAGCGTTGCCGTCGTCTGGTAACCAGCGTGGCAAACTCATGTTCGGGGAAAACCGACCGTTTGATCAGATCTTCCAAAACGGGCAGCAATGCGGGAAAATGCCGCGTAAGTCCGATCACGCTGATCGTTCCGAAATGCTGATCGGCCGAAAGTTGCAGATAGGCGCCGTGAAAATCAAACTGCTCTGCGATACGAACGGCCGGGTATTGTTCACTTCCTTCCTGGAGCATGGCATTGGTCAATCCTGATTGAAGGGGGGACTGCTGCTGCCAGGCACCTGCATGAAATATAAAATCGATCTTACAGATATCGAGGCTCCCGGAAATCAGGTAATAAACAGGCAGGCCGTTATCCAGTGAAATTTTCCGCGGGGGGGTTAACTCCGGTTTACCGATGGGCTTAATAGCCGGAGAAATGCTGCGGTCTGTTATCATTTTGAAAGATAATTTAGTTGAGAACAATTTTCCATTCGAAACAGCCTCTTTGCTGTCTCCCGGATTTCCGCGGCTGATACCGAGCGATAGAGTCCCGGCTGATCATTGATCAGTTCCGCCCGCCCCACATTTTCCCAGGCCGCGAGTTCCTGCCCGAGATTCAGATAATTAATCTGAGACAGAACATGATTGGTTTCCACCTTATTCTTCACCTTCTCCAGTTCCTTTTCCGGCACCGGTTCCTCCTTCATCCTTTCCAGTTCATCCCACACGGCATCTCTTGCAGTATCCGTTGAGACATTGGCTGCGAGCTTTCCCGACACCATATAGAGGCCCTTATCGTGGTCGCCGGATACGTAGGAATCCAGTTCGATAAAAAGCCTTTTTTCCTTCACCAGCTTTTGGTACAGTCTGGAAGAATTGCCGCCGGAAAGAATATCGGAGATCAGATCGCAGGCGACAAACTCGCGGCTCTTTCGGTCATCCATGTGAAATGCCAGATAAAGGGCATTATCCGGCACAGAACGGGTAACTGTCTGCTCCCGGAAAACTGTCTGCTCCGGTTCAACCGGCAGCGGAGCTTTCCGCACATTCCGGGCAGGTATCGGGCCAAACCATTTTTGTGCAAGTTGCAGGCACTCCTGCTCGTCCACGTGCCCGCTCAGGACCAGCACCGCATTGTCGGGCGCGTAAAACCGGTAAAAGAACGACTTCACTTCATCGGGTGAGGCATCTGCAATGTGGCTTATCTCCCGGCCAATCGTAGGCCAGCGGTAAGGGTGCACCTGATAGGCAAGCTTCCGGATCAGCGCCCAGGTATCGCCGTAGGGCTGGTTCAGGTTTCGTTGTTTAAACTCTTCGATCACGACATTTTTTTGCACGTTCAGGCTCTCTTCCGAAAAGGCTGGTTCCAGCATCCGGTCGGACTCAAGCCAAAAGCCTGTCTCCAGGTTTGCCTTTGGCAGGCTCAGATAATAGTTTGTCATGTCGTTGGTAGTGTAAGCGTTGTTCTCGCCTCCCGCTTTTTGCAGGGGAATATCGTAATCAGGAATATTCACCGAACCGCAAAACATGAGGTGTTCGAACAAGTGAGCGAAGCCGGTCCGCTCAGGATCTTCATCCCTGGAGCCCACATGATAACATACGCTGAGTGCCGCCATGGGTGTGGAATAATCAGGACAGACCAATACCTGCAGTCCGTTGGCCAACTGGTGGCGTGAAAAATGGATCATAAATTAAAATTAAAGTTAGCTCCTTCAACAAGTTCCCTGCGGGCTTGTTCAAAATCACTGATCAGCCGGCGCATGATTTCCTCAACGGAAGGAATATCATCGATGGTCGAAGAAACCTGCCCGATCTCGAGCTCCCCTTCTTCCAGGTCGCCCTCAAAAATGCCCCTTTTTGAACGTCCCCGTCCGAGCAATTCCTGGAGCTCCCCGGCCGAAGCTCCTCTGGATTCGGCCTCTTCTACTTTTTCATAAAAGCCGTTTTTCACCAGACGCACGGGAGCCAGTTTTTTCAGGGCGAGTTTGGTTCCCCCCTCACCAAGTTCGGTAATCCGCCTTTTAAATGACGGATGAGCCGACGATTCCTGGGAGACGGCAAAACGGGAGCCGATCTGGACCCCTTCGGCGCCCAGGGCCATCGCTGCCAGCATGGCCCTGCCGCTGCCAATGCCACCGGCTGCCATTAAGGGCAGCCCGGTTACCCGTCGCACAGACGGGATCAGGGTGATGGTGGTGGTTTCGTCACGCCCGTTATGTCCGCCGGCTTCAAAGCCCTCGGCCACGATGGCATCGACTCCCGCTTCCCCGCATTTCTGCGCGAACAGGGCACCTGCGACAACATGCGCCACGATGATCCCCCGCCGGTGAAGCCAGTCTGTCCATGCTTTCGGACTGCCTGCAGAAGTGAAAACAACCGGCACTTTTTCTGCCGCCACCATCTCCATGATTGTTTCCAGCTCCGGATAAAACAAAGGAATATTCACTCCGAAAGGTTTGCTGGTCGCTTCACGGGTTTTACGGATGTGCTCCAGCAGGGTCTCCGGATGCATGGAGCCTGCACCAATCAGACCAAGTCCCCCGCTGTTACTCACGGCAGAAGCCAGCCTCCAGCCGCTGCACCAGACCATTCCACCCTGAATGACAGGATAGCTGATGCCAAATAAGGCAGTGATTCTGTTTTGCATAAAAGTTCATAGTTTTCTTTTCTCCTGCCCTGTTCCTGTCCCGTTCCTCCTGGTGCAGAAACAGCTGGCGGAAAAATTCATGTGTTGTTACTCCTCCGCTTGTTCACTTTCGCCGCGGATCAGGTTCCCAAGTAACTTGGTGAGCTCGGCCAGTGAGATATTTTCATGAATTTGACCTGCTTTGGCAAAGGAGATCTTTCCTTTTTCTTCGGAAATCACGATAGCCAGGGCATCGGTTACTTCCGTGATCCCGATTGCCGCCCGGTGACGGAGGCCCAAAGAAGGGTTAAGGTCACGCTTGTCGGTAATGGGAAGGATGCAGCGGGCCGCAACGATTTTGTTGCCGATGATAATCACCGCGCCGTCATGCAAAGGTGTATTCTTGAAAAAAATAGTTTCCAGCAATGCATCAGAAATACGGGCATGGATGGTCTCACCGGTCCTGACAAACTCCCGCAGTTCCGATTTCTGGGCAATGACAATCAGCGCGCCGGTGTATGTCCGCGCCATATTCTCGCAGGCTTTGACCACTAGCTTGACCTGCTGATTGGTGACCGTTTCATAATTATCGGACGAAAAAAGCCGCTCGGTGCCCAGCAAGTGGTTTACCTGCTCATTACTGCCGATCAGCAATAGAAAACGCCTGATTTCCTGCTGAAAGACAACAATCAATGCGAGCACCCCCACCCCGATGAACTGTCCCACGAGCGTTCCGATCAACTCCATATTGAGCGCCCGGACCAGCAACCAAAACAGGTAAACAACAAAGATTCCGATAAATATATTGAAAGCAACCGTTCCCTTGATCAGCATATAAAGCTGGTACAGCAGAAAAGCCACCATCAGGATATCCACGATATCCAAAACCCGTATGGTAATAAATAAATTCATTTTGTCACTCGCCTCCGGCGCTAAATGCCCGAACTGGCTTTTTTCTTTTTTGCGGAAGGGTCACCCTTCCGGCTATTTACTATTTGCAACTTCCTTTAGTTTTTTAAACAACCTGACTGCATCAACAGCCTCTATTACATCATGTACCCTCAGGATGTCTGCTCCTCCCAGCAAGGCCATCACATTGACGGCGATCGTCCCCGTAAGACTTCCTT
>JBFXKJ010000224.1:0-6493 GCA_050173895.1 Mangrovibacterium sp. | reverse complement strand
TCGGCGGCGGTTCCTCCTCGTCCGTGAATTCAGCCTTCATCCGGCTCACCCTTTTGCCTCCGGCCGAAAGAGAGAAAAGCCAGATGGAACTGGCCCGCCAACTCAGCCAGATCGTTAAAAAATACAACTTCGCACAATCGCTGGTGATTCAGGAACCAACCATTACCGCCGCCCGCGGAGGAAGGAACAGTCTTCCGGTCCAGTTCGTTATCCAGGCACCCGACCTGCAACGGCTGAAAAATGTGATCCCTGCTTTTATGGACAAAGCCCAGACCGATCCTACCTTCGATGCTGTTACCATTGACCTGAAATTCAACAAGCCCGAATACGCGATTGAGATCCTCCGCGACAAAGCGCTCGACATGGGTGTTTCGGTCCGGGCCATTGCCAGGGTCATCCAGTCTTATCTGGCCGAACAAAGGATCGGCTATTTCATTCGCGACGGAAAACAGTATTATGTGATTGCAGCAGCCGGGAAGCCTGACCGGAATGACCCCCCCGATCTGACAAAGCTGACTGTGCGCAACAACAGCGGACAAATGGTGACCCTGGATAATCTTGTAAAGATGGAATTTGAAAGCCGTCCGCCCCAGTTGCTTCGATTCAACCGGTATGTCTCCGCGACGGTTTCAGCCGCACCGGCCGACGGGAAAACAATTGGCGATGGCATCGGGGCGATGAACCGTATCGCCGACCAGGTGCTCGACGAAACCTTCGCCACAGCACTCACCGGCAGTTCGTCCGACTTTGCCAAAAGCTCCGGAAACATTCTGCTTATCTTCGTTCTGGCACTGATACTGGTTTATCTGACCCTTGCCGCTCAGTTTGAAAGTTTTCGCGATCCGTTTACTATTATGTTCACTGTGCCTCTTGCTCTTTGCGGCGCATTGCTAAGCCTCTGGATATTTGGTCAAACACTGAATATTTTTAGCGAAATTGGGATCATCGTGCTGATTGGTATCGTCACCAAAAACGGGATCCTCATCGTTGAATTTGCCAACCAAAAGCGGGAACAAGGTTTACCAATCCTTGATGCCGTTACAGAAGCATCGGTGCAGCGGTTCCGCCCGATCGTGATGACCAGCCTGGCCACCGTACTGGGGGCCCTCCCCATTGCCCTGGCGCTGGGTGAGGCTTCCACGAGCCGCATTCCGATGGGTATCGCCATCATTGGGGGATTGATCTTTTCGCTGATCCTGACGCTCTTTATTATCCCTTCGCTTTATGTCTACATTGCTGTTAAATCAAACCGGACTTATGCAGAAGAAACCGATTAAATTCGCTCTCCTTTTCCTGTGGCTTGTCTGCTCCGCCGCAGCAGTCCGTTCCCAGGAAAAGATCTCCCTTGAAACGCTTGTTGACCGGGTGCTTACCGAAAACTATCAGGTGAAAATTGTACGGAACGAGGCCATGCAGGCTGTCAATAACAACACGCCGGGGAATGCCGGCTTTTTGCCCTCACTGGACGTGCAGGGAACCACTTCCCGGGCGGTTAACAATACACGGCAGGAACTCTTCAACGGTACGATCAGGGAGGGAGAAGATGCAAAAACAAAAGCACTGAGCGGCTATGTCGAAGCAAACTGGACTGTCTTTGACGGCTTTCGGATGTTCGCCATGCGCGATAAGCTCTCTTTGCTCGAACAGGTGGGAGCGATCAACACACGTTATTTCATTGAACAAACCATTGCGGATGTATCGGTCGCCTACTATCAGCTGATCCTTGAAAACAACCTGCTTGCCAACCTGAAAAAAACATTTGATGTTTCACGGTTTCGCTACGAACTGGAAGCGAAAAAACGGCAGGTAGGAAGCGGTACGACCCTAAGTTACAACCTGGCACTGATGGATTACCGAAGTGACAGCCTGGCCATTATCGGGCAGGAGCAGGTGATCAAAAGCCTGCAGATCCAGCTTAATCGCCTTACGCGACGCGATCCGGACGCATTGCTGATACCTGCCGGTCAGTTGCTTTCCTTCAATGGGATCGCCGGTAAAGAAAGCCTGACAGATCAGGCGATCGCCGCCAACAGAGACATCCAACTGGCCCTGGCCCGGGAAATGATCGCAGAGAAGGACGTGCGTATCGCACAAGCCTCCCGCTTTCCTCAGGCCGAGGTGTACGGCCGCTATGCCTATACCAGGCAAAAAAACGACATTGGTGTCACCCAACTCAACCGCACCTACGGCCGCACCTACGGCATTACCGTCAGGCTGAACCTGTTCGACGGTGGCAAACTGAATAAGGCCATTGACAATGAAAAGCTGGCTGAAGAAAATACCCTGCTGACCCGTCAGCATGTGACCGAGCTGATCGCAGCCGAAGTGCTGGACCTGTATTATGCACACGAGTCGCTGGTGAAACAACGTACCATTGCAGCCGAAAATATCAGCCTGGCCGAACGGTCGCAGGAAATTGCACGCACCCAGCTTGAAAAAGGGGCCATCGATGGCTATGATTTCCGGCAAACTCAACTCGCAGTCATTGCTTCTCAAAATCAACTTACGCAAATCAATTTTTCGCTCCTTTCGCTGGAAATACAGATCGACCGCCTTACCGGAAACATCAACAGCCAGCTTTAGGCCATACATCAACCAAATGTTAACCTCACACCGAATTGAGTCGTAAACCGGTCTGCCTGCCCGGGAGTGCCAATTATTTACTACCTTTGCATCTTTTATTGATCATCCCGGACTGAAGAAGGTTTTGGGATTAACTGTTATTTATGCAATTTGAAAATCTGAAGATTATTGCGCCCATTTTAAAGGCGCTGAAAGAAGAAGCCTATACCGAGCCGACCCCCATTCAGGAAAAAGCCATTCCACTGATCCTCGACCGGCACGATGTACTGGGCAGCGCACAAACCGGAACCGGCAAAACAGCTGCTTTTGCCATTCCAATCCTGCAACACCTGCATTTTGAAAAACAACAGCAACAACGCCGCTCCGGTTATATCCAATCGCTTATTGTCACCCCCACCCGGGAGCTGGCGATCCAGATCGGTGAAAGCCTCGATACTTACGGAAAGTACACAGGAATAAAGAATACGGTCATCTTTGGCGGAGTGAAACAGCACGCCCAGGTGAACGAACTGCGCGCCGGAGTAGACATCCTGGTCGCAACCCCCGGCCGGTTGCTTGACCTGATGGATCAGGGATATATTTCCCTCGACCGGATCCGCTATTTCGTTCTTGACGAGGCCGACCGGATGCTCGATATGGGCTTTATTCACGAGATCCGCAAGATCATCGCCAAACTGCCCTCCCAACGCCAGTCGTTGTTCTTTTCGGCTACCATGCCCGAATATATTCTGGACCTGTCGTCAAAGATCCTGAAAAATCCCCGGAAAGTGGAAGTGAACCCGGTATCGTCGACCGCTGAAACCATTCAGCAGTACCTTTACTACACCAACAAGGACAACAAAAAGGACCTGATCCTGCACATTCTGAAGGATCAGCGCATTAATCCTGTTCTGCTTTTCGCCAGGACCAAACACGGCGCAGATAAAATTGCCCGTCACCTGAAAAAAGAAAACATCAAGTCGGATGCCATCCATGGAGACAAAGCTCAAAATCAGCGGCAAAAAGCACTCGACAAATTCAAAAACAGGGAGATCAGGGTACTGGTGGCGACCGATATTGCGGCGAGAGGAATCGACATCGACAAGCTGAAATACGTGATCAATTATGACATTCCCAATGTGGCGGAAACCTATGTCCACCGCATCGGACGGTCAGGCCGGGCGGGCGACGACGGGATTGCCATCTCTCTTTGCGAACCGGAAGAAAACGCATACGTTAAAGACATTGAACGCCTGATCCGGAAAAAGATCAGCCGGATCGAGGATCATCCCTTTCCTCAAACTGACCGGCCCATGAACGAGCAGGAGAGAAAAGAGTTTGAGAAGGAAAAACAGCGGAGGAAACAGGAATTTTTCGCGGCCCGGAAACAAAGCGGGAACCGCACCGCTGCGGGCCCTTTTAAAAGAAACGCAGGCGCCCGTTAATTACGGTATCACCCTTGCTGTACTTTCAAAGCCGGATAAGATATGCTGAGATACTTAACAAAAATGAGTATCTTTAGCTCGGGAGTATTCTTTTCAGCTCATGTCGGCAAAAAGCAAAAATATTGAAAGGAAATGGATCAGGAATTTTCAGGCCTGCCCCCTGATCGATCCGCAAAGCGGCGTCTTTTTGAGTCATTATGCCCATCAGCTTTTTTACGGAGGGCAGGATGAAAGCTATCCCCAGGAATTTCCTGATGGTTTTGCAGACTTTTATGCAAGCTGGGAAAGTGAAAACCATGGAAAAGCGGTTAAAAATTTCCTTGAGTACCTCCATTTTATCGGGATCAACTTACGGGAAGAGGCGGTTGAGCGCCATCTTGCCAAATACCCCGGCGATCTTCAAAAACTGGCGAAAACGTGTTACTATCTGCTGAAAACCCTTGCGCACTTTGCCGGCGACCTGGACCCGGCCAATCCCTTCCGCGATAACGGCGTCAACTTGTTTTTTCTGCTGCGGATCGAGTCGGGCGAAAGCATCACCGACGGGCAGCTGAGTCTTTTTGAAGACCTGGAACTGCCCGATTTATACAGCCGGTTTTCCGGGCTACCCGAAGGTTATGGGAACGACCCCCTGGTGAAAGACCTGTTCGGGCGCATCGAGAACTCGAACGACAGCTTTTTCATTACCGGAAAAGCCGGGACCGGGAAATCGACCTTCATTCATTATTTTGCCCAAAAGACCCGGAAAAGGGTGCTGATGACAGCTTTCACAGGCATTGCCGCAATCAATGTAGGCGGACAGACACTCCATTCGTTCTTCCGGCTCCCCCTGAAGCCACTGATGCCAGGCGATGACGAGATTACTCTCTTTCCCAGGAACACGCAGAAATACCGCATTATCGAAAAGATCGACACCATCGTGATCGACGAGGTTTCCATGCTGCGGGCAGACATTCTGGAGGCGATCGACTATTCGCTGCGTAGAAACGGCGGCGATCCGGAAAAGCGGTTTGGTGGAAAACAAATCCTTTTTGTGGGCGACATTTTTCAGCTTCCGCCGGTCAGGGCGACAAACGGGGAAGTGGAGCAGATCCTTTTTTCGGAGATCTATGCCAGCGAATATTTCTTCGATTCGCACGCTTTTCAGGACATCAAACCGCAATATTTCGAATTCAGGAAATCCCACCGCCAAAAAGATGATCTCCCTTTTGTCGGAATGCTCGACAAGATCCGCACCTGTGAAGCCGGTCCTGAAACACTCGCCCGCTTTAACCGGCAGTACAATCCGGATTACCTTCCCAAAGTGGATGAGTTCGTCATCAAGCTGACAGCTAATAATACGCTGGCCCATACCGAAAACTTTAAAAAGCTGCAGGAACTTCCCTACACCCCTTTTACCTTTGCTGCCGGCATCGAAGGCGAATTTCAGGAAGACAAGTTCCCGACATCCCGGGTGCTGGAGTTAAAGAAAAATGCGCAGGTTATTTTTGTGCGGAACGATCCCGCCCGCAGATGGGTGAACGGAACGATCGCGAAAATCGACTTTATCTCGGGCGACCTGATCGAAGTGAGGCTGCAGGACGGAAATGTCTATCCGCTCGAACCGGCAACCTGGGAAAACAGAAGGTACAAGTACGACCGGAAAAAGAGAAAGGTGGTTTCGGAGGCGATCGGCACCTTTACCCAGTATCCGGTCAAGCTGGCCTGGGCCATCACAATCCACAAGAGTCAGGGATTAACTTTTGATCAGGTGGTGATCGACCTGGGCTCGGGCGCATTTGTGAACGGGCAGGTATACACGGCTCTGAGCCGGTGCAGGAAACTAAGCGGCATTGTTCTGAAGACCAGGCTCCGCCAGGAAGATCTGATCCCCGATAAGCGGGTCATTGATTTTCACCGGGCCAACTCGCCCCAATGCATCGACGATTTGCTCAACCTGGATGTTTCGTTTGCTATTCTGCTTCTCAGTATGTACTACCCTTTCAGCGCCGCAGAACTCGGTCAGTACCGCGACAGGCTCATCAAAGGAGACGCGTTTTATTCGGTTTTCATTCCTGATACCGGCACGATACAGCATCCGGCACCGGGTCTTTCTTTCAACCAGAACCTGGAATGGACCGATCAGCTTCGCAGCCAATGGCAGACCAAGCCGCTCCATTCGCACACCGGTCATCATGGATTTGCAGAATCTGCAACAGTCCTGCACCCGGACTCCGGTATCCCCGAACCTGTGCCGCTACGGGATACAACGCTTCCTGTTCCCGGCCAAGTACTCCCGCTCAAGCTGAAGCGGGAACTGAAACTGCGGAACAAGGCGATCAACGAACACTGGTGTGCCGTGATCGCCCCGAAACAGGACTGGGAAAGCGACGAAGACTTCGAAGAGCCCCAATTCCTTCCTATGGAAATATTCACCAGAGCATACGAACCGCTGCCGTTCGAAGCGTACAGACAACTCTACGAAACCGAAAAGACGCTTCTTCTTT
>JBFXKJ010000223.1:0-6560 GCA_050173895.1 Mangrovibacterium sp. | reverse complement strand
CTGAAAAGAAAACCTGATACAAGGGGGCGAGGTACCCGAATTCGATGCGCGATTTGGAAATACAACAGAAGGGGTTATTTTTTTGGGGGAGATGATATTCGATCCGTTTCACCGGACTGGTTGCGGGATCTTGTTTTTCCTGTGTTTCGTCGGGGGAACTCTCTTTTATCCGCTTTTCGAGATAGCATTTCCCTTCACAGCATGAGTCGGGATTATCGCGGTTTACGCATAGATTTTCGGCGATGTATTCCCGGAAGGAGTAATACTCGATAAAGGGTAGCACCGGATGCAATACCAGGACTGCCGAAAATAACAATATGCCTGTATTTCTGAAAATCACACAGAAAGAACACAATCAGGCAGGCGAATGTTCACCCTTTTAAAAGAGGCTGACACCGCCGGAGAGGAGGGAGATGATTTCAAAAAGATAAAGGCCGCCCCGAGTGGAAAGTCTGAGACGGCCTTTCATTCAAAAGTACCTGATTATTTTTTTTCGAACCGGCAAACCTTAACAGCGTGCGGAGCCAACGTGACATTGATCACGGAACCGTCGCTTTTTACGCTCTTTTGTTCCCACAGATCGGTGAGACCATAATGTTTCCTGCTCATTGTTCATCAGTTGCCGTAAAGGCTGATCTCGGCAATACTCGTGTGGGGAGCCCGGTTGCTGTCGGGCAGCACCAGCTTCAAATAACGCCCCTGATCCGTTATTCCCGGATCGGGAATGTCGATAGTCAGTTTATCACCCGAAGTGAAGACACCTTCGGCCACCTTTACCCATGAAGCTGCCTCCGGATCCGGATTGTTGCTGACAAAGTACTGTACCGTTTTCGCATCGCCGCTTCCCGGCCTGCGCCAGGTATCTATCCTGCAAATCCTCTTCGACGAGCTGAGATCGATAATGACCCAGTGCGGGAGAGGCCGTCCACCGTCGCTCCACTGCGAGTGCCACCAGTTGTTCAGGTTCCCGTCGAGCAGGGATGTCACCCCGCCGCCGTCGCTGACTTCCTGATCTGACCAGCCTGTAACCGTCCAGCCTGATTTGTTATACTCATAGATCGCCGGAAAACTCGTTTCGTGCTGTTTCCATGCCACTGCAAACGTGTCGATGGCTTCTTCCTCAGGAATATAAAGTGAACGATATTCAAAAGACGAACTGGTTTTCGCTTCCGGACAGACAACCGAATTTTCTCCTGCAGGCATCCTGACCACGGCGGTTGTACCGTCTCTTTTTGTGTAGCGGATTTCATTGCTTGTCAGGTTTTCTGCAGCAGAGAACCAGCTTATTATTCCACCTTCATCGGTCATCGAGACATTCCTGATCCGCCTGTTTGCGAGAGAATTTTGGAAAAACTCGCCGTACGAGGTGCCAAAGTCGGTCACTGTAAGGGAAGGATGTCCGTATTTATCGATTGTATGGACGTGAAACGTATAGGACTTTTCGGCCATATTGGGCAGAATGACGTCCATGCTGTCACGCCCTGTTGTTGGAGTTACCGGCATGACGAGCGAATCCAGGTCATTATTCCAGTACAGGTTCACCGATTTAACATTGGGCGAATTGTACAGCCAGAACCGGAACAGGATCCTTTCTTTTCCGGCGATGAATGCAACGGAATCGGTCTTGGGTGAATAGATGATCTCTCCTGTTTCGATATACTTCTGGTGAATTTCCATAAAGTCCTCACAGCCCGCCGCAATCGCCAGGGTCAGGATGATGAGCAAAGTATAATGTATTTTTTTCATATGTCTTTCATTTCAAATTAACTGCGTTCAGCTTTTCTATTCTTCATTTATCACTTCACCGTAGAATGTCACTTCGGCCGGATGGGTGAAGGTAGAGCCTCCCCAGGTATCGAGTATTCGAATCCGGATGTACCGCAGCGGTGCCTGAGTCAGATCGAACGAAAACTCATGCCCTGCCTTCAGGGCAGCGACATCCTCGTCTGTGTTTGTTCCTACCGGTGATCCGGATGGCTTGATGATGGTGCAATGCATAATCCGGGTCCAGTCGTTCCAGTCGCCGCTCTGGTCGGGGCGGTGATCGCTTCCGTAGACCTCGAAATTTTTCGGGTTGCCCCATGAGTAAACCATGTTATCGCGCTGATGCATCACCAGCCGGCTGAGCTTGGCGGTGGCACCCAGATCGATCGTAAAGGCTGCCGGCAGCGACGAGCTGGGCGAGTGCCCGAAGTTGGTGTACACATCGTCGATCAGATACGCGTCCGATCCTTCCCAGTTGGTAAAGTTGGCATCGCTTCCCAGTTTCATCACCGACATTTTTCGCTTGTCTATTTTCTCCTCGAAAAGCGGTGTAATCGTTTTGCCCGGGGGAAAAACTGTATCCGAGGCGTTTTCCCAATTATCGCGAATAATGGCCGCGAAGATGCGCGGTTCGGGCTTGTAGCCCCGCAGGGCCTGTTTCATGGTGTCGGCCTGTGAGGTGATTATTTTCATGTTCTTCAGCTCACCGAGCGAATCCTGGGCAAAGAACTCAAAGGTAAGCGGGGCTTTGTCGGTGTTGAGCCAGCTGTATTGTGCACCCCCGAAGGCGCTGATGATCTCCATGGTTTTGGAGACCTTGCTCAATGACGACTCCAGTGGAGTAAAGGTAACCATGACCGGATCGGATTCTTCCTGGGCGCGGTTAACAGCTACTACTTTTACCGTATGCTCGAGTACATCGTCGTATCCTTCAATCTTCAGTTTGTTTTCATAGAATGAAGCAGTTGACTCGTAGGTTTTCCCGTTTGAAAGGGTATATACGCCCTTCACCTGAAGAATATCTTCAGCGTCAGGAATACGGTAGGTGATTTCCACTCCGCCTGGTGTCGGCGTGGTTTGTATGTCTGCCACCATTCCGGGTTTTCCCAGACTTGCTGAGATCGGCTCCAGCACCTTTTCGTCACAGGCGCTGAAGAGAAAGGCAAAGATGATCAGTATAAAATTGATTAGTCTCATATTGTCTTATAGTTACTGGTTTAACGTTACATGTTACAGGTTGCAGGTTACAGGTTACAGGTTACAGGGTGGCAAGGTTGCCAGGGTTCCGGTGTCCGGTCTCCCTTTTCCTTGTCTTGTGTCTTGATCCTTGTGTCCTGATACTTGTGTCTGTTTTTTCACCATCCCGGATTTTGTATCAGTTGCGGATTCTTCGTCATGTCGCTTTCCGGTATGGGAGCAAAGTAATTTTTGAAGGTGAACGCCTGCGTGTAGATGGTGGTCACTGTGTAATAATCGTTCACATCGGTTTTCGATACATCCCAGCCCTGGATCAGCCGGTTTTGCTCCTTCAGCGCCGTCTTCCAGCGGTGGCTGTCCCAGTAGTACACGCCTTCGCAGGCCAGCTCGATGTCACGCTCGCGGTGGATGATCTCCCGCATACCTGCCTTGGTTGAAGGCTTATCGGGGTTGATCGAATGGTCGCGCCAGCTTTCCACCACCCCCTTTAAGCCAGCCCGTTCCCGGACCATATCGATATACTCATACACCTCGGCGTCGGGCGTTTCTTTTATTTCATTGAGCGCTTCGGCGTAAAACAACAGCAGATCGGCAAAGCGCATGTCGGGGAACGGGTAATTTTCGTAAGTCACCGAATTGGCATCGCGGAAGGTCGAGTTGATGGAGACCAGTTTCTTGGGCCAATAGCCGGTCGCGTTATAGTCGCCCGGGTTGAACACTGACGAGTACTCGCCAAACCGGTTCTTCGGGTACAGACAATTTTCATCATTGTCGGGCTCGTTTTTATAAGAGTTGCCGTACCACTTTCCGCGGTCGAATCCCAGGGTGGAATAATAGCGGGCTTCGCGGTCAAAGTTTAGCGCGGCTGTTTGCTCGCCCTTCTGGATATAATAGCGATGATCGTTGTCGCCCGTGCGAAGCAGGTAACGGTTGGTATAGTCAAAGTCAGGATCCTCATCGATGGGTACGCCGTTTTTGGAATAGAACTTTTCGACGGTAGCCAGCGAGACGCTCATCTTCCCACTGGTGGACGACGAAGTTCCCTGTTCCAGCCTTGGGAAACAGGGACTTTGCAGTCCGGAGTTGACCGGGTAGGAAGAGTTTCCCCATACGATTTCCACGTTCCAGCGTCCGCTCACCGAACTGCGCAGGGTGTTCACGATCCGGGTTGAATCGGACATGGGTTTGGCTGTGATATAGTCTTGCTCCTGATACAGGCGGATGCCGCACTGGTTGCACATATTGATGGCTTCGAGGCAGGCCGCGGCGGCTTTCTCCCAGCGGGTAGCATCGTAGGTCTGGTTGAAAAACGGTTCGCCGTTGTGATCGGTGAAACTGTTGTAGTCGGTGTTGCCGTTAAACAGCGGACTGGCCCAGTACATCAGTACTTTGGCCTTGAGCATGTAGGCAGCGGGCTGGGTAAACCGGCCCAGTTCGGTGGTACGGTTCTCAATGATCCTGGGAAGCGCCTCACTTTGGATCACTTCATCCAGAAGCTCCAGTACATAGGCGAACGAGTCGTCCACCTTCTCTCTGTAAACGCGGATACCCTGGGTCGATTCATTAATCTCCGTATTGTCTTTCAGGGGGCAGATGGGCCCGTAATATGAAAGCAGGTAAAAATGCATGTACGCCTTGATCAGCGTTACTTCGGCGATCATCCGTTCTTTCTCATATTGATTCAGGTCGTTCACACGACCGATGTTGGACAGGAAGGTGTTGCACTCGCGAATGCCGCCATAAAGAGTGCGGATCATGGTGCCCGTTCCGGCCCAGTAGTTGATCAGGGCCTGAGTAGGATTGTCCAGTCCGAGGCCAAACTTGAGGCCCGAGGAGCCATCTTCCTTGTTGAAGACCATTTCGAGGGCGCCGAAAATGGCGGGGTTCTCATTCCACCCGGCCGACTTGGGCATACCCCAGTAGCAGGTGGCCAGGTATTTCTCGGCAGTGTACCGGTCGGAGAAGGCATTGTCGAGCGTGGCAATATTGTCAGGTACGACATCCAGGTAGTCGCACGAAGACATCATCGCCGTTAGGGCAAAGATGGCAAAGAGGTATTTATATAGTCTGTTCATACGATCGTCTTTTATTTTTTAAATTATATCCCAATATTAAGCCCGATATTGAAAACCCGTTGAACAGGATAACCCAGACCGTTTCCGGCCATTTCGGGATCCCAGAGTTTAAAGCTGCTGAAGCAGAGCAGGTTTGTTCCGCTCACGTAGAACCGGAGGTTTTGAAGATGAATGCGATTGATGATTTCGCGGGGTATGGTATAACCCAGTTCGACCGACTTGAGGCGGAGGAACGAAGCATCCTGCATAAACCAGGTGCTGGTCTGGTTATTATTGTCGACCGTGTAGTTGGCCAGGCGCGGCCACAAGGCATACGCATCGCGGTTATTCTCCGACCAGTAATTATCGGCAAAAACCTGCAAAATGGCATTATGACCGGTCAGGCCGTCGTCGCTGTTGCCATCGAGGAAAGGCGTAATCTTAGCCAGGTCGAGCCAGAACGACTGGCGGGCAGAGCCCTGGAAGAAAAAGGACCCGTCAAAACCACGGTAACCCACAGAAAGGCCGAATCCATAATTGATTTCGGGTGTGGTGGGGAAGCCAATGGGCACCTTGTCCAGTTCTGATATCTTCCCGTCGCGGTTCACATCGCGGTACTTGATGTCGCCCGCCATGTATTTCCCGATCTGGGCAGGTGAATTCTTCACTTCGGAATCGTCAATAAACAGGCGCTCGGCAATGTAGCCCCAGGTTTGCGAAAGAGACTGCCCTACCCTCGACAGCCATGGCGTGCCGGCATAATCGGGCTCTTCCCACTCATCGGCCTTACTGGTGGCATAGGTAAAGGTACCCCGCCCGGTAATCCACAGGTGTGAATTGATGCTTTTTTCGTAATTCATTTCAATGTCGATGCCCTTGCCCGAAGCTTTTCCCAGGTTAGCCTTCACCGCCGGGATCACACCCATGGTGGCCGGCAGTACCCGGTCCAGGAGAATGTTCTCCCGTTTCTCATGAAACAGGTCAATGTTGGCCGAAAGTCCGTTATTCAGCACGATCTCTGCCCCCACGTTCGTCTTGTAAGCCTTCTCCCAGCCAATCTTGTCGTTGGCATACCTCGACACGTTAATCCCTCCCGGGTTGTAGCCAAGCTGGGTGCCCCAGTTCACGTTGCGCGACGCATTCATCTCTACCTGCGAAAGGTAATAGAAGCGGTCATTGTTGCTGCCAATGGCATCATTGCCCACCAGCCCGTAGGTGGCTTTCAGCTTAAACTGTGTGATGCGGCTGGTAAGTGGGCGAAAGAATTTCTCATTCGAAATCATCCAGGCCATACCCACCGACGGGAAAAATCCCCAGCGGTTATTCTTCGAAAAGCGTTCCGAGCCGTTGTAGCCAAAATTGAATTCGGCAAAATAGCGTGTATCGAAGTTGTAAGCCAGGCGGCCCGAAAGGCCCATGTTACGGTTGGGAAGCGACAGTTGCAGGTCGTTGGCGATGCCTTTCTTTTCCTGGCGCATGGTATAGACCATCAAACCATTCAGACTGTGCTTTTCATTGAAAATCCGGTTGTACTCGGCAGCTGAT
>JBFXKJ010000222.1:0-6564 GCA_050173895.1 Mangrovibacterium sp. | reverse complement strand
GGTTTTTTCCCGTCGAAAGGATTGATATTGCTCGACGAAGCCGATGTATAAGAAGAGATGCCGGCGTCGATTGTCAGCACCTCATCGGCGTTCAGCGGAACTGATATCACGATTGTCGGGGCTACATCGGTAAGTTTTTCCGTTCCGGTCCCTCCGCTTACTGCCGCATGGTCACCCTCTTGTTTATAGTAGCTGCCCAGAAGGTCAATTTCCGTATTTTCCAACACCCTTGCTTTATAAGGGGTTTCTTTTTGTTCTGTTTTGTCTTGTCCCCTGACAGCGATCATTGTTAAGCATATAATGACCGAAAGACTTAATTTTTTCATGGCTGAATCAATTAATTGCATCCGCAACCTCCTCCTGTTTTTCCTCCGTTGGCGCCGGAGGCCGATTCGCGATAAGCTTGAAAATTGTTTTCAAACCGGTCGATTGTCTTCGCAGACAGGACCATGTCGGGGTCATTAAGGTTTACTTTTTCGTATTCTTTCACCACGGTGCATGATCCGGACAGGATCGCTGCACAGACCGTCAGAATGATTATTCTTTTCTTCATGTTTTAATTTTTCTGGATCCGGATATTTTTTGTTAAATGAATCCTTCCGCTTTCGTCGATGATGATGCACTCCACGCCTGGCAACTGGCCGAGACGGTCGAGTCCCACATCAATGCCCATGACAAAGACCGAAGTTGCCAGCGCATCGGCAAGCTCGGCTTTGGGCGCAAACACGGTTGCGCTTATGATACCGGTGGTGGGATAACCTGTTCTGGGATCGATAATGTGAGAATAGCGTTTCCCGTTAAAGGTGACGTACTTTTCATAAGTGCCCGATGTGACTACCGCTCCCTGCTTCAGGGGGAAAACGCCGAAAACCTTGTTCTTGTCGAGCGGATTCGTAATCCCGATTTCCCAGTCTTTCCCGTCAGGTTGTTTTCCCCAGGTGTTCATATCGCCTGAAGCGTTGACGATACCACCAGACACACCCTTCTCCATCAGTAAAGCCTTGCCCTTGTCAGCCGCGTAGCCTTTGCCAATAGCACCAAAGCCGATTTTCATACCGGGCAGCTTTAAAAAGACGGTTGACCGGTTTTTGTCCAGCACGATATTCCGGTAGCCTACTTTAGCTACCGATACCTGAATTGCTTCAGGTGAAGGCATTGCCTTCATGCTGCCATCGAATTTCCATACCTTGTCCATACTGGCGTAGCTGATGTCAAAAGCTCCGTCGGTCAGCTTTGATATAGCCAAAGAACGCTCGATCAGACCGAATAATTCAGCATCGACCTGAACCGGGCAAATGCCTGCATTCCGGTTTATTTCGGAGGTTTCGGAAGCCGGATCCCATTCGGAGATAAGACATTCAATGCGGCCGATTTCCTTTACAGCCAGATCAATATACTGGTTGCCCTGCGTGGGGCTGTCAGCCACAACTGTAATGTCAAAGCGGCTTCCCATCAGTTTCAGCGTCCGTGTGTACGTTTCCTGCGCGGTTGCCTGCATCATGAGCAACAGCGCTCCTATCAGGAGGAATTGTCTGCTCATTTGAAGGATAAAAGATGCCGGATATAATCTTCAGGCGCTATTTTTTTGTATCCGGTTTCTCCGATCTTGTTGCCCGCGGCGTCCAGAATAACCACAAAAGGGAAAAATCCCTGTTTGTTATAAATTTCGGCCAGTCCGGCATTCTTTTCCTGCTGCTCACGGGGAAGCGCATTGGCTTTTTTTCTTGGAAAATCGACTTTCACCATTACAAAATGATCTTTGGCGAACGATTTGAACTGATCAGAACTCCAGATTTCCTGATTCAGTTTGATACAGGGACCACACCAGTCAGATCCCTGAAAGACCATGATGATTTCCTTGTTTTCTTTCGCCGCGATGGTCCTGGCCTGCTCAAAATCGGTGAGCCATTCCTGCGCCCGGGCCAGAGGCGCTGAGAATACAAAAACCAGCAACAGCATCGTTCTTGCGATCCTGAGCGTTCCGGACAACTTGGCTGCTTTCATTTCTTTTCTGCCCATGTTTTTACATTTCATAGAAATTAAATAAAATCGTACTGCTCGTTTCATTTTCTGCCTGAAATTAAACAAAAGATCGGACGTGCTGTTTTGGAGGCAGTTCTATTTTAAGTGAATTTTAAGAATACCGTTGTTTACATACTTGTTATTCATCAGGGAAATTTCAGGACAAGGGGAGACCTTCGTCCGGAGATGGAGGAAAGAAACGTCAGCCGGGCCGGTTCGGGAGAGTGAAAGCGTAAAGGCCTTCGGTCGAAGATGGAGGAAGAAGCCTGTTTTTTGCGCTGAATGGAAGGAATAAAAACAGGATAGAAGGCGAAAAGAAGTAACTTTGATAGCGCCTTCGTGACCGGCGACCGGTGTACGATATGAAAGAGAAAAGGACGCTTATTTATGATGAAGATATTAATTATAGAAGACGAACCGGGTATTCTTTCGTTTTTGGAAGAAGGACTTCGGGAAGAGGGCTTTGGGGTGGACGGAGCGACTGAGGGAATCCCGGGCCTTCAGTTGGCGTTGGCTAACCACTATGATCTGTTGTTGATCGACTGGATGCTTCCGGGGATGAACGGAATTGAACTTTGCCGTCGCGTCCGTCAAAGAAATGCGCGGTTGCCGGTTATTTTTCTGACCGCAAAAGATACGGTACAGGATGCTGTTCTGGCACTGGATACAGGGGCAAACGATTACATTAAAAAACCGTTTTCGTTCGAAGAGTTGCTGGCGCGTATCCGGGTTCAGTTGAGGGGAAAAAAGGAAACAGGCAGTCAGCTTCGCTGCTGCGATCTGATAATGGACCTGGATAAGCATCAGGTACTGCTTGCGGATCAGGAAGTTCAGCTTACTCAGAAAGAATTTGCCTTGCTGGAGTTTTTGCTCAGGAATTCGGGGAAGGTATGTTCGCGGGCAAGTATTATAGAGCAGGTATGGGATATCCATTTTGACTATGACACTTCTGTGATCGATGTTTACATCAACGCACTGAGGAAGAAGCTGAATGCTGAAGGGCAAAGCTTTATACGGACAATAAGGGGAGTCGGGTATATGATCAGTGAGATATGAAGCAGCGAAGTTACAGCAAACGGATCGCGTTTAACTTCATGGCAGCAACGGCTATTCTGGTTTTTATCATTTTTGGTGCGATCTATCTGGTTGTTTACAGGACTGTTTACAGCAGTATTGATCGCGACCTTGAAACAGAGTATCATGAAGTAAGAAGTGGCATAACCGTTCTTGATGAGGGGATCATTTTTGCCAATAACGGGGAATGGGAAGAAAATGAACATGCACAGATCGAAGTAAACCCCACCTTTATTCAGGTGTCCGACAGCATGGGAAATTCGCTGAAACGATCGGTGAACCTGGTGAAAACCTCCCTTCACTTTTTGCCGGGAGAAGACGGGAAGATCTTCTTTAATGATCAGCTACCCACCGGAAAGGTGAGGCAGCTTCAGGTTGTTGTAACCAATGAACGGAACGTCAAAGCCGGTTTTATTTCCGTCGCCATTCCCCTGGAAGCATCTTTGGTGGTGTTGAATAATCTGCTTTTGATTTTATTATCAGCATTTCCTTTTGTGTTGGTAATTCTTTATGGCATCACCAGGCTGATGGCCCATAAAAGTATCCTGCCGGTCCGTACGCTCATCGAAAGCGCGGGGAAGATCCGAAGGGATAACCTGGGCGAGCGGATTATGCTTCCGCAGAAGAAAGATGAATTGTTTCTTCTTACGGAGACGATCAATAGCTTACTCGATCGCATTGAGGATGCGGTGGTTCGTGAAAAACAATTTTCGTCTGATGCGTCGCACGAGTTGAGAACGCCCCTGTCTGTATTGAAGGGAACACTTGAACTGATGATCAGGCGACCCCGGGATGCCGCTTATTTTAAGGAGAAAACGGTTACCTGTATGGAAGAGGTGAACAGGATGTCGGCGCTGGTCGATCAGCTACTGATGCTGGCACGTTATGAAAATGAGGAAGTCATCTTTGAGCCGGTGTTAACCAACATTCCGGAAATCCTCAACAGGATCATAGCCCGCTCGGCATCTCTGCTCGAAAATAAGGACATCGGAATTGACATGGACCTGGACACGAATTTAAAAGTTCTTTCAGAACCCTTTATGCTGGAGCAGATTCTCGAAAATATTTTTTCCAATGCGGTGAAATATTCAGGAGAAAATGCAACTATCCGGATTTTCTCGGGTGAGAATCCACTATCGGTCACCATTCAGGATGAAGGGATCGGAATGGACAAGGGCGAACTGGCACAAATCTTCGATCGTTTCTACAGGGCCGATGAGTCCCGCAATTCCTCTGTTAAAGGATACGGACTTGGGCTTGCCATTTCGAAAAGATTTGCCGACCTGCTTTCAGTCAGGATTACAGCCGAAAGCAGGCCCGGTAAGGGATCGGCTTTCGTGCTGACTTTTAGTGGTTCTTCCCGGTGAGCCTTTTGGGTATTTGGCCTCCGGAATTGTCGCCTTAAAATACTCAACCCAGCCTGAAGTATCGAAAATAGTGCTCACTATTATCGTATTGCCAAAAACATTTTACTGCTTTTTTTACTGGAATTTAATCGGCACCTGATAAAATATTTTCCTGTTTCACATCGTAATTTTGTATGTATCCGTCATTAAAAAACAATAATTATGAAGTACAGGAAACTTGGTGAGACCAATGAGCAATTATCGGCGATCGGTTTGGGTTGCATGGGGATGAGCTTTGCCTATGGAAAGCCTGATGACAAAGAGTCTGTAAAAACACTGGAGCATGCGCTGGAAATCGGGATCAACTTCTGGGATACGGCCGACGTGTACGGGCAGGGGCATAACGAGACGCTGATCGGGAAAGTGCTTCGCTCCAAAAGGGAGAAGGTTTTTCTTGCCAGCAAGTTCGGCTTTCGTTACGCGGACGGTTTTGATCAGAACGATATGACCACCTACAGAACTTATTTCGACGGGAGGCCGGAATACGTGAAGCAGGCGTGTGAAGCGAGCCTCAAACGGCTGGGGATGGAGACCATCGATCTGTATTACAGTCATCGCGTGGATCCGAATATCCCCATTGAAGAAACCGTAGGTGCGATGTCCGACCTGATCAGACAAGGAAAGGTTCGTTACCTGGGTTTGTCAGAAGCTTCGGTCGAATCGCTGAAGCGGGCGCACGCCATTCATCCCATCCGGGCTTTGCAGTCGGAATATTCACTTTTTACAAGGGATTTGGAAAAGGAAATTCTCCCGGTATGCCGGGAACTGGGGATTACGGTCGTTCCGTACAGTCCTCTCGGCCGGGGAATACTCACTGGTACCATAAAAGATGTTCCCAGCGCAGGGGATGATTTTCGGACCACCTTACCTCGTTTTCAGAAAGAAGCTTTTGAAAATAACAGAAAACTGACGGAAAAGCTGGAAACGATCGCCAAAGAAAAAAACTGTACGCCGGCGCAGCTTGCATTGGCCTGGTTGCTGCATCAGGGAGAAGATATCATTCCTATTCCCGGAACCAAAAAGATTCGTTACCTGGATGAAAACACTGCAGCAGTCGATCTGCGGCTTACAGCCGAAGACCTGAAACGAATCACAACCATTTCTGATGAAACGAAAATCAAAGGTGACCGTTATGCCGGGCCGGGAATGAAGATGATCAACAACTAAGCGGGATCAGAGCGCCTTACAATTCATTCTAAAAGATATTTATGATCCTGAAGGAGATTGGCTATCTTTGTTAACAAACAAGAACGAAGATATGGAAAATTTGTGGCATGCGGGAACGGTGGAAGAAGTGTTGAACGGTTTATCTGTTGACCCGAAGAAAGGTTTGTCGGACGATGAAGCCGGTAAGCGACGTGAAGAATCTGGCCCCAACCGGCTCAAGGGACAAAAAAGAAAGACCATTTTGCAGTTGTTCATTGCCCAGTTGAAGGATTGGCTGATCTATGTCTTGTTTGCCGCGGTAATTATTACCCTTTTTATGGGTGAGTATGTCGATGCGGTGATCATCATGGCGGTTATTGTGCTGAATGCTGTGCTGGGAGTGGTTCAGGAAGTGAAAGCGGGCAATGCGATCGAGGCTCTGCAGAAGATGTCTTCCCCCCGGGCATTGGTAAGGCGAAACGGACAGATTAAAGAAATAGATTCGGAAGAACTTGTTCCGGGCGATATTCTTATTCTGGATGCAGGAAGGTATATCGCTGCCGACATCAGGCTCATCGAAACAGCCAGTCTGCAGGTAGAGGAGTCGGCAATGACCGGCGAGTCGGTTCCTTCAGAAAAGGATGCATCTGTCGTTCTTGAAAAGGACGCTCCTCTGGGCGATCGGATTAACGTGGCTTTTATGAGCAGCCTGGTTACTTATGGCCGGGGGACGGGCGTGGTGACCGGCACAGGAATGAATACGGAAGTAGGCAAAATTGCCGGTATAATTGAGGGGGAACAGGAAGTCAAAACTCCGCTTGAAAAACGCTTGAACCATCTGGGGAAGATGCTGGGTAACCTGGCTATCGGAATCTGTGTCTTCATTTTTGGGATCTCGATGCTTCAGGGGCGCGAT
>JBFXKJ010000221.1:0-6656 GCA_050173895.1 Mangrovibacterium sp. | reverse complement strand
ACGCTTTCCGGCGCCAGATCAGGATGGCCAAAAAGCATCAGTTGCCGGTGGTAGTCCACGTCAGAGAATCGTTTGATGAGGACTTCACCGTATTGAACGAAGAAAAAGACGAGCATCTGAAAGGAGTCTTCCATAGTTTCACAGGCACTGTCGAACAGGCAGAACTGGCCATAGGGATTGGCTTCAAACTGGGGATAAACGGGATTGTAACTTTTAAGAACAGCGGGCTGGACCAGTTGCTCCGCAAGGTTGACCCGGCCCATATTTTACTGGAGACCGATTCCCCCTATTTAACTCCGGTTCCTTTCCGGGGAAAGCGGAATGAAAGTTCATATCTGGTGTATGTCGCACAGAAAGTGGCTGAAATTTACCAGATGCCGGTGGCTGAAATAACCCGGATTACCGCTGAAACAGCAGAACAGCTTTTTAAAATATAACGTTTCGGATTGGAAAATGGACACAGACAGACCCTCAATTCTGTTGATTTATACCGGAGGAACCATCGGAATGGTTCAGAAAGCCGAAACCGGCGCATTGGGGCCTGTCCGGTTCAGCCAGATCCTGGACGAAGTTCCCGAGCTGAACCGGCTGGGGTATCGTCTAAAGACGATTACGTTCAATCCTCCGCTGGATTCATCCGACGTCACCCCAAAGATCTGGGCGAAACTGGCCCTCACGATCCAGAAGAATTACAGCAAGTTTGACGGCTTTGTTATTTTGCACGGCACCGATACAATGGCCTATACCGCCTCTGCCCTGAGCTACATGCTGGAAAATCTCGATAAACCTGTTGTACTCACCGGTTCGCAATTGCCGATCGGCATTTTACGTACGGATGGCAAGGAGAACCTGATCACCTCGGTCGAAATCGCTGCGGCCAAACAGAATGGTGCGGCCGTAGTCCCTGAGGTCTGCATCTATTTCGATTTTAAGCTTACCCGTGGAAACAGAACAAGCAAGCGGCATGCCGACCATTTCAGCGCCTTCCATTCCACAAATTATCCGCTCCTGGCCAAAGCAGGCGTGGATATTAAGTTCTATCACGAGAATATTTATCACCCAAACAGCAAAGGAATTTTAAAGGCAAATACTAATTTTGATGAAAATGTAGTTATATTAAGGATATTTCCCGGGATCAGCCGGACAGTTTTTGAAAGCATTGTCAATATCTCCGGATTAAAAGGCATTGTGCTGGAGACCTTTGGTTCCGGCAACATACCCTCGGTAAACTGGATGACACAGGCAATCAAGAAGGCGATTAAAAAGGGTATTTTGATCCTGAATGTAACTCAATGCGAAGGCGGAGCTGTTAAAATGGGCCATTACCTCACCAGCCGCGAATTGCTCAATGCCGGAGTGGTAAGCGGTGAGGATATGACTACAGAAGCTGCTGTGACAAAGCTGATGTTTTTGCTGGGGCAAAAGCTCGCAATGGACGACATGAAGCTTTACCTGAGGAAGAACAGGAGCGGCGAGATCAGTGAATAGTTCATTTACATTAGTCGTTTTATACGCTCGGCATAGTCTCAAGCTTCGTTTGGCCTCTGCCCTCGCTTAAATAAAACGTTCCTTTATTCCTGACGAATGTAAAATTTGAAAAATTTGGTATTGAGTTAAGCCGAAGGAAAAAGTGCGGGTGCACCCGATTTGACAGATGTCTGCGGCAAAGAGAAAAGGAATGTTTTTTTTTGTTCAGACGAAATGCGATCGTATTACAATTTTTTTGTAATTTGCAGCCCTGAAAATGAATGGAACTGGGATAACCAGGAGAGATGCAGGAGTGGCTGAACTGGCACGCCTGGAAAGCGTGTGTACCTCAAAAGGGTACCGAGGGTTCGAATCCCTCTCTCTCCGCGTAACCTGGTCAGTTCATCGGTAAAAATATTTTGAAGTGGTTGGGGAGGATTTCTTCTTTAATCCATCAGATTGAATATTAACACAAGTAAAAAATTTTAAGAGATTACTAATTAAAAATTAAAACCAATGATGAAAAAACTATTTGCGTTTATAGCAGTTCTTGGGATGCTTTACATCGGAGCATCAAACAATGCCGTTGCTCAGGATCAGGCACAGCAGCCAACGACCAACACTGCTGCCAAACCCGCTGCAGACCAGGAAGAAAAAGCTGCAGCTGCTGCCGAAGAAGGCCAGTCCGTTCACAGTATGATTAAAATGTATTTCATCCAGGGTGGACCCGCATTCATGTCTTCGGTTTTAATCTGTTTGATTTTGGGTCTTGCTTTCGCCCTTGAACGTGTTATTTACCTGAACCTTTCAACCAGCAACAACAAGAAATTGCTGCTCAATGTAGAAGACGCACTGAACAACGGTGGAATTGAAGCTGCCAAGGAAGTTTGCCGCAATACCCGCGGTCCGGTAGCCAGTATTTTCTATCAGGGTCTGGACCGCTCACATGAAGGGCTGGACGTAGTTGAGAAAACCGTTGTATCATACGGAGGCGTACAGGCCAGCCTTCTTGAAAAAGGATTAAGCTGGATCGGCCTTTTCATTTCTCTGGCTCCGATGCTCGGGTTCCTTGGAACGGTGGTCGGTCTGATCGTTGCTTTCGACGCCATTGAAGTGGCTGGTGACATTAGTCCGGCGCTGGTTGCAAACGGTATGAAAATCGCCCTTATCACTACCGTGGGTGGTTTGATCGTTGCTATTATTCTGCAGATCTTCTATAACTATTGTCTTTCAAAAATCGACAGCATTGTAAACAGCATGGAAGACGCTTCCATTTCGCTGATCGATATCCTGGTAAAGCACAATCTGAAAAAGTAAAACGGCCGTATGAAGACAGAAAAAGTATTGAATATTGTATTGGCCGTCCTGATCGCGATCTCTGCGATTCTGATGATCTCGCTCTATGCAAATATAGGTGACGACAATCAGAACGGAGCGATGAGTGCCTGGCTCAATACCAATCTGACATGGATGTATATCTTATTGATCGTAACGATTGCGGTAGTGGTCATCTTCAGTCTCGCCCAGACTTTCACGAATAAGGAAGCAGCAAAAAAGGGTCTCATTACCCTGGCTTGCGCGGTGGGCGTTCTGCTGATCTCCTATCTCCTTTCTTCAAACGAATTACCAAAATTTTTCGGTGTGGAAAGGTTTATTGAGGATGGGACCCTTACCCTCAGCGTTTCGAAATGGATCGACACATTGTTAATTGCAAGCTACATCTTGTTGGGTTCAACATTGGTGGCTACAATGTTCTGGTCAGTATCCCGGCTTATCAAAAGATAGCCGGCCGAGTTTTTACGAACAGGGAAAAACACAACTATGTCAAGAAGAAAATTACCTGAAATACCAAACGCGTCACTGGCTGACATCGCCTTTATGGTGCTCATATTCTTCCTGATGGTTTCGACCATGGATACGGATATGGGGCTTGAACGCCGGTTACCGCCAATGCCTCCTCCCGACCAGGAGAAAGACGACACGCCTCCCATTAAAGAGAGGAATGTGTTCGTGGTATTGGTGAATGCCCAAAACCAGTTGCTGGTGGAAGGCGAGTGGACGGATGTGGATAATTTGCGGGAAAAGGCCAAGGAATTCATGGCCAATCCCAATGATGACCCTAACCTGCCGGAAAAAACAGAGAAGGAGGTTCCTTTCTTCGGCCCAATGCGTATCACAAAGGGAGTGATCTCTCTGCAAAACGACGTTGGCACGCAGTATGGAACTTACATCGCCGTTCAAAATGAACTGGTGGGAGCAATTAATGAGCTGAGGAATGAACTTTCGATGGATAAATTCGGGAAACCGTATAATAAACTGAGTTCCGACCAGCAGGATGCTGTACAGGAAGTTTATCCGTCCAAAATTTCCGAAGCTGAACCTAAAAGGATAGGAGGAAAATAATATGTCAAAATTCAGAAAAGACGATGGCAAAGGACTGCCGGCAATTTCGACAGCTTCGCTTCCTGATATCGTATTCATGATCCTCATCTTTTTTATGGTGACCGTTAAGATGAGGGACGTGAGCCTGAAGGTTCGCATTATTACCCCTCAGGCAACCGAGCTCTCAAAAATGGAGAAAAAGTCGCTTGTCAGCAATATTTATGTGGGTGAGCCGCTGCCGCAGTATCAGAGGAACTTTGGTTCTGAGCCTACCATTCAGTTGAATGATCAGTTTGCCAGTGTGGGTGATATTATCAATTTTATCACCAGCGAACGTGAAACGCGTGACGAGGCAGAGGTGCCCTTCATGATCACATCGCTGAAAGTTGATCAATTCACGAAAATGGGAATTGTAACAGATATCAAGCAGGAGCTTAGAAAGGCCTCAGCATTGCATATCAATTATTCTTCCAGAAAGAAAGTGACTGTGGATTAAATCCGTAGGAATTTATACATAAAAAAAGGAAGCCTCCGGGCTTCCTTTTTTTATTGGGGGATATTCAGTTTAATGTGCAGTTCGTTGAGCTGCGCCTCCGAGACAGGCGAGGGTGATTCGTTCATGACGTCTCTCCCCGCATTGTTCTTGGGGAAAGCAATCACATCCCGGATGCTGTCGAGCCCGGCGAACATGGAGACCAGGCGGTCAAAACCAAGCGCAATCCCCGCATGAGGCGGAGCACCGTAACGGAAAGCACTCAGCAGAAAACCAAACTGTGCCTGTGCCTGCTCTTTTGTGAAGCCCAGCAGGTCGAACATTTTCGATTGAAGCTCCGATTCAAAGATCCTCACGGAACCTCCTCCGATTTCCACTCCGTTAATGACAAGGTCGTAGGCATTGGCGCGGACTTCTCCCGGGCTGCTGTCGAGAAGCCGGATGTCTTCAGGCTTGGGAGCGGTAAAGGGATGATGCATGGCGTAATAACGTTGCGTTTCGTCATCCCACTCCAGCAGCGGAAAGTCGACGACCCAGAGCGGTTTAAATATATTTTTGTCGCGTAATCCCAGGCGGGAACCCATCTCCAGACGAAGTTCTCCCAGCGCCTTCTGAGTCTTTTGTCTGTTGCCGGAAAGGATCAGCACCAGATCGCCTGGCTGCACATTCCATGCCGTGCCAAAACCCCTGAGTTCATCTTCGGTAAAAAATTTGTCGACCGACGATTTGACAGAGCCGTCGGCATTATATTTTACATAGACAAGCCCTTTGGCACCTATCTGCGGCCTCTTGACCCATTCGGTCAGCTCGTCGAGCTGTTTACGCGAGTATTCGGCGCAACCTTTGGCGCAAATGCCGCCAATATAGTCAGACTCATCGAATACCTTAAAACCTTTACCTTTCACTATGTCAGTTATCTCTGCAAATTTCATTTCGAAGCGGAGATCAGGTTTATCCGACCCGTAAGTTTCCATCGCTTCTTTCCACGACATCCGCGGGAAGCTTTCGATCGTGACGGCTTTGATTGCTTTGAAGAGATACCGGGTCAGGTCTTCAAATATGCCAAGCACATCCTCCTGCTGAACGAACGACATTTCGCAGTCGATTTGCGTAAATTCCGGCTGCCGGTCGGCACGGAGGTCCTCATCGCGAAAGCACTTCACGATCTGGTAATACCGGTCGAAGCCGGCCACCATCAGCAATTGTTTGAATAATTGCGGCGACTGGGGCAAGGCATAAAATTCGCCGGGATTCATTCTCGAAGGAACAATAAAGTCGCGGGCTCCTTCAGGGGTTGACTTCATCAGTACCGGCGTTTCCGTCTCGATAAAGCCGCGTTCGTACAGATAAGAGCGGACTGCATGGGCCATTTTTGCCCGCAGGATCAGATTTTCTTTTACCGGACTACGGCGAAGGTCGAGATAGCGGTACTTCATGCGGATATCATCACCTCCGTCGCTTTCATCTTCGATGGTAAAGGGAGGAACAGCCGATGGGCTTAACAGGTTAAGCGAACGGACTTCGATCTCAATATCACCGGTCGGGATATGTTTGTTTTTGCTGCTGCGTTCGCGAACAACTCCGCTTGCCTGGATCACATACTCCCGGCCAAGCTTCTTTAAATGGTCGAGGACTTCCGGCGAACTGTGCTCGTCAAATACCAGTTGCGTAATGCCGTAGCGGTCGCGAAGGTCTACAAAAGTCATCCCTCCAAGCTCCCGTTTTCGCTGGACCCAGCCGGAAAGGGTTGTTTCAGTCCCCTGATGTTCAAGGCGCAGCTCACCACACGTGTGTGTTCTGTACATATTGTGCTTCTTTATTGTTTGCTGTAAAAATAAGCAGATTTTAGTAATTAAAGTTGTAGGTTTGCAATGAAAGTACAATTTACAGCATGGACTTATTTGACGACACCTATTTCATGAAGCGGGCATTCAGTGAGGCTCAGCGGGCATGGGAAGAAGGAGAAGTGCCCGTTGGTGCGGTGGTGGTTGCCGGAAACAGGATAATCGGGCGGGCCCATAATCTTACCGAACGCCTGACCGATGTAACCGCTCATGCCGAAATGCAGGCAATCACGGCTGCATCGAACCTGTTGGGCAGCAAATACCTGAACGAGTGTATCCTTTATGTGACCGTTGAGCCCTGCGTGATGTGCGCCGGAGCACTGGGATGGGCCCAGCTTGGACGACTGGTTTATGGTGCAGCCGACGAAAAACGGGGCTTTACAAAGTTTGCGCCGCAGGCGCTTCACCCCCGTACCGAGGTCGTTGGAGGCGTCCTGGGTGAAGATTGCGCCGACCTGATGACTGCTTTT
>JBFXKJ010000220.1:0-6663 GCA_050173895.1 Mangrovibacterium sp. | reverse complement strand
CAGTCCCTTCCGATCTAATAAACCAATCATCATTGTTTGATATGCCTGAAAAAAACTCTTGCGAAAACAATCAAATGAACTCAAACCTTTTTGAAAAAAATGTCCAATTTATCGGGGACTAAGACAAGTCTTTTAATAATTGCAATTTGAGGCTGATCCGATCTTTCCGTAACTGACCGGGCAGGAGGATTCTTATATTTTTTTTCATTCCGGGGTAGGGTTGGAGTGGTATCACCGATCTATTGAATACAAAAGATGCAGAATGGAAGATATCGAAAAGATCCGGCTGAAGTTTGCGGAGGGAAAAGCGTCCGGCGAAGAGTTGAGAATTCTGGAGCAGTGGCTGGCCAGTCATCCGGAAGAAAGAAAGGCATTGTTTTATGAAAAGGACATCATTGACTCTTATGCCTTTGTTTCCGACTCTAAAAACTATTCTCCCGGGCAGGAACTTGCCCGGTTGAACTCCCGCCTAAAAAATCCAAGGCAAAAATCTGCCAGGATCAAATCCTGACTTTCAATTCCCATCCGGAATGAAATCATCGCCCAGGATAAAAATCAAACTGAATGTATGATGACGATTCACTCTAATCATAATTGCCTGTAAGGCAATAAAAAAGACCTTTTCGGAACATCGAACGCGACTCAAACTTGTTTGAGTTTGGCGGTGCAGGTTCAAAATATGAACAGGGATAAAAACAGGTATTCTATGTGGCCATACAAAACAGTGTTTTCACACACGAAGAAAGTCGGATTTATGCTTTGTTTCCTGGCTTTGTCAGGAGTGTTGCAGGCGCAGAACAGTTCGGTACTGGTCGAGGCCGAGAGTTTCTACGATAAAGGCGGATGGGTGGCCGACCAGCAGTTTATGGACCTGATGGGTTCTCCTTACCTGATGGCCCACGGCATGGGAAAACCTGTTGCCGATGCGGTCACGGAAGTTCGTTTTCCAAAGCCTGGTACATACCGGGCATACGTCCGCACCTACAACTGGACCTCGGCATGGACCAGTGAGGAGGGACCCGGAAAATTCAACCTGCTGGTGAACGGGAAATCAACCGGCACCGATCTGGGAACAACCGGATCAGCCTGGATGTGGCAGGACGCCGGTACGGTCACCCTTGAAGGCAAAACGGCCACCGTTGCGCTGCACGATCTCTCCGGCTTCAATGGCCGTTGCGACGCCGTCTTTTTCACCATGGGCGAAAAACTCCCTCCCGATGAGGCAACAGCACTGGGTGCTTTCAGGAAAAAAATGCTGAACATCACCTCAAAACCCCAAAAGGCCGGAAAATTCGACCTGATCGTGGTGGGTGGCGGCGTAGCCGGAACAACCGCGGCTATATCGGCCGCCCGCCTCGGACTCCGGGTGGCCCTCATTCAGGACAGACCTGTGCTGGGAGGCAACAACAGTTCCGAAGTCAGGGTCCACCTCGGCGGAAGGATCAACATCGATCCCTGGCCCCGCCTGGGTGATGTCGTGAAGGAATTCGGACCGGCCAAAGGAGGAAATGCACAGCCTGCCGAATACTATGAAGACGATAAAAAGCTGGCCGTCGTTGAGGCCGAGCCAAATATCTCGCTGTTCCTGAATTACCGTGCTTTTGCTGTCGAAAAGAAGGGCGGTAAAATCGCAGAGGTCATTGCCCGGAATACGGAGACGGCCGAGGAACTGAGCTTTCAGGCGCCTCTGTTTGCCGACTGTACCGGCGACGGCACCATCGGCTTCCTGGCCGGAGCCGACTTTGCCATGGGCAGGGAGAGCAAAGCTGACTTCGGCGAGACAACGGCTCCCGAAAAAGCAGACAAGATGACCATGGGATCGTCGGTACAGTGGTATTCGGTCGAAGATCCGCAGGCCGGAAGTTTCCCTGTTTTCAGCTACGGTGTTGAATTTAATGACCGGAACGCTGAGCGGGTAACCATGGGGGAGTGGACCTGGGAAACAGGAATGAACGTAGACCAGATCAACGATTTTGAACGGATCCGCGACTACGGCCTGCTGGTGGTCTACTCCAACTGGTCCTGGCTGAAGAATTTCAGCAGGGAGAAGGAAAAATACAGTAACCGGAGGCTGGAGTGGGTGGCTTATGTGGCCGGCAAACGCGAGTCGCGCCGCCTGATGGGCGACCTGGTACTGAAAGAACAGGACCTGACCAATGATGTCATCTATCCCGATGCCGCGGTCCCGACTTCCTGGACCATCGACCTGCATTATCCCGATCCGAAGAATACCGAACATTTCCCCGGCATGGAATTCAAATCGATTGCCAAACACATCCCCATTCATTACTATCCGGTTCCTTACCGGTGCTTCTATTCGCGGAATGTGGATAACCTGTTTATGGCGGGGCGTAACATCAGTGTCACGCATGCGGCCCTCGGCACGGTGCGGGTGATGCGCACCACCGGAATGATGGGTGAGCTCGTGGGCATGGCGGCTTTCCTGGCGGCCAGGAATCAGACCAGTCCGCGCGGCGTTTATGAGAACCACCTGGACGAACTGAAGTCGCTGATCGAAACCGGAGTCGGCAAGCCTGGCTCGTACCCCGATCAGAACTATAATCAAGGCGGGACCCTCGGACCTAAGAAAACAAAGTAGTGAAGGTTCAAGCCTTCGCCGACAACGATTTGCAGAGGCTTGAAACAAATTTTTAAATCCAATGCAGTGATTCCGTTCTCAGAATCACTATATTCCGTTCACAACGTAAAGCCAGCGCTGATGAGATATTTTGTTTTATTGATCCTGACCTTGTTCCTGTCAGGCAGGAATATGGAAAAGCTGCCCGAGAGGCGGCTTTTCGTGCCACCGGCCTTCGCTCACGACTCCCTGCTGCGAACCGCAGAATGGATCAACTTCAGGGACACTGTGGCCGGCGACACCCTGGCCGTGTACCGGATCCCGCAAGGCATTCTTCAGGGGTACTCCCGCGACATCAGTACGGGTGTATGTATTGACGGGGAATGCCGGCGTCTTCGTATTACCCTGTTTTGGACTGCCACCGGCCGGTATTGGGGCTTTGTCCTGCCCGAAGGCGAATTTCTGAGCAAAACGGAGCATGTGCCGTTTAAGGAGGAAGATTACCGGCGGCTCCATGAGATCCTCGCCAACCCGAATTCAGTTCTGCAGCAATACCGGATGGACGAACTGATAACCGGAAAAAAGGAGGAGGTGGACGGGATCAGCGCAGCAACACTGGCCGCGGTGAAACAGGAGGTGGTGCCCGATGCGGTTTATACCACTTACACCCTGTGGCACCTGATTTACGGTGAAACACAAAAGGAAATCCGCAACTATACGTGCAGCCGCCTGTCGGATCAACTGGCCGCCGAACTGCTGAAAAGCCCGGATTTTGAAGACAAGTACTGGACCCTTGAAAATATGGGACCTAAGCTGCAATGGAGCAGTCCTTTCCGCGACCAGATGGCGGGTCTGATCCTGAATGACCAGGGCATTCTCGCGGTTCAGGCGCTCGCTGCTGTGCCGGATTCGGTCCTTAGTCGCGAAGACTTCCAGAACAGACTGATCTCCGGCTTTTCTCAGATAGCCTACCTGAACCGGCGGAAATTGCTGGAGCGGTTGGGCAAAGGCATCCGTATCCATACCGGGGCAGCACACGCGCTGGCCGCACAAATGCCTCAAATGAACGCTGAACTGGTTGACCTGACCTTGAAATTATTTGAAAAACAGTCTGTAAGTGATGAACAGATTGCCGGTCTGATCGCCTCGCTGCTCGACCATGACAACCCTTTCATCGTCAGGAAGGCCCTCGATTACCTCCGGTCGAAGGAAATAACCGATAAAGAGCTGCTCCGAAAAATACGCAAAGCCCGGTAAATTACGGCAAGTTTTTTGTTTATTTGCACTTTTGTCAATAACAAACGCATGAACCAACCTAACCCAACCAAAACGATTGCCTTTTTGATAGCTGCCGTTCTGCTGCACCCGGGACTCCTCTCTGCGGGCAATGCCCGGAAGATCGGTTGCAGCGCTGCCCTGGCGGGAGATACCCTGATCATCCAAAACAGCAGGATTGTCCAAAAATGGATCTGGAACCAGGGTGATTTATCGGCTTTTTCATTGCAGGTTAAAAAGACAGGCAAAACCGTCCGCTTTTCACCCGGCCTGGCCGACTTCAGCCCCGGCAAGAACAGCTTTGTAAAAAATATCGCCTTCCGGGTCACACCGGTGGCGGAAAACTTGTTTTATCCGGCCCATCTGGAAGTTGTGCTCGAAAATCAATACCAAACAATGCAGGTTAAGAGGGTTTTCCGGATTTTTCCGAACACTCCTGCTGTTTCCTGCGACAATTACCTCAAATACAAATCCCTGCTTGCACAGCCCGGAGATGCTCCCCAACAGGTCGATGGAACTGAAAAAACGACAAAACCGGCCGGACAAAGAACAACCATGCATTTGGGGGCGTATGGCCTGGCATCCGGCCATTGGCAGGTCCGGTCCGTCTTATTCCGCGATGTCACCGACCGGAACGATAACCTCGTCTCCGAGCAGTCGCTCATCCCTTTCCGCAGCCCTGAACCGCTGCAGGGAAATCTCCTGTTTGCAGATGACCTCGCCGGGGGCAACGGTTTTTTTATCCTGAAAGAAGCGCCGAATGGTGCCAGCCAGGTCGCTTATCCCGGCCATGACTTTACCGCATCGAACAAAGAGATCAAAATTCCCTTTTCCGGCTTTCCTGCGGATGCTTCCAACCAGGAATGGATAAAGGGCTACACCATTACAACCGGCACCGATGGTTTGACCGGACTGAGACAATACCTGAAAAATTCAATCCCCTATAACCCCGGGCGTTATGAAATGGTGATGATGAATACCTGGGGCGACCGGGGGCAGGATGGCAAGATCAGTGAAAAGTTTATCCTTGCCGAACTGGAGAAAGCCGCAGACCTCGGGATCACTCACTTTCAGATTGACGACGGCTGGCAGCAGGGGCTTTCATCAAATTCGGCGAGCAAAGCCGGACGCCTTTGGAACGCATGGACTCCGGAGAACTGGGAACTGAACAGAGACCGGTTTCCCAACGGCTGGGAGAAAATCCTGGCATCGGCCCGCGAAAAGAATATTCAGCCGGGACTTTGGTTTCATCCCAGCAACGAAAACAATTATGCCTGCTGGGAAACCGATGCCGAGGTAATCATCGGGCTGTACAAAAAAACCGGGATCCGGTATTATAAAATCGATGGAGTGGAAATTCCCGGGAAAGTGGCTGAGCAGAACCTAACCCGCTTCTTTGAGAAAGTAAAAGCAGAAACAAACGGCGAGGTTTTTTTAAACCTTGACCTGACGGCGGGGACCAGGGGCGGATACTTTATGTTCCGCAGTATGGGAAACCTCTTCCTTGAAAACAGGTATACCGATTGGGGAAATTATTATCCGTTCCATACCCTGCGTAACCTGTGGATGCTTTCCCGCTATTTCCCTCCCGAGTTACTCCAGGTCGAGTTTTTAAATAAATGGCGAAATGCCGGTAAATACCCGGCCGGTGATCCGTTTGCCCCTGCGGCCCACAGCACGTTTGACTATTTGTTTGCCATCACGATGGCCGGACAGCCCCTGGCCTGGTTCGAAGCCACCGGCTTGCCGGAGCGGGCGTTCCGCGATCCGGATCTGATAAGGAAGTACCGCACTATTCAGACAGAGTTTCATTCCGGCATGGTGTTCCCCATCGGCGATGAGCCTTCGGGGCGGTCATGGACCGGATTTCAGTCGGTGGGGGAGAATAAGGGATTTTTATTGGTGCTGAGGGAAAACACCCCGTCGGATGAGGGTACGGTAAGGACCTGTCTTCCTCCCGGGAAAAAGGTCCGCCTCTATCCTGTGCTCGGGCAAACGGGCAGTGAAGGCAGGGAAACAGCGGTTCAGTCCGGCGGACTGATAACCGTTAAGCTTACCGAAATTCACTCCTTTGGCCTGTACCGGTATGAATTGGTCCCCTGAACGGGCTGAACATGAGCATCCAAAAGATCGCCGGCGAAAATAAAAGGTTCTATCCGGCACAGGCAACCATCACCGGCTCCGGTATCAGCCTGGTTTCACCGATGGTCGAAAAACCGGTAGCCGTCCGCTATGCTTTTGACGATTTCGTAGTCGGTGAACTTTTTAATACGGAAGGGTTTCCGGCATCGTCGTTCCGCACGGACGATTGGGAGCAGTAGTTCCCGTAACCCAATCATAAAGAAAGGACTTTTACCAAAGTCCTTTCTTTATGGATCTAAACTGCAATTCACCAAGGGAATAGACAATCTGCCGAACTTAAGGGAAAGGCTTTTTCCTAGAGAAAGATACCCAGGAAACCGTATTCTTTCAAATGGTCTTTCAGAAATTTTCGCGCTTTGGTGACGTGGTCCTCAACCGTTTTAACCGAGATCTGCAGTTCTTCGGCAATCGACTTGTTTGAGCGGCCGCTTTCCTTGCTCAGAAGGTAAACCCGTTGCCGTTGTTCAGGCATGGAATGGATCAGGACTTTCATTTTTTCAGCAAGAAGGGCATAGTCTACCTGGCTCTCTGTGTCCGAGTTATTTTTAACAACCAGAAAACGCAGATTTTCCAGATATTCCTTTTCCGATATTTTTTTTCTGTAGGTTGAAATCACCAGGTTCCGGGCAAGGGTTAAGAGATAGGCTTCCAGATTGCTGTCGCTGCTC
>JBFXKJ010000219.1:0-6702 GCA_050173895.1 Mangrovibacterium sp. | reverse complement strand
GGTTTCGGAAGATCGAACGAGAGTACCCCCCTGGCCTTCCATATCTCCCTGAGGGCGGCACCCTCAATGGTGTATGGTTCATATTCCGGATTATCCGACTTCAACAAAAGCCGGTCATTCTCCTGAAGGAAAACGCGTTTGCAGACCAGCCCTTCTTCCCGGGTGATGAGGATGCAGATCTCCCCTTCCCGAACGGAAGAAACCGTCTCCACATATTCGCAAAAAAGGTAGGAGCCGGGACCCATAGGCAGCATGCTGTCGCCCTTGATCTGAAACACACGAAATGTTTTTCCGGGCGACAATTCAGGAACAGGCATGGAGAAAGACGGAAGATTCCCAATGTACTCCGGATCGGAATATCCGTTCAGATAACCCGCTGAAGCTTTCACAGGAACAATGGGAATCCGTTCCTCGTTGTCCCGGTCAACCACCACGGGAAGGACGCGCAGCACCGCCCTTGCGGGCGCAGGCAAACCTTCCGCTTCAAAATCAGAGCTGACCAGCTGATCGATGGTCAGGTCAAATAAAGTGGCCAGTTGTTTCAGCACAAGAATTCGCGGCATGGCCCGTCCCTCCTCATATGCCCCGACGAGCGACCGCTTGAGCTGAAGACGGGAGGCCAGGTCAGACTGGGTAAGCGCATTTGCTTTCCTTAAATACCTGATGTTACTAGCAATTCTGTACATAGCTGAAGTGATGCTTTAATTAACTGATCAACGAAAGTTACAACAATAAAATAAAAATAGCTAACTTTTTTAGTAATACTAACTTTTTTAGTATTTTTGAATCGATGGAACACAGGAACGCCAAAACAGATCGTGCTATGAAGTCAGCTATTCAGGAAAAGCTAAAAATATTGGCAGATGCTGCCAAATATGATGTATCCTGTTCCTCCAGCGGAAACAACCGCCGAAATGTGAGCGGGGGACTTGGAAATACGGTCTTCTGCGGGGTATGTCACAGTTTTACCGATGACGGACGTTGTATCAGTCTGCTGAAGGTCCTGATGACGAATTTTTGCATTTACGACTGTGCCTATTGCGTTAACCGGCGCACGAACGACCGTCCCAGGGCGGCATTCACAGTGGAGGAAATTGTCGATCTGACCATCAGCTTTTACCGCCGCAACTACATCGAAGGCTTGTTTTTGAGCTCCGGGGTGATAAAAAATCCGGATTATACGATGGAACAACTCATGCTGGTGGCCCGCAGGCTGAGGGAAAAAGAACGCTATAACGGGTATATCCACTTAAAGGCCATCCCGGGAGCAAGCGGGGAACTGATCTATCAGGCCGGCTGTTATGCGGACCGGCTGAGTGTAAACATCGAAATCCCCACCGACCAGGAATTAAGAAAGCTGGCTCCTGAAAAAAATTTTCCCGGGGTCCTGCAACCGATGAACCTGATCAGCGAAGAGATTGTCCGCTACCGCGAAGAGCGCGTCAAATACAGAAAAGCGCAGGTTTTCACTCCTGCAGGGCAAAGCACCCAACTCATTATCGGGGCCAGTCCCGAAAACGACCGGCAGATACTGGGACTGGCATCCGGCCTGTATGGCAAACAAAAACTGAAACGGGTGTATTATTCGGGTTACCTGCCTGTCAATACCTACGACCAAAGGCTTCCGGTCCTTCAATCGCCACCGCTGATAAGGGAAAACCGTTTGTATCAAAGTGACTGGCTGATGCGTTTTTATCATTTCAGTGCCGGGGAGATCCTGGATGAAGACCAGCCTTTTCTGGACCTGGAGATTGATCCCAAGCTGGCCTACGCCCTTCGCCATCCGGAGCTGTTCCCGGTCGATATTAACAAAGCCGCCTATGAGCTGATCCTGCGGGTCCCGGGTATTGGCGTCCGCTCAGCCAAAATGATCGTGGATGCCCGCCGCTTCCGCAAGCTGAACAGTGATCATCTCAGGCAGATCGGCGTGGTGCTGAAGCGGGCCCGGTATTTTATCACATGCAATGAGCTAAGGGAGTTCTGTAAAGACCGGGAGCCCGGAAAACTGCGTCGTATCCTGATCGAAGAAAGCACCGGAAAAAGAAAGGGCAGTGACGGCCAGCTTCGCCTGTTTCAGGACGAGGTGTTCCTTCCGGCAACAGCAGCTTCACTATAAAAGCCGGATCATGACTATCATCCTCTACGACGGCAGTTTCGACGGGTTTCTGAGCGCGGTTTTTGCCTGTTATGCCCGGCGGATTGATCCTCACGATATCTGTAGGGAAACTGCCTGGCAGGGAAAGCTTTTCCCGACCCCTGTCCGTATCGTAACGGACGGACAGAAAGCCGCCCGGGTATGGAATGCATTGCGTCTCCGGCTGCACAAAAACCACAAAAACATGCCTTTTTTTGCGTTCCTGTCACAGGATACCGGTATCGAAATGATCCTCTACCGCTTCATCCGAAAAATGTTTAATTCGCCGAAGAGCGTCGAGACCGATTATGGCGATGCCGACAGCCTTGAATTAAGAAGGGCAGAGCGGAAAGTTATGCAGGAAGCAGTGCGGATCCATCAGTTTGTCCGGTTTCAGGAAACACGCGACGGCTTGTATTTTGCCCCTGTAGAGCCGGCTTTCGATGTGCTTGCGCTGACCCTCGGGCATTTCAAAAGCCGGTTCGCCCGACAAAAATGGCTGATCTATGATGTCAGGCGCGACTATGGCTTTTTTTACGACCTGCAACAAACCCACCGGGTGGTGCTCACCGAAAAGACATTCTCGCCCCTGGACGGAAAACTGGAAGATCAGATGGCTGCGGAGCAGGAACAGACTTATCAGACCTTATGGAAAGATTATTTTAATCATATCACCATCGGGGAACGAAAAAACCTGCGCCTCCAGCGGCAACACATGCCCGCGCGGTACTGGAAATTCCTTCCCGAAAAAATGTGAGCATGTGCCTTTATATCCTCCCGAAAACCGGAGTATGACCGGGAAGGAAGGAATCATCATAAAAAAAGCCCTTATCCCGGGGATAAAGGCTTTCCATCATCAAAGACACAATATCTTACTTCTTGAAGTAGTCTTTCACCATTTCGTTGGGAACGACACCTTCCTGAAAAGTGTATGCACCTGTTTTTTCAGACTTTACCATTTTTACAACTTTGGCATAGCCTTTTCCGGCACCTTTTTGCAATGATGCAACTGCTTTCTTTGCCATATCTGTAATTATTTAATTTCGCGGTGAACGGTTACTTTTTTCAAATTGGGGTTGTATTTTTTCAACTCCAGACGCTCAGGAGTATTCTTCCTGTTTTTGGTCGTAATGTAACGGGAAGTTCCGGGAACACCACTTTCCTTTTGTTCCGTACATTCCATAATGACCTGAACTCTATTTCCTTTTTTTGCCATGATCTGTTCCTTTTAAATATTCTTAACGAATCCTTTAGCTTTTGCTTCCTTCAGCATCACAGCCAGTCCATTTTTATTAATGGTACGCAGTCCTGCGGCAGAAACAGTTAATGAGATCCAGCGGTCTTCTTCCGGAAGATAAAACTTCTTATTGAACAGGTTGGGAAGAAAATGACGCTTGGTTCTTCTCTTCGAGTGAGAAACATTGTTTCCCACCATCGCTTTTTTACCGGTTATTTGACAAATTCTTGACATTGTCTTAAATATTTTTCTATCACACGTTTTTCAAACAGAGCGCAAAATAAGTGCTTTTTCCCGAATTAATCAAATTGTTAGCAAAGATTTTTCAGAACTTTTTCAAAGGTGAGTGATAACAGCAAACGAAGCGTTCGGTTTTCTTTCTTATATTTATGCCAAAATCTGTCTGTAGAGGAGCATTCTGAATCTATGAGAAACGAGCAACAGCGATTTTATCCCACAGTTCTGGGAGCTGCCCATCTGATTATTTTATATCTTTTTGTCCAAACGGTTGTCGATTTTCCGTTGGCCTTGTGGGATTATTATCACGGCACAGACTATCTTTCCAATACCTTTAAGAATATCGCCCTGCAACTCGGGTCAACGCTGTTCATTTTTTATTACGGTTACAGAAACGCCGGCACCCGTCTGAGCCGGCTGTTTCCGGCAAGGCGCTTTAATCTGTTGCTGATGGTTCCTGTAACCACCTTTTTGTTGGGGGCGCACATTTTCCTGGAGGAGATTAACATGGCCGTGGAGCGGCTCATTCCTGCACCGTCCTGGTTCCTGGAATTGTTTAACCGCCTTTTTGAAAATGACTTCGGCATTTACGGTACCTTTCTGAAAGTGGTCATTCTCGCCCCGGTGATTGAAGAATTAATTTTCAGGGGGATCATCATGTACGGTTTTATGAGAAATTACCGGGCCCATACCGCCATTCTGGTTTCAGCCCTGTTTTTTGCGTTGTTCCATCTGAACCCGTGGCAATTTCCCGCCACGTTTTTGCTCGGGCTCCTGTTGGGCACGGTGATGGTGATCACACGCAACATATTTGCCTGCATTGCAGGTCATGCGATCAATAATTTCCTGGTGCTGATCACGATCGAGTATTGGGAGCCGATCCATCAGTTTTCGTTTTTCCTGCTTGAACGAAAGCATCAGTTGCTCATCAGCTATCTTGTAACGGGTCTGAGTGTTATTCTCATTGGTTTCTTCGCCATCAGACGAAGAAACCAATGAAAAGTTGTCACTTCTCAATCTCGAACGATATCTGGGCATTAACCGCGTAAGAAACTATTTTGTCGTTCTCCACATGCCCTTTCATCTCTTTGACATAGATGGACCGGATGTTCTTCAGTGTCTTTGCAGCTTCTGTCACCGCATTCTGGGCGGCCTCGTTAAAGCCGATTTCGGAGGAGGCAATTACTTCAATCACCTTCACCATCTTTACTTCATCTTTCATCTGTTTTTCAAATTATATTGTGATGATCGGCCAGCAGATACTATACCAGCCCGTCTTTGTACCGGGAATATGTTGGGTACCGGTTCACTGTGAATTGTTTACACAGGTGATCTTTTCGCCGCTTAATTGGCAGGTGTGTAGAATTCCGGAGTTGATGGGGAACGGATTCCACAGTTACATGTGTTCACCAAACAAAACTTTTATTAACTTGCTTCGATTTTCACGTTAATGCCGAAACAACGGAATCATGACAAGCGAGTTGATTCAGAATGCAACATTACTGATTTCCCTGATTGTATTATACGGCCTGCTGTCCCGCCACAAGATCAATGATTCTTCGCTCAGCCAGCTTATTAACGGGATCCTCTTTGGGGGGATCGCGATCATCGGGATGAACATCCCGATCCGTTACGAAGCCGGCATTTTCTATGACGGTCGGACGATCGTTCTTTCGCTGGCCGGCTTTTTTTGCGGAGGGCTCACGACCCTGTTGACGGTCATTCTGACAGGGTGCTTCAGGATTTATCTCGGTGGCCCGGGTATTTGGGCGGGGATCGCCAGCGTGGTCAGCGCGGCGCTCATTGGACACCTCTTTCGCCGCTATGCAAAGGCCCGGCCCGAATCGGTCGGAATATTGCCTCTGGCAGGAATGGGGATTACAGTCCACCTGGCCATGTTATCATCGCAGTTATTACTTCCATGGCCGCGGAGCCTGGAGGTAATTAGCCAGATCTGGCTGCCTGTTCTTGCGATTTTTCCGCTGACGACAGTCGTGCTTGGCGTATTCTTAAGAAATGGATTGCGAAGGGTTTTGGCCGAAGCATCCATTCGGAAAAGCGAAGTTTTATACCGTACGACCCTCCACAGTATTGGTGATGCCGTCTTCACCACCGATCCGCAGGGTAACCTTATCTTTCTGAACCCGGCAGCAGAAAAACTTTCCGGATGGACAGAGAAGGAAGCAGCCGGGAAGCCGGTGAATGAAATCGTTCATCTCATCCATGAAGACAGCGGAGAGCAACTGACTTCTCCGGTCGGGATGATCCTGAAAGAGGGAAAACCGATCACGCAGGAGAACTATACATTCCGCAGCGACAGGAAAGAGATTCCCGTTGCCGTCAGCGGTGCTCCGGTCAGGGACCAGTATAACCGAATAGCCGGCGCAGTCCTCGTGTTCAGGGATCAGACCAGAGAAAAGCAGATTACCGACGAGTTGCACGCGCGCGAAGCCATGTTCCACTCCCTGACCGAACAATCGCCGGTGGGAATCTTCAGAACTGATGAGAAGGGCTATACGACCTATGTCAATCCCAAGTGGTGCCAGCTCAGCGGGCTAAGCCGTGATCAGGCACTGGGAAATGCCTGGCTGGATGCCGTACACATCGAGGACCGCCTTGCACTATTTAAGAAATGGAAGCTCGATAACCAGGAAGGCCGGCATTCAACCGCACAATACCGCTTCATGAAACCCGACGGGAGCATCGTCTGGGTGCTCGGAGAAGCCTTGCCCGAACGAACTGCCGATGGACAAATCAGAGGTTACATCGGAACCATCACGAATATTACGGAACAGAAAAAAGCGGAGCAGGAACTGCTCCGTTCAAGGGAGAATTTCAGACAATCCATGGATGAGTATCCACTCGGCATGCGCGTGGTCACAGAAGACGGACAGACCCTTTACATGAACCAGGCGCTGTTGAACATCTATGGATTCAGCAGTCTGGACGAATATATGAAAACCCCCGTCGAAAAAAGATCTCCGGAAAGAGGGATCAGCTCTCACCTTGAACGAAAAAAAAGAAGGAAACAGGGCAAAGATGTAGAAACCGAATATGAGATAGAAGTGATCCGGAAGGATGGTAGCATCAGGTA
>JBFXKJ010000218.1:0-6710 GCA_050173895.1 Mangrovibacterium sp. | reverse complement strand
TCTGATTTGCTGATAACCAGAAAGCGATCTTTATCAAGCAATTCCGGATTGTATTTTTCCAGTTCATCCAGCAGGATCAGATATTCCTTCCGGTGATCTTTACTGTCGGCGGGCACCAAAAACAATAACATTGCATTTCGTTCAATATGCTTCAGAAAGCGCAGGCCCAGTCCTTTTCCCTGGTGGGCTCCTTCGATGATCCCCGGAATATCGGCCATGACGAACGATCGTTGATCATGGTAAGAGACTATTCCCAGGTTGGGCACTAAAGTAGTGAAAGGGTAGTCTGCAATTTTGGGTTTTGCAGCGGAAACAACAGACAGAAGCGTTGATTTTCCGGAGCTGGGAAAACCGACAAGGCCGACATCGGCGAGGATTTTCAGCTCCAGGATCTTCCATCCTTCTTCTCCTGCTTCTCCAGGCTGTGCGAAACGGGGCGTCTGGTGGGTGGCCGTTTTGAAATGGGTGTTCCCCAGTCCCCCTCTTCCGCCTTTGACCAGGACCTGGCTTTCGCCGTCGCTGGTAATCTCAAAAAGGAATTCGCCGGTTTCAGCGTCTTTTGCAACCGTACCGAGCGGAACCTCGATCACCACATCGTCGCCATCGGCGCCGAAGCTCCCCTGAGCTCCTCCCGATTCGCCGTTTCCGGCAAAAATGTGTTTTCTGTACCGCAGGTGAAGCAGTGTCCACATCTGGGCATTGCCCTTCACGATCACGTGGCCTCCGCGTCCCCCGTCGCCCCCGTCAGGTCCTCCCTTGGGAACGAACTTCTCACGGCGAAGGTGGGCAGAGCCCGGCCCTCCGTTCCCTGACCGGCAAAAAATCTTTACATAATCGACGAAGTTACTTTCAGCCATTTCTCTTTAATTGAATTGAGGAGTTGCAAGATAAATAAAAAAGACGAAACAAGCCACAAGCACCGTACCTTTCGGGCACGAGCCGGATTAATCCCGGTAAATTTATGTGGCAACGGCAAAAAAAAAATTTACCTGGTGAATTTCCCGGCCCTGCTCTGTTCCGGCCGGTAAAATTCAGCTATTTATAACGAATATACCGTTTCTTTCAGCCTGCCGGCGATTTCTCCGGCCGAGCCCATGCCGTTTACACGGAAATATTTTTTTTGATCCTGATAATAATCCTTCAGGGGAGCGGTTTTCTCGTGATATACCTGAATCCGGTTTTCGATCACAGCAACATCCTGATCGTCCGCCCGGCCTGAGGTGATCCCCCGGTTTTGAAGACGGGTTATCAATTCTTCCTTTTCTACTTCCAGTGAGAGCATGGCTGATACCCGGGTCCCGTTTTCATTCAGCAATTCATCCAGTGCGATGGCCTGGGCTATCGTCCTGGGAAATCCATCGAAAATGAACCCTTTCGCGTTCCTGTTCTCCTGCAGCCTGTTTCTGATCATCCCGATGACCACGGAATCGGGTACCAGCTCACCCTTATCCATAAATCGTTTTGCTTCGGTTCCGAGAGGTGTTGATCCGGCAATCTCACGACGCAGAATGTCGCCCGTAGACAGGTGAACCAATCCAAAGCGCTGAATTAAAAATTCTGCCTGGGTTCCTTTTCCGGCTCCCGGAGGCCCAAAGAGTACAATATTTAACATGTCACCGATATTTTGATTTTTTGATTTTTGGTTCTTTGGTTCTAAAAAGCCGTCAGCACTTTAAAAAGCGGGAGTTTTGGCTCTACATCCTGTTGCCGGTTACACGGTAGATATCGATCAGGTTTCTCCCCCTTCCTCCGTAATCCAAACCGTAGCCAACAATAAAGTCGTTGGGGATTTCCAGTCCGACATAGTCCAGATCCACTTTTCTCACCAGCGCATCCGGCTTTAAAAGCAGCGTAGCCACCTGGAGCTGTTCCGGGTTCATGGCCCGAAGCTGCCCGATGGTTTTTTCGATCGTGATGCCAGTGTCGACAATATCCTCCAAAATAACAACCGTTCTTCCTGCAAGTGTCTCATTGAGTCCGATCAGTTGTTTCACCTCTCCTGTACTGGAAGCGCCGCTGTATGATGACAGTTTCACAAAGGTGATCTCCGCGTCCAGCAGGTTGATCCGCTTAAAAATTTCAGCAGCGAACATGAATGAACCATTCAACACGCATACGAATAAGGGGTTTTTACCCTTTAATTTTTCATTCATCTCGTCTGCGATCTGTTCTATGACCGAACGGATCTTCTCGTAGGGAATGAACAATTCAAAATCCTTGTCTAAAATTTTAATGGTTGCCATATCGGTTTTTTTTCAGGGTCCCTTTTGGAAGTTTATTTTTGATATTTCTGAAATTGGGCTATTTTTAGCTCAGATTTTTTAAAAAGTTGCAAAGTAACGAAAAATAATGGCTCAACTAAAGCAGGACTCATGTTAATTTTTTAATTTCATGATCTTCTGCAGCAAGATCACTGCAGTGGTCACAAAGAGGTTGGTGTCAGTAATTAAGATAAAGAAAGAGGAGAAGAATAATGGAGCCAAAAGTAAGTATTATTATGGGAAGCACTTCCGATCTGACCGTGATGGAAGCTGCGGCAAAAGTCCTGGATCAATTTGAAGTGCCTTTTGAAATTAACGCGTTATCGGCGCATCGAACGCCCGAGGCAGTTGAAAAATTTGCCCGGGAAGCAGAGGGCAGGGGAATCAGAGTGATCATTGCAGGAGCAGGCATGGCTGCTCATCTGCCGGGAGTGATTGCAGCCATGACCACCCTCCCTGTAATCGGCGTTCCCATTAAGGCCAGCCTGGAAGGACTGGATGCCATGCTCGCCATTATCCAGATGCCTCCCGGAATACCCGTGGCTGCCGTGGCGATTAACGGTGCGTACAACGCGGCTATTCTGGCTGTCCAGATGTTGTCATTGCAGGATGAGACCGTAAGGGAGAAGCTGGGGCGTTTTAAAGAGGACCTAAAAAGTAAGATCGTGCAGGCAAACAAAGACTTGTCGGATGTAAAATATAAGTTCAAGACGAATTAATTCGTTTTTTTTTTGTAAATTGAATTGCTTGTCGCAAAAGGGTGGATTGTAAATTCATCCTTTTGGCGTATGAACAAGGCAGATCTAACAACTCATTCTCAGTTTGGTCCCGCTCGCAGGCCGGTCAGGCTGATCTTTTTTGTTTTTTCCCTGTCTCTACTTTTCTTTTGTCAGAAATCCTTTGGGCAGGATAACCGGCAAGGTGATTTCGGGAAATTGCTTGAAGAGTATTTTGCTGAAGATGAAACGCACGATCTGGAACAGTTGCTGAACGAGCTGCAGCAGCTTTCAGATCATCCTTTAAATATCAACGTGGCGGGGGAGGCTGATCTTGAAAAGCTTCCATTCCTGGATCCCGTGTTGATCCGTTCCCTGATCAGCTACCGCGGGAAATATGGAGCGATCCGGTCTCCGTACGAGTTGGCAGTAGTCGCAGGTTTTGACGAAAAGCTGGCCAGGCTCACTGCCTGTTTTGTGACCTTTGACAAGGAGCGGTCGGAGCCGGCGAAGGGTTACAGCCGACATGAGGTGATGACGCGTTGGGCACGGCTGCTGGAAAGGCAGGCCGCTTTTACGGAACCCCGGAAATATGAGGGCTCACCTGCCCGTCTTTACTTTCGTTACCGCTATGAATCACCCTCGTTCGAAGCATCCTTTACCGGCGACAAGGACGCGGGCGAGAGTTTTTTTTCACATTCAAACTCCCAGGGTTTTGACTTCTGCAGCGCTTTTGTCAGCCTTCATTCCGGCGATCAGAAAAAAACCCTTCTCCTGGGCGATTATATCGTTCGGTTTGGGCAGGGTCTGGCTGTCTCCCAGGGGTTCTCCCTCAGCAAGTCGGGCGAGTCGACGCGGATTGGAAATTTCAACTCCGGAATCCGGGGATACAGCTCAGCCGACGAGAATAATTTTATGAGGGGGATGGCTGCGATACTCACCAGCGGACGTTTTCGCATCAGTGGTTTCGTTTCCGGGAACCGTCTGGATGCCAACCTGACCGAACAGCAGGGGGAGAAGCTTTTTACATCCTTTCAGACTTCCGGCTATCACCGTACTGCAGGCGAGATCAGCGATGAAAATTCGGTGGCCGCATGGACGCTCGGCGGGAATATCACTTATGATGCTGTTCGCCTCTCCCTGGGCCTCACTGCAATCCACAACCGTTATGAATACCCGCTTGTAAGGGAAGAGGACCTGTACAACAGCTACCTTTTCAACGGCAAAAGGGCCGGGAGTGTCAGTCTGGATTACCGTTACGGGATAAACAGGGTTTATTTTTTCGGGGAGATTGCAGCCAGTGAAACAAAGGGGCTGGCAGGAACCTCGGGCCTGATGTGCCAACCGCTCGACAAGCTTGAGTTGTCATTGTTATTCCGGAGAATAGGGAGAAGATACAGCAGCCCCTATGCGTCCTCCTTTTCTGAAAGCAGCCAGGCCAACGATGAAAATGGTTGCTATCTTGGGGCCAGGCTCAATCCGCTGCCCAGGGTCAGCATCAATACTTATGTCGATGTATTCCGGTTTAACCGGATTAAGTACACCACTGCATCGGCCGGGAGCGGGTATGAATTCCTTTTCCGGACTGATTATTCACCCTGGGAAAACTGGCAGGCGGAGGGCCGGTATTTTTATGAAAGGAAACCGGTGAAAGTTACCGGCGAATTTTCAAAAACAAACATCGACCAGATCCGGCAATCCCTGCGTATCAGCATCCGGGGAGAACCGGGGCGGACAATCACGCTGAAATCGCGTTTTGAGCAGACTTTTTACCGCCATGACCATTACTCCTGCGGGTTCTTCATCTGTCAGGACTTCGGTTATCACCCGGAAAATGTGCCATTGACCTTCTGGGCCAGAATGGCTTATTTTCGAACCGGCGATTACGATTCACGGATCTATGCTTATGAGAATGATCTTCTTTACCAGTTCTCCGTACCCTCATTTTACGGGGAGGGAATTCGCTCTTATCTGACCGGGAAAGTTAAAATATGTGAAAAAATTGAGTTTTGGTATAAGCTTTCCAGAACCTGGTTTTTGGGGGTTGATCGCATTGGCAGCGGGAACAGCTTGATTTTGGGCAATAAACGAACGGAGGTGAAATTTCAGATTCGGTTCAGGATTTGAATGGCATTTCGTATATTTGCGCCGCAATAATTAATGTGCAAAGAGATTATGAGCTATGACGATATCCGGCCTTATCAGGATCATGAGGTAAATCATTACCTTCATGTCCTGTTGAATGATGAAATTTTTACGCAGGTTCTGGCTTTTATTTTTAGGGAAGAGAACAAAATAGCCGAAGTGCGTAAAATGCTTTCAGAAATCCGGTCAATTAACGAATTACAGATGAAATTCATGTATCCGTTAATTAAGGAGTGGATCATTGAGAAAACTACCAGCGGAGTCACTACCAGTGGGTTGGAAAATCTGGACCGGTCGCAGAGCTATCTCTTCATTTCAAATCACCGGGATATTATTCTCGATTCGGCGATCCTGAACTTCATCATCGCCAAAGCGGGGATGAACACCACCGAGGTTGCCGTGGGGAACAACCTGTTGATTTTTGACTGGATCGAACATGCCTTAAAGCTGAACCGCTGCTTTATCGTAAAGAGAAATCTCCCTGCGCGGGAGCTGTTGATGGCTTCCAAACAACTGTCGCAGTATATCCGCGGATCGATTACCCGGAACAATGATTCCGTTTGGATCGCCCAGAAGGAAGGACGGACCAAGGACGGGAATGATCAAACACAGCAGGCATTGCTCAAGATGCTGAATCTCAGCAATGAATCGGATCTGATCCAGGGTTTCAGAGAGTTGAAAATTGTTCCGCTGTCTATTTCATATGAAAGGGAGCCCTGCGGGATCTCGAAAGTGGAAGAGATTTACAAACGCGAGCATGAAAGCTATATAAAAAGGCCGGAGGACGACTTTAAGAGCATGGCTTATGGCTTACTCAAGCCGAAAGGGAGGGTTCATTTTGCCTTTGGAATGCCCATCGATGAGCAGTTGAATACCCTTGTAAACCCCGATAATTTGTCCGACACCATTCAGCGGCTGGCTGAGCATATTGACTCATGTATTTACCGGAATTACAAGCTCTGGCCGAATAATTACCTGGCAGCCGACCTGTTGTCGGGCAGTGATCAGCACAATGACCTGATAGACAGCTTCACCCGTGAAAAATTCCGGGAACTGCTCGACGACCTGGTGATCACAATTGGCGGAGGCGATCCTGATTGCCAAAAGCGCCTTTTTTTGCAGATGTATGCAAACCCTTACCTGAACGCCCGGCGAGTCGGAGAACCAGCTGAAAAAACAAACAAATAAATTGGAGAAGGAGCTAATGCTCCTTTTTTTGCTACGGCAATACAGGTGCCTGAAGGCTCAGGTGCAGCATCAAAAATTGGCATCTATTTTGCGCAATAATCCGTATCAGAACAAAAAAATTATGGCCAGAATATTTATTTTGACGGTATGGATGCTGGCTGTTGCCGCAACGGTTTCGGGCCAGGATTTGTCGCGCAAAGAGCGGCAGGCTCAGAAGGAGCAGGAAATAAAAGAACGGATCGATTCGCTGAAATTCCGCTTTGTGGCCCGGGCAGTGATTCCCATGGCCGGTCCCCGTATTGATCTCACTTCAACCTATGATCTGAGCGTAGACAGCAATATGGTTGAAGCCTGGCTGCCTTTTTTCGGCAGGGCTTATCATGTGGAATATGGCGGAGGC
>JBFXKJ010000217.1:0-6742 GCA_050173895.1 Mangrovibacterium sp. | reverse complement strand
TTCCTTCGGATCAGGAATGTTACGCTCAGCTAAGAAATCGATCCAAAGCTTCTGAACAGGCTCAAAGTCGTAAAGGGGCTTACCCTGGGCGTGAATGTCGAAAATCTGCATGTATTTACCAGCTTCCCGGGATTCGATCCCGAGTTAGGCGCTTTCTCGACCGATACCGGACAAGGCATTGAATTTTATTCTTATCCACGGCCTACAACGGTTTCGGCCAGTGTCAATGTTATATTTTAATCTGAACGATGATGAAAAGATATCTTTTAAATATAAGCAGGGTGCTTTCCTTATTGATAGTTTGCGCCTCTTGTGATGCATTTCTGGAAGAAGAACCCAAAACATTCCTGTCGCCCGATTTTTATTTCCAGTCCGAGGCCCAGGTCAATGCGGCGGTTAATGGCCTTTATACCTTTTTGGACGATGGTTTCGCAAGCGATATTGGCCCGGGAACACAAAGGTACCTGTTTCTCGAATATCTCCCTGGCTACGGCGATCGCCCTTATTCGTCGTCCAGTACATTTCTTAATCAGGCGATTAACCTGAATGTTAAGGAAGATAATTCGTACGTGGAGAGAATTTGGGAAACCAATTATAAGACCATCGAAAACTGCAACAGCATTCTTGAGGGTTTGCAAAATCTGGCTCCGGGTCTGATGAGCGAGAGCGCAAAGAATGTCCGTTGGGGAGAGGTTTACTTTTTCAGGGCCTACAGCTATTTTAATCTGGTCAGGTTTTTTGGAGAGCTGCCGTTAAAGCTTTCATCGACCAAAAGCCTGTCTGATACGCAAATTGCCTTGTCGTCGGTCGATGAGGTTTATACACGAATCGAAAAGGATCTCCATTCGGCCGATTCGCTTATGGTTAATCATACCTGGACAAGCGTGGAAGGACGCATTGCAAAAGGAGCCGTCAAGGCGATGCTTGCCAAAGTTTACCTGACCATGGCGGGATATCCGTTGCAAAAAGGGACGGCATATTACCAAAAGGCATTCGACCAGGCCGCGGCGGTAGTAGCCAGCGCCCAGTTCTATCTCTTTGACAATTATGCTGCTATGCGGAATCCGGCCAATGAAAATTCGGGCGAGTATATCTGGATGATCCAATGCGAACGGCAATATGCCGGTTCTCCCGTCCATTTTAACTTATTACCCTATCCGGAACCTGCACAACCGATCTCCTCGGCTGGCGCCAATGGCGGAGCGCTGGCTCCGGCCCCGGCTTTTTATAATTCGTATACCGCGGGTGACAAGCGGATCGAAGAGAAAGGCTTTTATTATACTAAACATGAAACCCTGGCCGATCCCAATACGGTGGTCGAATTGGGCCGCCCCTACATTTACAAGTTCTGGGACGAGGCAGCCGCCGAATCCGGCATGTCTGGACGGAATTTTCCGCTGCTCACCTATGCCGATGTGCTGTTAACCCTGGCCGAAGCAAGAGCGCAGATCGACGGTGGAACCACAAACAATGCCGATGCCATCAATGCCTGGTTTAAGATCAGGAACCGGGCCAATCCGGACGAGGCAAAACCGGCGCTTCTTTCAGCCGATGATGTTCTGAAAGAACGTTTCTGGGAGATTTGTTTTGAAGGGCAAACCTGGTTCGACATGGTCCGGACCAGAAAGGCACTCAACGTGACCACAAGAAATATAGTCAACCTGTTGGGCTATAATGCGCCTTCGCATCCGGAAGGGCATCCGTTCGAAGAAGACGATTTGTTATTCCCTTATCCGCTGCGTGAAAAGCGCCTGAATCCAAACCTGGTGAGGAATTGATCAGGATGACAACGGAATAAGCGCCGCTCCGTTTCACACGGGGAGCGCAAATTTTTTAAAAGACAATAAATGAATACACAGAAAAAATATATGATGTACCTGAGCGTAATACTGGCTTTACTCATGTCGTGCGGCGATGATGACGGCACAGGCATGAAAACCAATCCGTTTGAGGATGATCCCAACGGTCCTCTGTTAAAGGTTGAATACACATCGAATGCCGATTCGGTTTTTCTTTCGTGGGAACTGCTGAACGACAAGCTTGACTTCGACACCTATCAGGTTTCAACCAGCAAATCGGATCAGGTTGTAACGGTTCAGCGCGGTCAGACCGGCGCTGTACTCACGCGTATTCCATACTATGAAGCTGTGCCGGTATCGGTTTCCCTGATGAAGGAGGGGCAAAGCGTACGCAAGATTACCATAGAAATGACAATCGACGGACACGACAAATTTTTTGCCGGGCAATTGATCCCCGACCGGGGAAGCGTTACCGGGGGCGACGGCATGTATTCGATCGCCCTGCCTGACGGCCGCTCCGTTTTCCTCATGGGCGATTCATTTATCGGTCCGGTGACAAACGGGGCCCGTTCCATGCAGGATCACATGTTCCGGAATACGTACATCCTGTATGATAAGGGGAAGGTAAGCGCTGTTTACGGAGCGAATGGCGCGAACACTTCTGCCGCAGTGCCGCCGGGAGTGACCGACGAAGGTAAAAAGTGGTACTGGCCGGGACATGGCTTTGTTAACGGGAACAAGCTGTATATCTTTCAGACATTGATGTATCAGGGTGAAGCAGGAATGTGGGGGTTCCGTTATGAAAAAACCGATATCCTCGAATATGACCTGCCCGGCCTCGAACTCAGAAAAACAGTTTCGGTCCCCTTCTCCGGTTCAACCGATATTCATTACGGGATGGCCGCTTTAAAGGAGAATGATTACGTCTATATTTATGCCCAGGTGGATGTCGATAACAGCATCAATACGGTTTCAGATGCTTTGGTAGCCCGGACAACAGTGGATCAGCTCTATACGAAGTGGGAATATTTCGATGGCTCCGGCTGGAGCGCCAATGCTTCCGACGCTGTGAAAATGGCCGGGCTTGCATCTGTACCGGTTTCGTCCCAGTTTAATGTGTTCAAACTGGACAATAAGTATGTGCTGCTCACGCAGGACAAGCGGTTCAACTCCGGAACGATCTATACCTTCATTGCCGACAGCCCGCAGGGCCCGTGGTACAATAAAAAGCTGATCTACACCACCCATGAACAGAATACTCCGGGACTGCTGACCTATAACGCCATGGCTCATCCGCAGTTTGAAAAGAACGGCATGATCCTGATCAGCTACAACGTGAACAACGAAGACTTTGTAAAACAGCACGCCGACGTTTCTACTTACCGCCCCAGATTGTTCTGGGTCGAAAAGGATAAAATCCTGAAGTAGCGATTGAAATAACGGAGCTTTATTAACAATTAAGACATTTAATTATGACACGCAAAATATGGATTTTTTCAGTTATCCTGACGTTTTTTTCGCTCTCGGGTTGCGAAGACGACCTTTCGAATAAAATGACCGACGACTATCCTCAGAATTATGACATTACTTACGAGCTGAGGCAGGTATTGCAATATGATCCCATGCATATCAGCGGGATCGACATTTCCAAAAAGCTGGATTTTTTCAAAACAGTGAAGTTTACTTTGCATTATAACGACAGCAAGCTGACTAAACTCACTTACTCCAATGGTAATGTTCCCTTTTCTCCGTTCAGTTTTGACGGAGACCCCAATACCGAAGCTGATTGTGAGCTGGATTACAGTGTGTCTCCCAACGAACTGCGCGTCAGGGGCACGGATAAAGTGATTGCCTATTATCAAAACGGCGAGTTCATCATTCCTTTTCAATTAGACTGCAGTTCAATTAGTTACAAGTATACATTCGTTAATGTTGAATAGGGTCGACCTGTCGAAATTTAATGCTTAAAACACGAAAAAATGAAACGACTGAATAAATACAGCGTCTGGACGATTGCTTTCGTCCTGCCTTTTATCTTAATGATGTGTATGACGATCGAGAAGATCACCCATCCGGATAACCCCCAGGTAAACAGTCCGATTGAGATCGGGGTCGACATCAAGCTCGTTCCGGAGAATGACGATAACACGGAACTGGTATTTGCCGTTTTGGCTCCCAAGAGCTGGAATATCGGCTCAAATGCTGAACTGACCTTCACAACCAGCGGGTATACCAAAGGAGATGTGGCGAATGAACGGATGATCCTGATGCCGGCAACCGAAAAGGAGCCTACCACAGCCCTGAGCTGGCCGGCTGCTTTGCAAAAAGAGATCGGATTGATGAACAACCTCGGTCCTGTTGAGTGGGTGGTCTTTCGGTCGCAAACGAAATTCATCATTACCGATGAAGAGGAAAAACTGATCACCGCAAATGTAAAAGTCAAGCTGACCACCGGCAGCCAGAACATCAAGCTGTTCATGGGCTACTTCTTTTGCGGCAAAAACCGGGGCTTTCATAACGAGTACTACAAGGCAAATGCAAAATCGAAGGTGCTGACTGTGACCGGAGGTTCAAATCCGATGATCGACTACACCACCGTCAGCCTGGTGTCGACCACGCCGGCTACCTTTGGCTGGGGCGACATCTTTGCCGTCAATTTCGAAACGGTGGCCGGCGTGGTGGAAACGCCGCTGAAAGATGCTGAGAAGGTGTATATCTATGGCACGGCGGTCTATGCCGACGGGAATGATTCGTCGATTGTGGATGTGATCAGTGAAAAAACCCTCATGGAAAAGGTTGGCGGAACCTCCTGGCAAAAGTACATCTATCCGAAGCAATTCTTTAACCTTCCGGAAGGTGCAGTCATCAAGGAAGCTCATTTTCATTTCACCAATGAGGACAAGAGCATCGTGGTGCGAAACAGCTCCGGCAGTGATTTTGTCATTACGGAAAGCTGTAATTGACCTTTTCCTTTTGTTCAAACTGTCATGGCAGTGGAAATGCCATGACAGTTTTTAAACTTGTGGTGTTATGAGTAAAAATTGCTGGTTGTTTATCAGCCTGATTTTAGCGCTTTTCACAACATCGGCTTCATATGCCCAGACAGCCTGGTTTGCCGACGGTTACCACGGAGGCATTTACGGTCACTATCCGATGTGGCAGGCCCGTTTCATGGTCGATAAGCTCACCGAAAACCCAGGCTGGAAAATTAACCTTGAAATTGAACCCGAGACCTGGGATACCGTTTGTGTGAAGGATGCGGAAAATTTCAAAGCGTTTCAGGATTATTACGAAAAGGAAGGGCGGTTTGGACGGATCGAGTTTGTGAATCCCACTTATGCACAGCCTTATTGCTACAACGTTTCGGGCGAGAGCATCATTCGCCAGTTTGCATATGGAATCGCCAAAATCAGGGCGTATTTTCCGTCTGCCACTTTTCTCACGTATGCCGTAGAGGAGCCTTGTTTTACCAGCAGTCTTCCTGCCATTCTCAAGGGCTTCGGTTACAAATACGCGGTACTGCGCAATCCGAATACCTGCTGGGGCGGTTATACCAGCGCCTTTGGCCGGGATCTGGTTAACTGGGCCGGGCCCGACGGCACCGCCCTGCCGGCAGTTCCCAGGTATGCCTGTGAGCGGCTGTCGTCTTCATCGACCTGGCAAACCGAATCGTGGACCAATTCGAACGAATTTATTGCCGCCTGTTTTGCTGCCGGGGTGAAATACCCCGTGGGGATGACCTTTCAGGATGCAGGCTGGGATGGCGGTCCCTGGCAAAACGCGTATGAGCCGACGGTGTATACGACCTGGACAGACTATATCGAACGGATCAGGGACAAAGTGGAACCGGTAGCCTGGAAGTTTTCGCAGGAGGATGTCAAGCCAGGCCTGGTTTGGGGTGCACAGGTGCTGCAAAAAATAGCGCAGCAGGTTAGGGTAAGCGAAAACCGCTTGATTATGGCTGAAAAGATGGCTTCACTCGATTATCTGCTGACCGGAAAAGCCTGGCCTGCGGCCGACTTTGCCGAAGCGTGGAGAAACCTGATGCTGGCCCAGCACCATGACTGCTGGATCGTGCCCTACAACGGGAAGCCAGGCGATACCTGGGCCGATAAAGTGAGCCGGTGGACCGCTACCGCGAACCGGATTGCCGGGGAGAAAATTGACGGGACGTTCGGCACAGCAGAGGTTACGGAATCGGGATTGATCCGTGTATTCAACACATCAGGCGCCGGCCGCACCGGTCTGGTGACCATTGCTGGGCCCGGCACCTGCACGGATCCGGCGGTGTTTACGATGAAAGGGAAAGCGCTCCCTGCTCAGTTGACGACCGGACCCGACGGTAGGCGGATGCTGACTTTTGAGGCTACGGTACCCGGTATGGGCTATGCAACCTTTATGCTGAAGAAGGCAAAAATACGGGGTTCAAAGCTTGTTGCCGATGAGCTTTCCGGCGGCACGCTGAAAATCGAAACACCTTACTACTCGGCCGTGATCGATCCCGCGAAAGGAGGAACGATCACCAGTCTTATTGATAAGAAGCATGGCAACCGGCAGCTCGTTGAAGCAGGAAAGGGATTGAACAACCTTCGCGGGTATTTCTACCGTAAAGAAAAATTCCTGAATGGCTCAGATAATCCGGCCACAGTAACTGTGGTGGAAGATGGCGCTCTGTTTGTGCGGGCGCGCATCGATGGCCACATCGACGGTATTCCGTACACCCAGTTTATTACTTTTGGCAAACGTGATCCGCTGATCGGCTTCGAACTGACCATTCAGTGGAACGGGCAACCGGCAATCGGGGCCTATGACCAAAGCCTCAATTATAAGGCTGAGGACCGGGAAAAAGCATTTTATGACGATAGCTACAAGCTGCACCTGCAGTTTCCGCTACAAGAGGTGGGAGAGAGGCTGTTCAAGAATGCCCCTTTCGACGTTTGTGA
>JBFXKJ010000216.1:0-6767 GCA_050173895.1 Mangrovibacterium sp. | reverse complement strand
TTCTCCCTGGTTGGCGCGGAGGATTTCCAGTGCTGCTGACCGGAAATGCAACTGTTCTTTCTTTATGCATTTTTTCAGGGCCGCGGTAGCCAGCGAATTGCTTAGTTTGGTGTCACCGTTGCGGGCGAGTTGGCGGGCATAGTCAACATATGCAACCATCGTTTCGGCCGGATCGGCAGCATACCCGGCTTTTTCAGCAGCCTGTTTAAACAGCTTTGCCGATGCGGGACCTCCGTTTTGTGCCAGCGAGGCCAGGATCTGCAACTGCGTTTCTGCATTAGCCTTTTCGTACATGGTAATCAGGAAGGCTTCGGCAGGCTTGTATTTTAACGTTCCAACTGCTTTGATCAGTTCGATTTTCGAGTCGCCTGACTGGTTTTTCAGACTGGTGAAAATCGCTTTTGCTGCTTCTTCGGTTCCGATGGAGGTCAGGGTCGCCACTGCCGGGGAAGACAACCCCTTTGTTTCCAGGTAGGGTGCCAGTGCGGCTATCGTGGGCGATTGGCCGCAGAATGCCAGTTCCCGGATGTAGTAAGCTTTCACTTCCTGGTCGGAGGCTTGCCCCAGAGCGGTCAGGAACGACTTTTCCGTCAGGCCGCGGAGATTTTCATGCCCGGGTGCGCCGGCATAACGCGACAGCGATGACAGGGCGTAGCGCGCCTGTGTGTCGTCGCCGGTTCCGGCGGGAACGATCAGGGCGAAGAATTTCGCCAGGCCTTCCTGTCCAAGGGCAGCCATTTCGCCGGCAAGACGGTCAGCATGCCCGAAGCCGGGAGCGGGGAACTGGGCCAGGATATCGGCCACTTTTGTATCGAGTGTTCGCTTGTCCTGTGCGAAGCCCGGAATTGCCAGGATCATCGCCAGAAGAATGCAAAGAACAGATTGTATTTGTCGTTTCATTTTATTCTAGTGTCTTGATACTTGTGTCTTGATACTGTTCAAAATCATATTTTCCATTCACCGCGCATGGGCTGATTGATCAGCTTGTTGGCTTCGTCATCGTTGATGAACTCCTGTTTGTCGGGATCGAACTCCAGGTTGCGGCCCAGGCGAAGGGCAATGACACCCATGTTGACGATCGTTGCCGAACGATGCCCGTTCTCTTCATTCAAGGCGAATTTTTTGCGGGTGCGGACCGATTCGCTGAAGGTGGTAATCCTTGGCTCCGGATCGGGCAGCGAGTCGATCAGTTCATTCAGTCCGGGGATATCCGATTTGAATCCCTTGAAAATCTTTCCTTTCGGACCTTCAATGTAGGCGGCATTCTGGTCCTTGTTTTCGCCGTCAAGGATGATCTGACACCCGTCGGCGTAGGTATAGGTGATCTTGCGCCAGGTACCGATCGCGTCGTAGTGCTGCTGGGGTGCGTCGATTTCAACCTTTACAGGGCTGGTATTGTCTTTATCGAGGATGTATTGAACGGGGTCGATGTAATGCTGACCCATATCGCCCAGTCCGCCGCCGTCATAATCCCAGTAGCCACGGAAGGTCTGGTGGACGCGATGTGCGTTGTAGGGTTTTTCCGGGGCGGGGCCGAGCCACATGTTGTAGTCAAGTTCGGCAGGAACCGGTTGAGGTTGCAGGTTCGTCTTCCCAACCCAGTAGAATTTCCAGTTAAAGCCGGTCACTCCGCTGATGGTGACTTTGAGGGGCCATCCCAGTGCGCCGCTTTGAACAGCTTTCTTCAGGGGCTTGACCGTCGTATTCAGTCCGTAGAAGTTGTCTTTGAACCGGAACCATGTATTGAGCCGGAACATGCGGCCGGTGGCATTGATCGCTTCCACGACGCGTTTGCCCTCGCCGATGGTACGGGTCATGGGTTTTTCACACCAGACGTCTTTGCCTGCCTGAGCAGCCATGACCGACATGATGCCATGCCAGTGCGGAGGAGTGGCAATATGAACAATATCGATGTCGGTACGGAGCAACAGTTCCCTGAAGTCGGAATAGCCTTTCACCTCCGAACCCACTTTTTGCAGGGTTGAGTTCAGGTGGTTTTTATCCACATCACAAATGGCCAGCAGCCGGGTCCCTTCGTAGGTGATATGCCCCTGGCCCATTCCGCCGACCCCGATAATGGCCTTGGTTAACTGATCGCTTGGGGCAAGAAAGCCCTTGCCTCCCAATACGTGCCTCGGAACAATGGTTATTCCGGCCGCCGCGGCCAGCGATTTCTTCAGGAAATCGCGCCGGTTGTTTATTTTTTCACTCATGGAAATTTTAATGATTTAGTTATCGTACCAATTTATAGAATTCTCTGATACAAAGAAAGGCTGAAATGTATAACGGGAGGGGTAATGAAAGGGGTAACGGGAAAGAAAGTAGCAGGATACAAGATGCAAGACACAAGAATCAAGAACCAGGATACAAGACACAAGATAAAAAGATTTTCAGACAGTCACATTTTTACGACTCCGCGCCCGAAGTGGTGCTTCGGAAGGCGTGGGGATAGGGTTCCTGGTAAAGTTCCAGGTAGAGTTTGGCGAACTGATCATAAACAATCCGGGCCAGGCCAAGCTTGCCCTGCCGGGTGAGCAGTTCCAGTTTCCGGTTGAGTGCCGGTTCGTTGAGCGGGTCGTGAAGACTGATCATGTCGGCCAGTTCATAGGCCAGGGAAGCATATTTAAGTTTATCGGTTCTCTCCAGCCAGGTCAGTCCTGTTTCAACAATGCGGTCACTCGTTTTGCTGATAGAGGGGTCGAGCCAGGATTCGTTTATCCCGGAGAAGAGAACGCCGCCATTCGCGATTTTGATCAGGATTTTCAGGTCATCGACAGGGACAGCGGCCTCTCCCGGTAAGTTTTCCAGCTTTTCAATCAGGCGTAAGGCATCTGTGTAATCGCAATAACACGACTGATCGACGACTATTGTCCATAGCTTATCCTTGAACACCAGCCGGATGGATGAACAGGATGCCAGGACTGATTTCAGGTTCTGGATGTTGGTACCTCTCGTGTTTTTAGCGTTTTGGGAACTCATCCCCGGCCAAAGAATTTCGGACAGCTTTTGCGTGTCAATCCCTTTCTGTCCGTTTTGACTGTGTAGAAAAATCAGGATAAACAATTGTTTCAGCTTAGGGGAAAGTTTCCGGCTGATGTCGGCACCTTCCTGATTGATGAGGTGCAATCCGCCAAAGCAGAGAATTTTTTCACAGGCCGCAGCAACGATGTGTTCATGATCGGTTGGGGCCGGATGGATAACGAGTTTCTTCTTCCGGGATACCTTTCTTTTTAATAGGAGAGATGCTCCCAGCAGCAGGAACCCCAGGGCAACCGGGAGGAGGATGGCGGTCCGGCTTCCTTTCGTCTCTTCCGGAGTGCCGGAATACTGCCGGAAGATCTCCTCCTCATTCAGTTCTCTCTGCCAGATCTTAATTTCGCCGATTGCCCCGACAAAGAATTCTTCCCACAAGTTGCTGCCTATCAGCAGGGTGTTGTCCGACTCGGTATAGGGAGAGATCAGGTCGGCTTGTTCGGTGAGCTTTCCGTTCACATAAAAGCGGATCCTGTTTTCGTAGGCCGAGTGCACCAGCGAAATGAACGACCACTGATTGACAGGGATCGGTGAATGCCTGGAGATGTAGTCCTTGATCCCCTGCATGGTATAAGTGAGCATGCCGTTATGCAGCTTAAGGACGAAATGGGTGCCCTTTCCCAGGATGCTGTTGTTGTTGCCCAGTTTGGCCGGTTTGATCCAGGCGGTGATGGTGAAATTGGGCCTCAGGGCCTCCCGGCTTTGCGTTCCGGCGTCCAGGTAAGCGCGGTCTTCGAACCACGCGCACTCACCGCGATCGGGATCCCGGATTAGTTTTACTCCCGTGGTAATGATCTCCCGGTCATTTTTCCTGACAAGGTTGCTGATCCGGTTGTTAAAAATGAAATGGTCGGTGAGTTCAAAGTCACTGGTCAGCGCCAGGGCTTTAAATTCTTTCAGGTAGCCCCGGTTGTCGGGTGAATCGTAAATAATATCAGGCGAAAACCGGTACCCGGCTTTGTAGGGGACAAGAGGAAGCGATTTGCCCTGAATGAGAGGAAAACAAAAATAGCCGTTGGTCCGCGCATGGGGATAGCCTTTCCAGGATACTCCGCCAAGCAGCTTATCGCCGGAGCGAACGGCCCCAAAAATTTTTTGTGTCGCGTTCAACCGCCTAACTAAAGGGGCAATTTGCCTGTAATTGGCGGGCGTTCCGGGAATCAGACCGGGGAGTTTTCCCGATTGCGACCAAAGGGCGAAAAAGAGTGAGTCGCGGGAACCTGCGGATGCGCCGGGATCGGCCAGCAATAGTTCCCGGAAACTGAAAAGCGAATCGGCAAACAGGCTGTCAGCGCCTGCAGCCGGTAACTGCACCCGGTCGGCCTCGCTTTCGCGGATCGGTACAAGCTGGTCCTGCTGAGTTTTGATCGATGACCCTGTTCCGTACACGGGGATCAGATTTTGCTGCAAGGCCAGCTTCTTGACCCATTCCCCATTTTCCGGGATGATGTCTTTTTCGTACAGGGCGAGGGGGACTCTTAAAAGCAGGAGGCTGTCGCGTGCTGTCTGACTGAAATCGCTGATGCTGACAAGCAGATGCGCTTTCAGCCTGACGGCCGTCCGGAGGCTGTCGGGAAGAACGGCGTAGGATGCCGGTGCCGCATACGGTAGCAGAGAGGTCATGAGAAAACCAAAGAGGAACAAGAACCGGTATGTCAGTTTTTCGGGTCTCACGGGAACAACGATCAATGTTTAGGCAAAACATGCAAAGTTAATAAAGCTTTCGAAAGATGTCCCGGCAAAGTATTTTTCCTGTCATTCCGGCTGACTTAATTCATCGGATGGGAGGCATTCGAATTCCAGCGCGGACTCTGAAAACGGATCGGATTCCCGGTGATCTTTTTTGCCGTTTCCCTGAGATCCATCCCCGAAAAGTTGCCCGAAGTCATGATCAGCAGGTTCCGGTCGACCCAGTTTTCCCCAAGCAGTAAACTGAACAATTCGGTTGGATCGGTAAATACGCGCAGGTCAGTCCTGGCAAACGCCTGTTCCACATCTTCCTTCGAAACCGGCGCGAGCCTTTTGTGTTCGATTACTTCCGGGTTGAAAAACACGAAAGCCTCGTCAGCCTGGTCCATGGTTCCCGCGTATTGTGGAAGGAATTCTTTTTTAAGCGAACTGAAGGTATGCAGTTCCATCACGGCCACCAGGCGGCGCTGCGGAAACTGTTTTTTTACGGCAGCGGTTGTTGCCTGCAATTTCGATGGTGAGTGGGCAAAATCATAAAATACGGTACACCGTTCGTTTTCGGAGAGAACTTCAAGGCGGCGGGCAGCTCCCTGGAAACTGCCGATGGACTGATAGAACTGTTGATCGGTCACACCGATCTGCCGGCAAACCAGCCTGGCTCCGGCAATATTTTGGAGGTTATGGTCGCCGAACACCCGGAGCCGGATCTTGCGGTCTTCGTAACGCAGATAAGTAACGCCATCTTCAACGACGGCTTCATGTTCCCGGTAAGGCAGGTTCCCGATGTCGGGACGCAGACGGCCGGCTATTTCCCTGAGGTTCCCGTCTCCGGCGTACCAGATGAGGGAGCCGTTCTTTTCTATTTTATCTGTGAAGATCCGGAACTGCTCCACGTAATTTTCGAAGGTGGGAAACACGTTGATATGGTCCCAGGCGATCCCGCTTAACAGGGCAATATGGGGATGGTACAGATGGAACTTGGGGCGCCGGTCGATCGGGGATGACAGGTACTCGTCGCCTTCGAAGATTGCTACGCGTGTGTCTTCTTTCAGCGAAACCATGGTGTCGAATCCCTCCAGGCCGGCGCCGACCATATAGTCAAAATCGATGCGGCTGGTCTTCAGGACGTGCATGACCATCGCTGTGATCGTGGTCTTACCGTGAGAGCCCCCGATCACCACCCGGGTTTTATTTTTTGTCTGCTCGAACAGGTATTCCGGGTAAGAATAGATTGGAAGCCCCAGCTCCCTTGCCCTGACCAGTTCGGGGTTGTCGGCCCGGGCGTGCATTCCCAGGATCACGACGTCAAGCTGCGGAGAAATATGTTCGGGATGCCAGCCTTCCTGCAGGGGAAGGAGGCCATATTGTGCGAGACGGCTTTTGGAAGGTTCGAAGATCTCGTCGTCGCTTCCTGTGACAAGGTATCCTTTTTTATGAAGGGCAATGGCCAGGTTGTGCATGGCGCTTCCGCCAATGGCTATAAAATGAATGCGCATAACTGATGGTTGTAAAGGCGTCAAATATACAACAGATCGGTTGAATTTACCGCTCCGGGATAAAGAAAGAGTTATCCGCCTGTTATTGCTTTTGAAACCATTCGATCGCGTCGGCGATGGCCTTTTCGACAGGCGTCTGGGGCAGGCCCAGTTCACGGACGGCCTTTTGCGCCGAATAATAGTTGTTCCCTGAGAGCAGGTTTGCATTGACAACGTTGAGGGGGACAGCCTTTCCGCTCAGTTTTTCATAGAACGAGCCTGCCTGCCCGGCGACTTTGATTAACGGGCGCGGAACAAGGATCAGGTGACGGGGATAGCCGCATACCGCTTTCATTTTCTCAAAAAACTCCCGGTAACTGAGATTCTCACGACCTAACAGGTAACTTTCTCCCGGTTTCCCCAGCTTAATTGCCTGAATGATCCCTGCGGCCACATCTTCGACATGAATAAAATTTTTTCCTCCGGAAGGGCAGGGCATGAACAGCTTATTCAGCGCCATCCGGATCAGTTGGCCTGAACCCGGTTTCATGTCGAATTTTCCCAGCATAA
>JBFXKJ010000215.1:0-6801 GCA_050173895.1 Mangrovibacterium sp. | reverse complement strand
GTCATTCCTGAAAAATTCAGGCGGATCGCGAATCCCTGCTGTTGTTATCGGAGGCACCGCCCAGAACGGTCTGATTACTTCGCAGCCCGCCAATACCAACCTGACCTGGGCAAAAGCGCTTCAGTACAATGCGGGTTTCGATGCCGGATTGTGGAACGGGCTGCTGGCGATCGAGTTCGACGTTTTCTATAAGTACATGTATGATATGCTGAGCACGGTCGACGCCACCTTCCCTGACTCATACGGGGGCTATGTGTATGGTTACGAAAATAAAAACAAGCAGGACCATAAAGGATTTGAACTTGTCCTGAACCATAAAAATAAAATAGGGGATTTTTCTTACAACATCAGTCTGAACGGAACTTATACCGAAAGAAGATGGTTAAGATACGGAGATTCGAATAATACGCCTGATTGGCTGAAGCTTACGGGTAAGGAAGTCGGTGCCCAGGTAGGATTCATTTCACTGGGTTTATTTCAAAGTCAGGACGAAATCGACAATTCTGCCCTGATCACCGGCAAGGACGTACGGGTAGGGGATATCCGGTACATGGACCGAAATGGTGATGGCGTGATTTCGTACGAGCAGGACCGAGGTTACATCGGAAAATCAGCTTATCCCAAATTTATCGGTGGCCTCTCGTTCAACGGCGAATGGAAAGGAATTGACCTTTCGTTCCTGCTGCAGGGTGCACTTGGCCGCGATGTAGCGCTGACCGGCGTTTACAGCAGTGGGATCATGGACAATACATCCATGACTAAACCTTTTTATCATGGTGGAAACTCTCCGAAATATCTGGTTGAAGACTCCTGGCGTGACGATAACACCGGAGGTGAATTCCCACGCCTGGCTCTGGTTTCTGCCAGCTCAAACAATGCTTTTTCCTCGAGTTTCTGGTACCGGAATGGTGACTATCTGCGGCTGAAGAATCTTCAGATAGGCTACACGCTGCCACAGGCTTTGGTTAAGCCCGTCGGGGTCAGTAACCTGCGGATCTATGCCGAAGGACAAAACCTGCTGACCTGGAGTAAACTGACCCGGTATAATATTGATCCGGAACAGCCCGGAGTATCAAACGGATATTATCCCCAGCAACGGATCTATTCCGTAGGTGTGAAACTGACTTTTTAACTTTTTGACATGAAGAGAAGCAAGATATTAAAAATAGCGATTCTGGCTGGAACTGTCAGCCTGAGCGGTTGCAATGAATTTCTGGAAACAACACCAACCGACCGGATCTCAGATGAAGTGGTCTGGAAGAACGAAGCCAACGTAACCTTATACGTCAATGCATTTTATCCCTATCTGGATCGCTACGGTAATTTCGGCACCTCTCAGTTCAGCGGCAATTTGACGGAGGGACTGACTGAGACCCTGAAGTATGGTTCCTACGTTCCCGGGAGTAAAGCCGGCGATGCCAATATGTACGTCTTTACCCCTGAGACCATGTCCCCCACAGGAAATTTGCTCAATACCTGGGGTGATACCTATGAAAGGATCAGACGAGTCAATGAATTTTTGGTAGGACTTAAGGCCTATTCGACCCTTGACGAAGCGACCAATCGTCTTTTTGAGGGACAGGCTCGTTTCTTTCGTGCGTACCTTTACTTTCAGCTGGCGAAACGCCATGGAGGCGTGATCCTTTACACCGACATGAATCTGGAAAAGGATAAACCATGTTCAACGGCAGAGCAGACCTGGGATCTGATCGAGGAAGATCTGGATTTTGCTGCAGAGGCGTTGCCGGAAAGCTGGCCTGCTGTGAACAAAGGCAGGGTGACCAAAGGGGCAGCGCTGGCTTTTAAGTCGAGGGCCATGCTCTATGCTGAACGCTGGCAGGAAGCCAAAGATGCTGCAGATGCCGTTTTGGCGCTTAACCTATACGCGCTGACCGATAATTACGCTGACGCGTGGCAAGGGGGAAACGAGGAGTCCATTCTGGAGTATGACTATCTGATCACAGGACCCAATCACACGTTCGACAAAGATTACGCACCCTTTGGCGAGATTGAAAATCAGGGAGGAAGCGGAACACCTACCCAGGAGATGGTGGAATCGTATGAAAAGGCGAACGGAACATCAGTCGACTGGAGCGCCTGGCACCCGGCCGGAGGTACGACAACTCGTCCGCCATACACTGAACTGGAACCTCGCTTTCACGCCACGGTGATATACAACGGAGCAAGCTGGAAAGGGAAAATCATGGAGAACTGCGTTGACGGGACCAAAGGGAAATACATGGGGTACCGCGACGATACCTATGCCAAAGGCCGGACAACAACGGGTTACTACCTGCGCAAGTATATGGACGAGGCCCATACCGACCTGGTCACCTATCGGAGTACCCAGGCCTGGGTCGAAATCCGCCTGGCCGAAGTTTATCTGAACAGAGCCGAAGCCAATTACCGGCTTGGCAGCAGCGGGGCTGCATTAAATGACATTAATGCTGTACGCGCCCGCCCGGGTGTCAATCTGCCGGGCAAGACAGGTCTGAGCGGCGAAGCGCTGTTTAATGCTATCCGGCAGGAAAGGAAAATAGAACTTGCCTATGAGGGACACTTATACTGGGACATGCGCCGGTGGAAACTGGCCCACACGGAATACAATAATTACCGCGTGCATGGAATGAAAATCACCAAAGCAGCCGGAGGCTATTCCTATGAGTATGTTGACTGCGACCTGCAGGATCGCAAATTCCTGGCAAAGACCTACGTTTTGCCTGTGCCTTACAGCGAACTTGCCAATAACTCGGCAATTGAACAATACGATGAATGGAAATAAAATGCATACAGATGAAATAGCCATGCCATTGCAACACCAACTGAAAGTGAGCATAAACACCACGTTATGGCTGTTCCACACATGAAACGAGCATGCAGACAGTGGTTTACGCCCAAGATGATGTTATGCGAGTTCCATACGTCGATGTTCTTTAGAAAAGTGATGAAGTTTAGTACGCAAATTATGCACAGTTAATTTGAAACGATAAACATATGAAAAGTAAATTAATTACAGCAATAGCTTTCCTGGTAACCATTTTAGCCGGTTGCCAGGAGCCTGACGAGTTATTGCCGTCAGTGTCCCGTAAAGGAATAAACAGCATTACCGCTACTTTCCCGGACGGGACGGGTGAATTTACCGGATATATTACTGAAGGAACCACGGAGATTATAATTCCGGTCCCGTATTTTTATCCGGAAAGCAGCGACAATCAGATTACTGAATCCATGCTCACGAATATGCGGGTCAGGGCCAATCTCGATGATAATGTAATTGTTTCTCCGGCTCTTTTGTATCTGGATTTGAGTAAAGATAACCTAATCATGGTAACCGACCAGCGGAAGGAAAAAAAGCAGTACACGGTAAGAGGAGAAATCCGGAAGAGTGCGGCCTGCTTCATCAAAGAGTTCAAGCTGCCTTCGGCGGGCCTGACCGGTGTGATCAACGAGACAGAAAAAACGATTTCGCTTGTTGCCATTGGTAATCTGGACCCGGAATTGGCAGATGTGACCTTGTCGTACCATGCCACGATCTCTCCTGATCCGGAGACGATCGTGATGGATTTCAATGTCGGTCAGCAGCTCACAGTTACCGCTCATGATGGTGTGACCAAAAGCGTTTATACGGTAAAGAAGGAAATTCCTGAAAAGTTGCCTTTTGGCATCCGGTCCGGGAGTGCGAAGCTTTTATTTGCGAAAAAGCTGAAAGCGGATCTGGGGATTACAGTGGACAACCTGACCGGCGGTATGGCCGTAACGGGCGATTATGTCGTCCTAAATACGCGTGGGACGAACAGTATCTATCTGAATGCAAAAACAGGAGAGAAAGCCGGAGAAGTAGAGCTCGGTGCTGTCAAAGGGAGTCTGGTCAACTTTTACAACACAGCCGACCGCGACGGGAACGTGTTGATCTGTAATCTGGCCCCCAACGCCGGATCCTTTAAAATATGGAAATTAACATCTGTGACGGCGACGCCTGAGTTAATGATCGAGTGGAACGGAGGATTGGCAGTTGGACGGAAAATATCGGTCAGCGGGAGCATTGACAATGACGCCATTATCACAGCGCCGATTCTTGCGGCCGGACAGAAGTTTGCCCGCTGGACGGTTACCGGTGGGGTGCTGACTTCCCAAACCCCCGAGATTATTACCATGAGTGGATTGACCAAAGGATGGACCACCAATGCCGATATTGTTTATACGTCACCAACCAATGTGACCAGCGATTATTATGTCGCATCATACTCTGACAATACCTTCGCCTGGGTGAACGGAAGCACCAATGCGGTCCGGAAAAGCCTCGATGCCATTAGTGCGAACTATATTCCAAACGCGGTAGACTATGTCGAATTCAACAACGCCAAATACGCCACATTAAACTGGGTGAACAGCTTTACCTGGGGAGCGGCGGATGCGATATGGCTGCTTGACGTAAGCAGTGACGCCGGTTTTTCCGGTAATCTGGAAACCAAAACCTGCAGTGCAGTGGTTTGGGAATGTGACCGCGATAAATACGGACCGAAAGGCATTTCTCCGGTTGTTGCCAATGGCAACGGAACAGGGGATGTGGCCTTGCGGGTTTCAGACGATGGTTTTTATCTCTATTTGTACTTTATGTTCACGAATGGTTATGTAGTCGGATATCAGTTCGACTGCATCGATATGTAAGATCAGCTTAGAGTGGTATCTCCCGGAGATACCACTCTATTTAAATAACAACATTATGAAAAAGCTCAACCATTTGATCTTCCCGTTATTATTTCTGGTTTCTTCTTCCCTGCTGGTTGGTTCCTGTGGCGGAGATCATGACCAGGAGTACGAATGGGAATGGGATGATGATGATGACGGGGGCACGGAAAAGCCACGCTATATCTGGATTGATGCGGCAGCTAATTTTCCTGAGTTTGCCAACAGTAAAGATCATATTCTCCGTGATCTCAGTCTGGCAAAAAATGCCGGGTTCACGGATATTGTGGTCGATGTCAGACCCACCACCGGCGATGTTTTGTTTGCAACCGATGCCGGAGAGCAGGTAAAATGGCTGGGCGCCTGGTTGCCGGCGGGATACGCGAAAATAGAACGCACGGTCACCTGGGACTATCTTCAGGCATTTATCGACGCCGGACATCAGCTGGGCCTGAAAGTACATGCCGGATTTAATACCTTTACAGGAGGCAACACAACCAGTCTTGGATCGGAAGGACTCTTGTTCAGGAATCCCTCCAGACGGGAGTGGGCAACGCAGTTGCTCACGACGTCGGGTGTAGTAAGCACACTCGATCAGGGAGGTTCAGGAGCCAGGTTTTTTAACCCGGTGAACACCGATGTTCAGAACTATTTATGCGACTTGCTGGAAGATCTTGCTGCCTATGATGGTTTAGATGGCATTATCCTTGACAGGGGACGGTTTGACGACCTGGACAGCGACTTTTCAACCTATACCAAAAAGAAATTCGAGGAATACATTGGCTATTCAATCCAAAATTTTCCTGCCGATGTCATGACGGCAGGAACAAAAACAGGAAGTCTTCCATCAGTGCTTCCGCCTTATTTCAAGCAATGGCTGGAGTTCAGGGTAAAAATAATTCATGATTTTATGGATAAGGCTGCCGCAAGGGTGAAGGCAAAAAACAACGATATTCAGTTCGGGGTCTACGTCGGAGGGTGGTATTCCACGTATTATGGCGTTGGCGTTAACTGGGCCAGTCCGAACTACAACACCGCGGCCGATTATCCGGCCTGGGCAACTTCCGCTTATCAAAAGTACGGGTATGCCGACGTCATGGATGTCATCCTGATCGGTGCATATGCATCGCCTTCCCGGATATACGGAACCACTGAATGGACTGTTCAGGGGTTTTGCTCAAAAGCAAAGGAAAAGATCAAGGGCGACGCTTTAGTTATCGGCGGACCGGACGTAGGGAACGGTGAGTGGGCCACAGCCGGTGATGCACTTGTGAATGCGGCGATCACCCAATCGGTCGATGCTGCGATCAACGCCTGTGACGGTTATTTCCTGTTCGATATGATCCATCTGAAAAATAAAAATCAATGGCAGTATGTCAAAACGGGAATTGACGCGTACCTGTCGTCAAAAAATAAATAAGAAGGGAATTTATTCCTGCCAATAAACAAATTTTCAACGCATGAAGAAACAAATCAGTATTTCTCTTTTAATTCTTTCCTTCCTTTCGGCCTGCGCACCAAAGGCAGCAGAAACAGACAGCACCCCGAAGCCTGCACTGATGTGGTTTGACGCAGAAGCCAACTTTGCGCGGTTCAGCTATCCGGATTCGATCGATTTCTACCTGAAAAAAATTAAAGACATTGGCTTTACACATGCCGTAGTCGATATCCGCCCGATAACGGGAGAAGTTCTTTATCCAAGTGAATATGCACGACAGATGAAAGAATGGGATGGATTTCATCGCCCGGACTTTGATTACCTGGGTCATTTTATTGATAAAGCACATCAATTGGGACTGGAAGTACATGCCTCGCTCAATATTTTTGTGGGGGGACATAACTTTTTTGATCGCGGACAGGTATATACGGATCATCCGGAATGGGCCAGTATGGTTTATACACCTGATTCGGGTATCGTATCGATTATGACGCAAAAAAAGAAATATTCGGCGATGATCAACCCGACAAATCCGGATTATCAGACACATATTTTAAATGTTTTAAAGGAGGTAACTATCAAATATCCTGATCTGGACGGGTTGATCCTGGACCGGGTTCGCTATGACGGAATTATGGCTGATTTTTCAGAGCTTTCCAGAAAGCAGTTTGAATCCT
>JBFXKJ010000214.1:0-6870 GCA_050173895.1 Mangrovibacterium sp. | reverse complement strand
GTCAAAGACAATGCTTTCAATCATTCCGTATGTTTTCGGTTCGGTGACCAAAGACTATGAGGCCGGCACAAAGGCCGACTACAACACCGATTTTGGATTTGATGCGAAAATAGGAGTGAGTACCTCAATGAACCTTGACCTGACTTATAATCCGGATTTTGCGCAGGCTGAAGTGGATGAGCAGGTAACCAATCTGGATCGGTTCGAATTGTTCTTTCCTGAAAAACGACAGTTCTTTCTGGAAAATTCCGATTTGTTTGCCGGCTATGGCTACGATGTGGTAACCCCCTTCTTTTCACGGCGGATCGGGCTTGATGCGCCGGTTTTGTTCGGAGCGCGTTTGAGCGGCAAGCTGGATAACAACTGGCGTTTGGGGCTGATGGACATGCAAACGGAACGCACATCGCTCTTGCCGGGGCGTAACTTTGCAGTGGCTTCCGTTCAGCGTAAGCTTTTTGCCCGTTCCAGTGCCGGTCTGATTGTGGTGAATAAGGAAAACATCAATGAGCCGGGCAATGCGCAGGATTACAACCGGGTGATCGGGTTCGATTATAACCTGGCATCAAGCGATAATACCTGGACGGGAAAATTCTTTTATCATCAGTCGTTCGACGAGGAAGAGCACGACCAGGGACAGTATGCCCAGGGCGCTTTCCTGCAATATCAAACGCGCCATGTAAAAGTGCGTCTCGATCAGACAAGTGTCGGAGCCGACTACAACGCTGAAGTTGGTTTTGTGCCCCGTACCGGCTATAATTTTTTGGGGCCTTACCTGGGCTATACCTGGGTACCCAATAAAAAGGTTGTTGCACACGGACCTTATTTTGAGAGTGAGAATTATTTCAATACCGATTTTGACAAAATCGACTACATTCAAACGCTTGGGTATAGTGTCGAATTTGCCAGCCGGGCAAAGGTGATTGCCGGAGTGAAAGATTTTTTTGTTCAATTGCAGAATGACTTCGATCCGACCCGGGTGAGTGAGCACGTGCTGCTTGCCGGGAGCGAACATAACTTCACCCAGTTCTGGGCCGAATATCTGTCGGATAACCGGAAGTCTTTTAAATGGTCGGCCCTTTACAGTAAAGGGTCTTTTTACAACGGTAATATCGATTTTATGAAAGCGATGGTCGGGTACCGCATTCAGCCCTATGTTAACTTTGCCATGAATGTGAGCTATAATGAAATTCGTCTGCCGGCGCCTTTCGAAAAGGCCAATTTTTGGTTGCTCGGCCCGAAACTGGATGTGACTTTTTCTGATAAAGTGTTCCTGTCGACCTTTGTCCAGTATAATGAACAAATTGAAAACATGAACATCAACATGCGCTTCCAATGGCGTTACGCCCCCGTGTCGGACTTTTTTATCGTGTACACCGACAACTACTTTACCGGCAACTGGACCTCCCGCAATCGCGCCCTGGTGATGAAATTATCTTATTGGTTCAATTAAAATCAAAAGTGCATAAGCCCGTCCATAATATGTATATTTGAGCCTTTCATTGAAAAACGAGAGTAATTATGAAGTTTTCAGCCAGTCTTTTGTTGCTTGTTTTCTGGAGTGCAGGCCTTTGGGCCGCCAGGGTTCAGACCGTAAAAACGTTCAGTAAGTCAATGAATAAAGAGATCGATGCGGTGGTGATCACGCCCGACAGCTATTCGGGGCAGCAGGCCCTCCCGGTCCTTTACCTGTTACATGGATACAGTGACAAGTGTGACGGATGGGTGACTAAAGTCCCTGCCATTAAAGAGCTGTCTGATCTTTATAACTTCATTATCGTTTGCCCCGACGGCAACTTTTCAAGTTGGTATATGGACAGTCCGGCCGATCCTTCATGGAAATATGAAACCTACACCGCCCGTGAATTGCCGCAATGGATCGATGAACATTTCAAGACCATCCGTTCACGTGAAGGCAGAGGCATTACCGGTCTGAGTATGGGCGGACACGGAGCATTTTACCTGGCTTTCCGGAACCAGGATGTTTTTGGCGCGGCGGGAAGTATGAGCGGGGGTGTGGACCTCCGGCCGTTCCCGAAAAACTGGGACCTCTCAAAACGCCTGGGGACTTATGCCGAAAATCCTGAAAACTGGGAGAAGAACAGCGTGGTCAACCTGGTCTATCTGCTGACTCCGGGATCACTGAAGCTGGCTTTCGAGTGCGGCACCGGCGACTTCTTCTACCAGGTAAACCATCAGTTACACGAGAAACTGCTGGAAAGAAATATCCCGCACGACTATACCGAACGCCCGGGGGTACACGACTGGAACTACTGGGGTAATGCCATCAGGTACCAGTCTCTGTTTTTTCACGATTTCTTTGAACAGGGGAAAAAGGAATAAAAGCAGAAAGGCGTTTGCCCAATTTTCCCAGGAACGTCAAAAACCTAACAGAAGCGGTTTTTTTCTCCGATGCTGTTTGGTGGTTCCCCTTTTTGCGTTTTTTGAAATGAATACTGTATCCAAAGTCCTGCATCACCCGATTCAGTTCATCAAGCAAATCATCATTCACTGCCGATACATTTTCGTACAGGGTCTGATATTCAAATTCGAAGGGTTCATTTCCAAATTCGCGCTCTACGCCCATTAGCTGGCGAATGGCCTTATGGTTATTGGCCAGATTGTGAAGCATTTCATAGCTGATGCCGAGGGTGAAGCGAACCTGGGCCAGCACGAAAATACACCAAAGATCCATGCCTTTTCTACCCGTCCGGTGTTTTCCAAGACCTTGTTCGAGCACCCGGAATATCTTTTCATTGTATTCAGGAGTGCCGTACAGGGTTTTGAGCGAAAGTACCAGTTCGTCGAGAATATATTTCCGTTTGGGGTTCACGTACGTCTGTTCGATGGGGATCTGACCCAGTGATAATTGCTGTTCGAATCTTTTTCTCATGGCGGTTTGTTTTGGAATGAAGGCTGTGCGATTTTCCGAATCAATTAAATTTCTGGATTTTATGGCAGATATCAAACAAAACGGTCGAATTTATTTCCTTTCACTCATAAGTTATGAAACGAGCATGAGAGCCACGGCATCCGCCAGAGTTGAAATTGAGGAAAACCATATGAAGTGATCGCTTTGATCCGCTTCTTACAAGGGAGCGAGAATAAGCATCAGTTTCGCTTCGTAGGTCTCTGCAGGGGCCGAGAAGAGATACGGATCGTTGGGTTGGGTGGAATAAGTGAGGTCATAATACAGTTGATGACAGGGATAGTCTGTATTTGTGTCGGAGATCAGCACCTGTGGAGAATCGGAAAGCCCGAGCGTATTGCAGGTGACACCGGTATTGCAGCCCGAAGGAGAAAAAGCGGCCAATGCCGGCGTAAGGGTAATGACTGAAACAGGGAATGTTGCCGGTGTGCCTGGCGAGCTAAAAGCAGGATCGACCGTTTGGGCGATAATCTGATAATCATAATAGGAGGTAATATAGAGACTTGCGGGTTTGCTGACTGTGATCCCGTTTTGGTAATCGGAAACAGAGAAATAATTGAAGGATACCAAATCGCCCCCGCTGGTAAGCGTCAGGGAAGATCCACCGCCTGAGCCCTGGTAATTGATAGTGAAATAGATCAGTACGCTCGTTGTGGATACCTGGCTGCCGCTTTGGTCATATAACGAAAAGATTAGCGTGGTGCTGTAGGTCCCGTTCGGCAGGAACAGGTGGGCGCCGCCTTCGATGATGAGGTCGAACTTATGGGTAAAGTAATAAGCCGGAGGTACCTCAATTGCAGCGTTGGACTGTGCCACCAGGGTTGTTTCGGTGGTGCTGAGCGGCACCGGCAAAGTGGGCATGGGTATGGATGCAGGCGCCGGTCCACCGCTGGCTGTGTTGAACCGGATGAAAGCATGATCGAGGGTTACCATTTCACTTCCGCCGGTAAAATGACCCGTAGCCGTGGCGGTCAGCTTCCAGCCGGCACAGGTAGATGCAGATGGGGTATTGTATGCCAGGCTGATATGCTGTGATGCTGTGATACCGTCCTCCAGTTCGGTATAAGAATCAAAATACGGTGCCGCTCCTTCGAGCGTGCTGGTCAGATAGGTGTTCGCGCAGGTCACCGCATAGCTGATCTGAAAAGATGCGGAGATCGTTGTCGTACTCACCGGGTTTCCGTTCTGATCATATAAAGTAAAGATCAGATCCGTACTATAGGCGCCGATGGGAACGAACAGGTGAGGCCCTCCCTGTACAATGAAGTCAAACTTATGGGTGAAGTAATAAGAGGGAGGCGCCCGCAGGGGCGCATTTGACTGCGCTACCAGCGTGATTTCGGTTGTACTGAGCGGGATAGCGGCGGTAGGCATAGGAATGGATGAAGGTGTTGGCCCGCCGCTGGCGCTGTTAAACAGAATGGAAACATACTGTGCTGCAATCGTGCCGGCCCCGCCGGTGAAGTCGCCCGATGTCCGGACGGTCAGCTTCCATCCCGGGCAGTTGGTGTTGTAGGGGAGACTGTAAGCCAGCGTCAGATACCGGGAAGCCGTTTTGCCATTTTGTAATTCAGCATAGCTGGTGAATGCGAGGTATCCGCTGTACCCGCTCAGACTGATCCCGGAGCATTGAGCATCAGTTGTTAACCTGAAGCCTGAACAAAGGCAAATAACCAGCAGGAGCCATGTTGTCCGCACTTTGCAAGTCGTAAGCGGCGATATTTTCCCGTTGCCGGGTTCCGGTGTCCGTATTCGGCTCATGGCATTTCAAACTCCAGTTCAGCCATTTTAAGCAGGTCCCTTTTTTCAAAACTGACCATTGTAGTCGCCGTATAGCGGCCCGGGGGCAGGTCGGGAGGAAGGTCGAGCCGGATGTAACGCAGGTCGCCCGGCAAGGCATAAAAACGGTTATCGGCGAGTTTGGTCTTTTCCCCCGATCTCATATGCAGCAATTCCGTGATCACCTTTCCTTCCACCCAAAGTTTTCCTGTAACGGAGATTGTCAGTTGCAAGGCTGTTTTGTTGTTATCAGCCTTAGGAATCATCTTTTTAAAATCCACAATCATGATATCCCGGCTATCTTCGGGGAAAAAAGAGTGATAAACTTTAGTCCCGGACCGGATGCTCACCTGGATCGCCGCTCCGCCTGTGCTTTTGACTTCGGCAGGGTTCAACTGGGTTAAAAAGATCATAGCTGTGCGAACGGATACGGAACTGTCGGCAGTGGCAGGTACATTTAAGGTAACCTCCAGGTCGCGGCGTTCTCCGGCCTGTAAAACCAGGTACGAGGAAGGAAAAATCCCGATCCAGTTTGCAGCCGAAGTCTTCAGCGTGCCGCCATCATAGAAACGGTTATCGCCTGCTCGATCGTAATCCCAGTCGCCCACCGAGATTCCCAGCTCCAACTGTGTTTGTCCAGTATTCATAACTGTCAGTTTCCGAACTTCGTTCCCCTTGGGCGGTGTGGTAAAATACAGACGTGGCGGGTTGGTAGCCATTCCTTGTCCACTGAGGCCGGTTGCTGCTTCTATCCCAATGAAAACCGTAAGCGATAACCGTCGTATAAATTTATTCATCCTGAAAAAATACAGGAACTGCCGGTGTGGCAGTTCCTTCGTAAAAATCATTAACTCGGAGAAATGGTATAAGTCACCGTGGTACTGTATGTTCCGGCAGGCTTGTTGACATAGTCTGAGCCTCCCGACGCATCGTAGGTGACATCATAAAGTGCCTTGGTCGTTCCGTTGGTCGATGAAAGGATAGTCGTAGCGGTGGTCGATAATGCCACGGCTGTTGCGGTGGCTCCGGGATCGGTTCCCGAAGCGTAAACGGGAGTGACCGTGATCGTGTTTACCGGTATCGTGTTGCTTCCGTCCGACAGATCAGACGCGGTGCTTACCTTTACTACGAAATCGTCTGTACTGCTGACTTCCAGATGTGCAAGCTGTGGAGAACTGACTCCGTTCAGGTAGTCGCTCGATTCATTAAAGGTAATGGTAACCGTTGTCTGTCCGCTATTGACCAATATGTTCTGTACGGCCACCAATGTCACATTCAGTGTCACATCGTCATTTAATTGTTGTGCGTTCAGGGTCTGGATTCCTGTTACAGCCATGGCTGCCACGGCTGCAAGAAGTTTGATTTTTGATTGGACCATAGTGGTTAATTGTTGTTGGTAATGTTGCTGTTGTTGTTACTGTTTTTATTACTGTTGCCGTTATTGTTATCTGCTTCCTGAGTTTCCGGTGGCCTGCGGCTACACCTGATTCCCGGTTCGCGTTTTCTGTTTTTTGCGTTGCTCTTTGCTCCATGCGGCGCTATTGAAGCGCCGCATCGGTAAACCGTTTGACCTCAATCTTTTTCTGTTTATTCGTAATCTTAAAGTTGATCAGTGCCGGCTGTCCCGGATTTGCACGTACTTCCTGACTGTTGTTCAGACACAGACATTCGGCTGAGGGAAGCTGCAGGCAGACCGTGTAAATGCCCGCAGGCAGGTAAAAAATGAAATTCCCTTTCTCTCCTGTTTGCGCAGTGTACATTTTCCCCTCTTTGGATTCGGCGGTTATTCGAAGCCCGTGCGTGGCCATTGTTTCGCGGGTCAGGCCATTGGCTCCGTTGGCAATTACTGTTATTCCTCCTTTCAAAACTGCTGCCTGCTGTAATGGGATCTCCAGCCGTTTGGAACGATCGATCGCTACCTCCCTTTTTTCGGCATACCAACCGTTGGTCGGTGTAATGGTAATTCCGTAAGTTCCGGCGGGCATGCCGCGATACCGGATCAGACCGGCTGCGTTTGTTACAAAAGGAACATCGCCGACCGCCAGGGTATACCGTCCGGCAGGTTGATCGTCTCCGTCCCAAATGCCAGTTGTGTTCAGGTCCTTATATAAGAGTATTTCCAGGGTATGGTTCCGGCCGGAGAATTTCAAGGGCGGAAGAACTGA